>CAMCUZ010000028.1 GCA_945879145.1 uncultured Mediterranea sp.
ATCGCTTCGTATTCCCCCTTTGACCGACATACGGGCATTGGTAGCAGCCAGTATGGAGATTGAGAAGAGTGAGGAGCTGAATAAGTTACCTGAGAAGAAATGGCTCCTTCAACTCGTTCATCCTGGCACTTCACTTGGTGGTGCACGTCCCAAGGCGGGAGTGATGAATGAAGCAGGTAATCTTTGCATAGCCAAGTTCCCGTCAAGGAATGATGACTATGATGTAGGTCTTTGGGAGCATCACAGTCATCTGTTGGCGAAAGAGGCTGGAGTCGTAGCTGCAGAGACTAGTGTCATTGAGACGGGTGAGAAGTACCATACCTTACTTTCTAGACGTTTCGATAGGACAGCTGAAGGAAGAAGAAAGCATTTCGCATCAGCTATGACCATGCTAGGCTTGACTGATGGCTGTGATGCCAAGTCAGGTAACGGCTATCTGGACATCGTGGACTTCATCCTCCAGAACTGCTGTGACGTGGAGCAGAACCTGCGTCAGCTCTATCGTCGTGTGGCATTCAATATAGCCATCGGCAATAGCGATGACCATTTCCGCAACCACGGATTCCTCCTTACTCCACGAGGTTGGACGCTATCACCGGCATACGATTTGAATCCGACTCTGAATGAATACCAGGCTTTGCTCATCAACTCCACTACCGATCATGCTGACCTTCAGTTGCTGCTTGAATCCTCGGAGGAGTATATGATAGGCAAAGAAGAAGCCGTGCGTATCATCGAAGAAGTGAAGGCTGGTGTGAAGCATTGGAGGTCAATCGCCACTCGTCTCGGTATAGCCAAGCGAGAAATGGATATGTTTGAACAGGTCTTCCAACGTTCAGTTTCCACTTCTTGCTCGTAAACGTATGAAGCAGGGCAAAAAAATCTCCCCCTTTCGCCTGGTGGCGGAAGGGGGAGATTTGATTCATAGGGTTAGCCTGTGGCTGAACGAAGTGGTGCGTTACTCTGCAGCGGGAGCCTCTTCGGCTGCGGGCTCTGCAGCGGCAGCAGCTTCGGCAGCTTCAGCAGCCTTGGCTGCCTCTTCTGCGGCTTTGGCAGCTGCTTCAGCAGCTTTCTTCTCAGCCAATGCCTTGGCCTTCTCTTCGTTGATCTTCTTCTCAGCCTCCAGACGTGCAGTGGCTTCGGCCTTCTTAGCGGCCTCTTCTTTCTGCTTCAATGCAGCAAGACCGTTCTGCTTGTTGTTCTTCCAAGCCTCGAAGCGAGCCTCGGCAGTAGCCTCGTCGAAAGCGCCCTTGGCTACACCGCCCAACAAGTGCTTCTTCATGTAAACACCTTCGCGAGAGAGAATGTTGCGAACAGTGTCGGTAGGCTGTGCACCCTTCAATACCCAGTCGAGTGCGCGGTCGAACTTCAAATCTACTGTGGCAGGATTGGTGTTGGGGTTGTAGGTACCAATCTTTTCGATAAACTTACCATCACGTGGTGCTTTTACGGTTGCAACTACGATGGAGTAGAAAGCGTATCCCTTGCGTCCATTGCGTTGCAGTCTGATTTTTGTTGCCATTTTTTCTAAATGTTTTTTTAATGAATGATTTGAATTAAGCCATTATCTCGTAATGGCGGCGCAAAGGTAGTGACTTTCTGCGAATTGAGCAACTCTTTCTACGAAAATCTTCGGGGGTAACGCACCAAAATGGCTAAAAGGGCTACGAACCCCATGCAATAGGGGTAGTAAAGGTATTGCATGATGCTGATGGGGGAGAGATGGGCCAAGCCGGAGGCCATGAGCAGCTGGGCACCGTAGGGGATGATGCCCTGGATGAAGCAGGAGAAGGTGTCAAGAATACTGGCGGACTTGCGGGGGTCGAGCTGATACTTCTTGCTGATGTCACGAGCCAAGGGGCCGGTGGTGAGGATGGCGATGGTGTTGTTGGCCGTGCAGAGGTTGGCCAGACTCACCAAGGCGGCTATGCTCAATTCGGCACCTCGCTTGCCTGAGACACGACGGGTGAGCTTATAGAGAAGGTAGTCGATACCGCCGTTGTGGCGGATGACTTCGAGCAGACCGCCAGCCAACAGGGTGACGATGATGAGCTCGCCCATACCACTGATGCCGCTACCCATGGCTTGGAACCAGTCGAAGAAGCTGGTGCCGGTGCACAGGCCGACCAGGCCTGTGCAGAGGATGCCAAGCAGCAGCACGAGTGTGACATGCAGTCCGGCCAGGGCGGTGCCCAGCACTACAAGGTAGGGGAGCACCTTGATGCCGACCACGGAGTAGTGGCCTTCGATAGGGGTTGAGTTCAGCCCGATGGCAGTATAGATGCAGAGCACGATAAAGGCGGCGGGGACAACGATCATGGAGTTGACCCGGAACTTATCGCGCATGGCGCACTCCTGGGTACGGGTGGCGGCAATGGTGGTGTCGGAGATGAAGGAGAGGTTGTCACCAAAGAGGGAACCGCCCACTACCAGGGCTACCATCATGGGGAGGGTGATACCGGTCTTTTCGGCAAGGCCTACGGCCACGGGGGTAAGGGCGACGATGGTGCCTACACTGGTGCCTACGGAGAGGGAGATGAAGCAGGCGGCCAGAAAGATGCCGGCAAGCAGCAGTTGTTCGGGCACAATGAGCAGGGTGAGGTTAACGGTGGCATCGATGGCGCCGATGGCCTTGGCTCCTTGGGCAAAGGCTCCGGCCAGGATGAAGATCCAGACCATGAGGAGCATGTTCTTGTTTGAGGCTCCTTGGGAGAAGCAGTTGAGTCGCTCTTCGAGGGTGAGCCCGCGAGTGGTGAGCAGGGCATAACACGAGGCGCAGAGGAAGGCCACCGTGATGGGGACTTTGTAGAAGTCGCCGATAAGGAGTGAGGTAATGAGGTAGAGGCAGAGGAAGAGGAGCAGCGGGGTGAGCGCAAAGCCGCTTCCATGGCCTGTAGAGGTTTTTGTCATCATTTGTTGTGGTAGAATCAGGGCACAGGGCGGTGCCGGCTGGCAGGAGCCCTGTGCCCGAGGGTTATGGATGGGGTTACAGGGTGACGCCAGTCTTGAAGATGGCAATCTCTTTGTAGCCGTTCTTTTCGTTGTTGACCTGCTCGCCGCTGGCTACGCGGATGACGTAGTCGATAAAGCGTTCGCAGGTCTGCTCCATGGGTTCGTTCTCGACGATGACGCCGGCATTGAAGTCAATCCAGTTGGGCTTCTTCTGGGCCAGGGCGGAGTTGGTGGATACCTTCATGGTGGGTACGTAGGTGCCGAAGGGGGTACCACGGCCTGTGGTGAAGAGGACGATATGACAGCCACTCGAGGCTAGGGCAGTGGCTGCTACGAGGTCATTGCCTGGGGCGGAAAGGAGGTTGAGGCCTTTGACCTGCAGTCGTTCGCCGTAGGCCATCACTCCTTCGACGTAGCTCTTGCCACACTTCTGGGTGCATCCCAGGGCCTTGTCTTCGAGGGTGGAGATGCCGCCGGCCTTGTTGCCGGGTGAGGGGTTCTCGCCCACGGGCTCGCCATGGCTCAGGAAGTAGGCCTTGAAGTCGTTGATGAGCTTGACGGTCTGTTCGAAGAGTTGAGGGGTGCGGCAACGGTTCATCAGGATAGTCTCTGCGCCAAACATCTCGGGTACTTCGGTGAGTACGCTGGTGCCGCCTTGTGCTACGAGGAAGTCGCTGAAGAGACCGAGCAGGGGATTGGCGGTGATGCCGCTGAAGCCATCGGAGCCTCCGCACTTGAGGCCTACTCGCAGCTCGCTCAGGGGGACTTCGGTGCGCACGTCTTGTGAGGCGATATCGTAGATCTCGCGCAGCAGCTTCATGCCCTCTTCGTACTCGTCTTCTACTTTCTGTACGACCATGAACTTGATGCGGCTCTCGTCGTAGTGGCCAAGGAACTCACGGAAGAGGTCGGGCTGGTTGTTCTCACAGCCGAGGCCTACGACCAATACACCACCTGCATTGGGATGGAGCACCAGATCGCGCAGTATCTTGCGGGTGTTCTCGTGATCATCGCCCAGCTGGGAGCAGCCGTAGTTGTGGGGATAGGCCATGATGGCATCTACAGCTTGGCAGCCGGTTTCGCTACGCAGGGAGTCGGCCAGTCGGCTGGCGATACCATTGACGCAGCCTACGGTAGGTACAACCCAGATTTCGTTGCGGATGCCTACCTCGCCGTTGGCACGACGGTAGCCCTTGAAGGTGAGCCTGCGGTTAGGAATTTGCAGCGAGGCATCTACGGGCTGGTAGCTGTACTCCAGCAGGCCGGAGAGGTTGGTCTTGAGGTTGCGCTCGTTGATCCAGCATCCCTGAGCAATGGGCTGCAGGGTGTGGCCAATGGGGTAGCCGTACTTGATGACGTCTTCGCCCTGAGCAAAGGCCTTGAGGGCAAACTTGTGACCGGCGGGCACATCTTCTTGGAGCTGTACTTCGGTGCCGTCGATTTGGAGCACTTCGCCTTTGGATAGGTTCTCAATAGCTACGGCCACGTTGTCGGCCGTATTGATTTTCAGGAATTTGGTTGTCATATTTTTGTGAGTTAATGGTTACATCTTGAAGTAGTAGTCGATATTCTCCTTGGTGAGCAGGTCGATGGGCATGAAGTTCTCTGGGTTGACCTCCTTCTTGAGGATGAGGTGGTCGGCCAGGGCCTTGATGCCGTTGAAGCCTTGCAGCGAGGGTTGCTGGGCGATGAGGAAGAGGATGCTGCCTCGACGCAGGCACTCTACGTTGCGCTGCAGCAGGTCGTAGCCGGTCAACTGAAAGTGGGTGATGCCTTTCTGCTCCAGGTACTGGCCGATGATGAAGGCCTTGGAGTTGAAGGTGATGCCGTTGTGCAGCTGGGGATGGGCGGCAAAGAACTGCTCGAGCATGCTGAAGTCTTCGTCGTTACGTTTGGCGTGGAGGTCGAGCTCCCAGATGTGGCAGTCGGGGTAGTGCTGCTCCATGTAGTTGCGAAAGCCTATCTCGCGCCGTTCTTGCTGGTTGGAGCCTACAATGCCGTCGTTGATCTTGCGGAAGATGGCTATCTCCTTGGTCTCGCTGCCTGCGGCCATCATCATCATGCGGGCGGCAAAGATGCCACTCTGGTAGGAGTTTTGTCCGTAGAAGGCCAGGGCGGGATGCTCCCTCACGTTGGAGTCTATATATATATAAGGTATAGCGCGCTGGTTGAGCTGCACGACAAAGGGACTGGTGAATTCGGGACGGGTAGGGGAGAAGAGGACTCCATCGGGGTCGTCCTGCAGGATGCGGTTGGCGGCATCGGTGAAGGAGTGGTAGTCGTAGGGGTCGTAGAAGGTGAGCGAATGGCTGACGTGGAAATCGGAGTAGGTCTGGATGGCTTGCTGGATGCCCCGTTCTACATCGCTCCAGTACTCGCCGTCTTCGTGCTGCGGAAGCAGGCAGGCAAAGCGGTACTTTTTGTTCGAGGCCAGGGCGCTGGCATACATGTTGGGCTGGTAGTTGAGTTGTTCCAGGATTTTCTCTACCCGGAGCTTGCTCTCTGCTGACACACCGCTGCGCCCGTGGATGACGCGATCGACTGTTCCTACGGATACGCCGGCCATTGCTGCAATATCTTTGATTCTCACTCGTTCCATGACTTGTTTTTCTTGGTTTTATTGTTAATAAACTATATCAATTGGGGTTTTATTGTGCGCGCACACAATAATAATCTTAAATTTTTCGTCACAAATATACGATAATTTTTTGTATTCCAAAAAAAGTTGTACCTTTGTGCTCGCACACGAGAGATAAGGTTTTGGCCTAATTTTTGTTGTAACTGATTTATTCATTGGGTATTAACCTTATTTTAGCCCCTTGTGATAATTCGAAACAAAAAAGAGAAATTAATTATTTATAAAACGAAATAATCTATTTATGGGAAAGAAAATCGTAACTTTGGGAGAAATCATGCTGAGACTCTCCACTCCGGGCAACACGCGTTTTGTGCAGTCGGATTCGTTTGATGTAGTGTATGGTGGTGGCGAAGCCAATGTGGCTGTGAGCTGTGCCAACTATGGTCATGACGCTTACTTTGTCACCAAGCTGCCTAAGCACGAGATTGGGCAGTCGGCCGTGAATGCATTGCGTAAGTATGGCGTGAAGACGGACTTCATTGCCCGCGGTGGCGACCGTGTGGGTATCTACTACCTGGAGACGGGAGCGTCGATGCGTCCTAGCAAGGTGATTTATGACCGTGCTCATTCTGCTATCGCTGAGGCTGATACGACGGACTTCGATTTTGATGCCATCATGGAGGGTGCGGACTGGTTCCACTGGTCGGGCATTACGCCGGCTATCTCGGATAAGGCTGCTGAGCTGACCAAGCTGGCTTGTGAGGCTGCAAAGCGCCACGGCGTGACGGTGTCGGTCGATCTGAACTTCCGCAAGAAGCTCTGGACCAAGGAGAAGGCACAGTCCATCATGAAGCCTCTGATGCAGTATGTGGATGTCTGCATCGGCAATGAGGAGGATGCGGAGCTCTGTCTGGGATTCAAGCCCGAGGCTGACGTAGAGGGCGGCAAGACGGATGCTGCTGGCTACAAGGGTATCTTTACGGCTATGGCTAAGGAGTTTGGCTTCAAGTATGTCATCTCAACCCTGCGCGAGTCGTTCTCGGCTACTCACAATGGTTGGAAGGCCATGATCTACAATGGTGAGGAGTTCTACGAGTCGAAGCGTTACGACATCAACCCCATCATCGACCGTGTGGGTGGTGGTGACTCTTTCTCGGGTGGTATCATCCATGGTCTGCTGACTAAGCCCAACCAGGGTGAGGCGCTGGAGTTTGCCGTGGCTGCTTCGGCTCTGAAGCATACCATCAATGGTGACTTCAACCTGGTTTCGGTTGAAGAGGTTGAGGCGCTGGCCGGTGGTGATGCCAGCGGTCGAGTGCAGCGTTAATCACCGGCTGTGCGGAGCGTAATGATTACATATATATAATAAGGTATAGGAAAATGGCAAAATTTGATAAGATAGCTGTGTTGAACAAGATTGGTTCAACCGGTATGGTTCCTGTGTTCTACCACAAAGATGCAGAGGTGGCTAAGAAGGTGGTGAAGGCCTGCTATGATGGCGGTGTACGTGCCTTTGAGTTTACAAACCGTGGCGACTTTGCCCACGAGGTGTTTGCCGAGGTGGTGAAGTATGCAGCTAAGGAGTGCCCTGAGCTGGCTATGGGTGTGGGTTCGATTGTGGATCCGGCTACGGCTGCCCTCTACCTGCAGCTGGGTGCCAACTTTGTGGTAGGCCCGCTGTTTAATCCTGAGATTGCAAAGATCTGCAACCGCCGCTTGGTGGCTTATACGCCGGGTTGTGGTAGTGTGTCTGAAGTGGGTGCTGCTCAAGAAGTGGGCTGCGACCTCTGCAAGATTTTCCCGGGCGACGTACTGGGTACCAAGCTGGTGAAGGGGCTGCTGGCTCCGATGCCTTGGTCAAAGCTGATGGTGACGGGTGGCGTAGAGCCTACGCAGGAGAACCTCACCTCGTGGATCAAGGCGGGCGTCTTCTGTGTGGGTATGGGCTCGAAGCTCTTCCCCAAGGAGAAGGTGGCTGCTGAGGACTGGGCCTACGTGACGGCCAAGTGTAAGGAGGCCCTGGAGTTCATCGCTGAAGCCAGAAAGTGAATAGGAAGATATAATCGTTTTGTTTAAAGGTGTTAAAGGGGACTGCCCTCGATGTGATCTGCTGATTGCATCGGGGGCTTGTCTTTGAATAAGTGTAAACTGGAGGGGATGAAGTTGAAAAGTATGTTATATAACATAAGTTTTTCCCCTGTTTCTATTGCTTATTTCTTATAAAGCGCTACCTTTGCAGTGTCGTTGGGAAACGATAAAGAATAAGTGTAATTAGATAGGTAATTAGTAATAAGGTAATTTTTTTGAGTATTAGTGTTTTCAATAGGAAGTTTTTTCCTTATAGGTAAAAAAGGAACGTTTTTTAGGATTAAATGTTGTTTTTGAAAAAAGAAAAGCCACATGGCTTTTCTTTCCGCAGGCGAGGAATTCGTGAGAATTCGCTCGTTTTTTTTTATGTCCATCTGCGGACGGAGGGTGGGGGGATGAGAAAGAAGAAACGCTTGACTTCATTGCTGAAATCAAGCGTTCTGCGTGGTGTCACCAGGAATCGAACCGGGGACACAAGGATTTTCAGTCCTTTGCTCTACCAACTGAGCTATGACACCGTTCTGTCTCGTTTGCGGGTGCAAAGGTAGGCAAACTTTTTGAATTACCAAACTTTTATACAGAAAAAACGCTGATAAATTGCATTTTTGTGCTTTATCAGCGTTTTTCTGCTCTATTTTGGGGCAGATTGAAGCAGTTAGAGGGGATTCCACCCTTGTGCTTTCAGCTCAAATTCCTGACCATCGCGCGTTACGAGGGCACATCCCAGTTCGGGCTTGGTGATATGGCCTATCACCCGGATGCCGTCCATTTGTGATACCTTGTCGTAGGCGGAGAGGGGGACAGTGAAGAGGAGTTCGTAATCTTCGCCTCCATTCAGGGCGCAGGTGGTGACGTTCATATTGAGCTCTTCGGCCATGGCTGCGGTCTGGTAGTCGATGGGCAGGTGCTCTTCGTAGAGGCGGCACCCCACTTTGCTCTGGGTGCAGATGTGGAGTACTTCGGAGGAGAGGCCATCGCTGATGTCCATCATGGCGGTGGGCTTGACCTGCTCTTCGGCCAGCTGCCGGATGATATCGCGTCGGGCTTCGGGTTTGAGCTGTCGCTCGAGCAGGTATTCACGGCCGGTGAAGTCGGGTTGTATGGTTTGGTCGCCTCCCTTGAGCACCAGCTTCTCCCGCTCCAGGAGTTGCAGTCCCATGTAGGCTGCACCTAGGTCGCCAGACACGCAGAGTAGGTCGGTGTCGTGAGCTCCGTTGCGATAGACGATCTGTTCTGGGGCAGCCTCGCCAAGGCAGGTGATGCTGATGGTGAGTCCGGTCATGGATGAGGTGGTGTCGCCTCCTACTATATCTACGCCATACTCCTCGCATGCCAGCCGGATACCGGCATAGAGGGCTTCCATCTCTTCTACGCTGAACCGCTTGGATACGCCCAGCGAGACGGTAATCTGCGTTGGGGTGCCATTCATGGCATAGATGTCGGAGAAGTTGACTACGGCCGACTTGTAGCCCAGGTGCTTGAGTGGCACGTAGGTCAGGTCGAAGTGTACTCCTTCGAGCAGCAGGTCGGTGGTGATTAAGGTCTGTTTTCCTTCGCTACAGGCAATGACGGCAGCATCGTCGCCCACGCCATAGCGGGTGGAGGGCTGGCGGTTCTCCAGCCCTTCGGTGAGGTGGCGTATCAAGCCAAACTCGCCTAATGTGGCAATCTCTGTTCTCATGATGGGTTTGTGGGGAATGGTTTAGCTACGGTTAATCAGTTCGCGCATAATCTCGGTCATCTTGGGTTGGGCGGCATCGGCAGCCTTTTGCACCTCTTCGTGTGTTACCTCTACTATCTTGCCCTCTACGCCCAGGTCAGTAATGACCGATACGCCGAACACCTTGATGCCACAATGGTTGGCCACGATGACTTCGGGCACGGTACTCATGCCTACGGCGTCTGCGCCCAGGATATGGAACAGCTTGTACTCGGCCGGTGTCTCGTAGGTGGGGCCTTGGGTGCCGATATAGACCCCATGCTGTACCTTGATGCCCTTTTCTGCGGCGATGGCATCGGCCTTGCGGATCAACTCTTTGTCGTAGGCTTCGCTCATGTCTGGGAAGCGGGGGCCGTAGGGGATGTTCTTTCCGCGCAGGGGATGTTCGGGGAAGTAGTTGATGTGGTCGGTGATAATCATCAGGTCACCTATCTCAAACGAGGGGTTGGTGCCGCCACTGGCGTTGGAGACGAAGAGGGTCTTGATGCCCAGCTCGCGCATCACGCGGACGGGGTAGGTGACCTCTTTCATCGAGTAACCTTCGTAGTAGTGGAAGCGGCCCTGCATGGCCATGATCTCTTTGTTGCCCAGCTTGCCGAAGATGAGCTTGCCACTGTGGCCTTCAACGGTGGAGACGGGGAAGTGGGGGATATCCTTGTAGTTGATTTCATACTTCTCGGTAATTTCGCCGGCCAGGCTACCGAGTCCGGTGCCGAGGATGATGGCCGTTTCGGGATGGGTATGCATGCGCGCCTTAAGATAGGCGGCCGTTTCTTGAATTCGTTCTAACATAACGGATAATAGTTTGGTTGAATGATTCTTGTTGATTATTCAGGATCTCGATTTCGATGGGTTGCACGTAGATGTAGGGCTTCAGCTGGTCGCTCAGGGCAGGATGATGGAGTAGTCGGGCTCCATCTTTCTCGGTGGTGATGAGCAGGCGATGGGCTGGGGGCAGCTGTTCGAAGCGTGTCTGGATGGCATTTAAATCCCGGGCCGTAAAGGCGTGATGGTCGGCGTAGGCCAGGTGGGTGACCGTTGCTCCGTAGCGTTGCATCTCCTGAAGCAGGGTTTCTGGATGGGCAATCCCACTCAACAAAAGGATGTGGGTAGTGGCATCCGGCTGGGGATGAGCCTCCTGGGCCAGCTCGGGAAAGAGTGGGGTAAGGGGGCCGTAGCGCAGCGTGGAGAAATAGAGACGCTGGTAGGGATAGAGGTGAAGCTGTTTGGTCAGGATGTTGTAGTCAATCGGCTTCAGCTCCTTGGGACACTTGGTGATGAGGACAATCTGTGCACGCCGACTGCCATCGGCCGACTCGCGCAGGCGTCCGGCTGGTAAGAGGGTATCGTCGCACCACAGCCGATGGTAGTCGGTCAGCAGGATATTGACGTCGGCCTTGACGCGTCGGTGCTGGAAGGCATCATCCAGCAAGATGACTTGTGGCGGCATGGGGGTAGCGAGCAGTTGCTTGATGCCATGGCAGCGGTTGGCATCTACGGCTACGCGGGCATCGGGAAACTTCTGCTTTATCTGGAAGGGTTCGTCGCCCAGCTCATCGGCTGTGGTGGCCGAGGTGGCCAGTACGAAGCCTTTGCTGCGTCGTTTGTAGCCACGGCTCAACACAGCCACCTGCCACCCTTGTCCCTGAAGGAGACGGATGAGGTATTCGGTATGAGGGGTCTTGCCCGTACCGCCCACGGCCAGGTTGCCGATGCAGACAGTAGGAACATCGAAGCTCTCTGACCGGAGCCATCCCCGGTCAAAGAGCTTGTTTCTCAGGCTGGTCACTCCCGCGTAGATCCACGACAAAGGGAGTAGCCAAGGGTTGATTTTGCTATCTGCCATTTTTTATTCTAGTTACGAGCTACTGGTTACGAGCTACTGGTTACGAGCTACTAGTTGCTAGCTGTAAGGGTTGTTCGCTCTTGTTGTTTTATTGAGTTGATTAATCCTATTAACATTCTAATTACTTCGTTTAAGGCTTTATCTGCTTTTTCATAATCATGCTCTGATATATATTTAAGCTTTTGAGCTATAATAAGAAATGTTTCTAATTCACTAGCAGAGCCCAGGGCGATGTGAAGGAATTGAATAAACTCACTCTTACCTCGTCGTCCTGAACCTTCTGCAATGTTGGCAGGTATCGATGTTACACATCTTCTGGTTTGATTGGTAATGGCATATAGTTCCTCTTTAGGATATCGTTTAGTCAGTTCGTAAATGAACAGGACTAAATCAATACTCTTTTGCCATACCAATAAATCCTTATGTGTTTTAATATCTGTCATATAAATCCTAGTAGCTCGTAGCTCGTAGCTTGTAGCTTAAAAACTAAAATCTACTCCATACTGATGCCGAAGGGCAGGCGGGCCTGGATGGGGTCGAGCTCGGTGAGCTGCTCTATCTGGTTCACCTGCTGCATCATGCGGCCGGTCTTGGTGCGCTTTAGGAAGGCGTTCATCAGCAGGTTCCCGGTGTTGCCACTCAGCAGCTCGTCGATAAAACTGCTCTTCTCGGGGTAGCTCATCACGGTGTAGCTCTCCACGTCGGCCTTGCTGATGGCTATCTCCAGAGCGGTATCGATGCCTCCCAACAGATCGACAAGACCCAGCTCCTTGGCCTTCTCGCCGGTCCATACACGACCTTGGGCCATGCCGTTGATGCGCTCCTTGTCCATACCGCGGCCTTCGGCGCAGCGGGTCAAGAAGAGGTCGTAGCCATGGTTCACGTTCTTCTGCATCAGGGCCTTTTCGTCGGCTGTCATCGGACGGGTTACATCGCCAAAGTCGGCCATGCGGTTGGTCTTGACAAAGTGGTTGTGCAAGCCCAGCTTATCTTGCAGCAGTCCCTTCATGTTGGGAATCATGCCAAAGATGCCGATGGAACCGGTGAGGGTGGTTGGTTCGGCTACGATGGTATCGGCGTTGCAGGCGATGTAGTAGCCACCCGAGGCGGCATAGTCGCCCATGCTGACGATGACCGGCTTCTTCTCCTTGAGCTGTTGCAGGGCGTACCAGATTTGTTCTGAGCCAAAGGCACTTCCTCCCGGGGAGTTGATGCGCAGTACGACGGCTTTGACGTCGTCGTTCTCTTTCAGCTTGTTCAGCTCCTTCACCATCTTCTTGGAGTTGATGCCTGTTTCTTCATAGCTGGATGAGTTGTTGTCGATGCCTCCTTCAGCATAATAGACGGCGATGATATTGCCGCTCTTGTCGCGCGGTACGCTCTTCTTGACGTTGATCATAGCCTGCAGGTCGAGCAGGTGGAGGTCGTCATCCTCCTCCAGATTCATCAGCTGCTTGAGGTAGTTGCGCATGTCGCTCTTGTACATCAGGGTGTCGGCCAAGCCACGTTGGATGCTCTCTTCAGCGGGACGGAACAGCATCGAACTGTCTGCTGCGGCTTGCAGCCGCTCCACGGTGAGGTGGCGGCTTTCAGCTACGGCCTTGGTCACGTTGCCCCAGATGGATTGCACGAACTCGGTGAGCTGCTCCCGGTTGGCCTCGCTCATCTCGTTGGTGAAGTAGGGCTCTACGGCCGACTTGTAGGTACCCACCTTGAATATCTGCATCTCAACGCCCAGTTTGTCGAGCAGATCTTTATAGTAGGTCGCTCCTGCAGCCAGTCCGCGCCAATCCACACCGCCGCTGGGGTTGAGCACCACTTTGTCGGCCACCGAAGCGAGGTAGTAGCTACCCTGCATGTAGTTGTCGGCATAGGCCACGATAAACTTACCCGACTCTTTGAAGTCAACCAGTGCATCGCGGATAGCCTGCAGCGAGGCCCATCCTGTGCTAATAACGTTGCATTGCAGGTAGATACCTTTAATCTTGTCGTTCTCCTTGGCCTTCTTGATAGAGGCGAGGATGTCGTCCAGGCCATAGCTCTGCATATCGGCCTGCGAGAGCAGGAAGTCGAAGGGGGTGCTGGCGCTACTACGTTCGTTGACTACACCATTGAGGTTGAGCGTCATCACGGAGTTGTCGTTGACCTGTGTCTCCGATTCGGCCGACGAGGCCATGCCGAAGACCACCAGCATACTGACAAAGAACATCACGACAGAGGCTACGATGAGGCCTACTACCGTGGCAAGGGTGAATTTCAGAAAATCTTTCATACGTTTTTATTATTTAATTATTCTACTTTCTAAAAGATGGGGCTTTAAGGGTTGACAAAGATAGCTCTTTGCTTTGAATTACAAGCTATTTGTCGTTGATTTTTTGGCAAAGTCACGCGCGTAGGCCCTTTTTTAGTCGAAAGTGAGCTGAAAAGTGGTGGGTATTCCAGGCAAAAGGCGCAGATGGCCCTGGCTGAGGCGCATGATTTGGCGCGAGATGCTCAGTCCGATGCCGTTGCCTTGTGGCTTGGTGCTGAAGAAGGGGATGAAGATATGGGCTGCTATTTCGGCAGGAATCTGTTGGCCGCTGTTGCTTATCTCGATGACTACGGCTTCGGCTTCGTTGCTGTAGGCACGGATGTTGATTTCGCCAGAAGCTTGCTCCATGGCCCGAGCGGATGGGGAGTAGGTTGTGGCTTTCTGCTCTCCGATGGCTTGGATGGCATTCTTCAGCAGGTTGGTCATCACCTGGCTGATGAGCTTTTCGTCGGCATAGAGCAGCAGGTCGGCTGGCTGCACCGCTATGCTGAAGCGGATGCCTTGCGCGCTGTGTTGGTGTTGAGCCAGGTGAACCATGCGTTCGATAAACGCTTTTACGCCGAACACCTCGGGGACAGGAGTTGGCAGCGAGGTAAAGCGGCGGTAACTCTCTACGAAGTGCATCAACGATTCTCCTGTACGGCTGATGGTTTGCAGTCCTTGTGTCATCTCGTTAGGCAGGGATGAGGAGCCTTGACTCAGCTGTAACAGGGTGTCGCTGATGGAGGTGATGGGTGTGATGGCGTTCATCATCTCGTGGATAAGTACACGCGTCAGGCGTATCCAGGCATCCAGCTCTTGCTGGTCCAGCTCGTTGCGGATGTCATTCAGGGCGATGATGCGCAGCTCTTGGTTGCCCAAGGTGATTTGGCGCACGTGGATGGTGAGGGTTATCTCGCCTTGTCGGTTGTTGTAGCTGGCATGGAGCGTGTCGCCGCCGCAGCAGGAGCGGAGTTGCTGGCAGAGGGGAGGGGAGATGCGGTTCAGTTGGTCGATATGGGTCAGCACCTCCATGCCCAGCAGGTGGAGGGCTTCGTTGTTCTTCTGGCAGACATCGCCCCGGCTGTTCAGCACCAGGATGCCACTACCAGCGCACTCCAGGATGAGCTCATAGTATTTTTCTTGCTGGGCGGTTTGCTGTTTGATGCGATGCAGCATCGAGGCAATGCGGTTCAGGGCTTGATTGACGGCCCGTTCTGCTTCATCCTCTTTCTGGTTGTCGGTGGCAAAGCGGATGCAGGTGTCGTTGTTCTCTACGGCTTCGAGCAGGAAGAGCAGTTTGCGGGTATGGCGTCGGTAGGCCCTCACGTGCCACACCAGCAGCAGAGGCAACAGGAGCGTAAAGCCCGCCCCCAAGATGGTGGTCCAAGGCTTGCCGCACCCTTCAGCCGCCTGCAGCAGCCAGAGGGTCCAAAGCACACCGCACGAGATAGCAGTGAAAAGCAGAAGAAGTAACCGGGGAAGGAACATGGGGACAATTTAAAATTTAAATGCAGGGTTTTATCATAACTTGTAGCTCGTAGCTCGTAGCTTGTAGCTCGTAGCTCGTAGCTCACACTCCGTATTTCTTCATCTTGTTGTAGAGCGTTTGGCGGGAGATGCCTAACCTTTGGGCGGCGGCAGAGAGGTTGCCTTGGCTTTGGGTGATGGCTTGGCGCACCATCTGTTCTTCCATCTCCTCGAGCGTGAGGGGCTGTGTGGATGGTGGGGTGCTCGATGGTGATGGGGTGGCTGATTGTACAGGTTGGGGTGGGCGAATGGGCTCTTCTGCATACCAAGCAACAGCGGGTTGGGTGGCGTTGGGGAAGTCGGCTGCTCGACGTAGGGTGGCCAGCAGTTGGTGGTTATCCCAGGGCTTGACTACAAAGTCGGTTGCTCCCTCCTTCATGCCTTTTACCGCCAGGGTAATGTCGGCAAAGGCTGTGATGAGCACTACAGGTAGGTTAGGAGCGAGGCGCTTCAGTTGGTGAAGCCAGTAGATGCCTTCTTGCCCCTGGTTGAGGCTTGAGCTGAAGTTCATGTCGAGCAGCACCACCTCCCACTCCTCCTTTTCGAGGGCAGCAGGCAGCAGGTCGGGTTTGGCCAGCAGCTTTACCTTATTATATATAGGCTTTAGCAGAAGTTGCAGGGCCATCAGCACCCCAGGGTTATCATCCACCACGATGATGTTTCCGCGTTTGGTCGTCATTGTCACTATCTGTTTTATTACGAACGTGGCGCAAAATAACGCCTTTCTCCCCAATAATCCAAAGGGTTTGTCTAAAACTTAGACAGGAGTGTCCAATTCTTAGACGATTTTTCCTCAAAGCGCACGTATCCTTTGGTCGCTACCCTGCCTCGATCTACCTTTGCAGCTGAACAAGGATACCATCCGAACAGTACACGAACGCCGTCCGAACAGTATGATATCGTCGTTCGAACAGAAGAATAACGCAAATTGAACGCATAATAGATTATAAATTGAAATGTTATGAAACAGCTTTATTACGTCATTCAGACCCTGCTGCATGGGCGTGGGGGCAACGTCATCAAGGTGATCTCCTTGGGGTTGGGCCTCACCATCAGCATTCTGCTCTTTAGCCGCGTGGCCTACGAGCGGAGTTTCGATACCTGCTTTCGCGAGTACGACCGCATCTGCCAGGTGTGGTCCATCTTTACCGTCAACGGTAAGCAGTTCGACAAGCAACGTCAGAACTGCGGTCCCGTGGCAGGAGCCATCATGGAGAACTTCCCCAAGGAGGTGGAGGCGGCCACCACGCTGGTCAACTGGTGGAATGAGCCGCTCTTCCTGGGCGATAACCGCTATGATGTGGAGTCCGGTATCGTGGCCGACAGCCTCTTCTTCCAGACCTTAGGCATCAAGGTGCTGAGCGGCAACCCCGTACAGCAGCTGCAGCAGCTGCGTACCGCTTTCTTGAGTCAATCCATGGCCCGACGGATGTTTGGCGATGAGGACCCCGTGGGCAAGAGCTTCAACCAGGGGCATATCCGCGATGTCACCGTGCGTGGTGTCTTCGAGGATGTGCCTGCTAACACCACCATCCATCCCGATGTGGTCTATTCTATGGCCACGCTCTTTGCCGAGGAGCACTTCAACTACTCCTGGCAGGGAGGCGACAGCTGGTTGCAGTACGTGCGCTTGCGCCCTGGGGCGAAGATGGAGGAGGTCAACCGCCGCATGGACGCTATGATAAACAAGTACCGTAGCGACGAGGACCGCAAGCGGTATGGCTATACCGCCTTCCTCGCCCCGCTGACCGAAACCTACCGTCAGACCGATGGGGTGCAGATGATGACCCAGGTGATGTTCGTACTCGGGTTGGCCATCCTGCTGATTGCCACGCTCAACTACGTGCTTGTCTCTATCGCCTCGCTCAGCCGCAGGGCCAAGGCCATCGGCGTACATAAGTGCAGCGGTGCTTCAGCCGGAGGCATCATGGGGATGTTCCTTCTGGAGACACTCCTTATTATCCTGGCCTCCCTGGGGGTGATGGCCGTGCTGCTCTATGTATTCAGCGACTTCGTAGAGGATGTCACCTCTGCTCCGCTCCACCTGCTCTTTGCCCCCGAGCGGCTCTGGGTGCCTGCCTTGGTCGTAGGCTTCCTCTTCGTAGTGGGTGGCGTGCTGCCCGGACGTCTTTTTGCCACGATACCCGTCACGCAAGTGTTTCGCCGCTACGTGGAGGGCAAGAAGGGGTGGAAGCGGCCGTTGCTCTTCGTGCAGTTTGCTGGTGTGGCCTTTCTGTGTGGTGTGATGTGCGTCGTGACGGCCCAGTACAGCTATGTGATGAGTGGCGACCTGGGTTACCGTGCTGAGCGGGTGGCCTTGGGATACGCCACCTTCAGTCACCAGGAGCGCGAGGCCGCCTACCAGTTCTTCAAGGGACTGCCCTACGTGGAGGAGGTGAGCAGCGCCAACAACGCCCCTCCCTTCGGCTACAGCGGTGCGATGATTCAGGCTGACAACGGCCAGTCGCTCTTTTCCGCCCGCTTCTGCTACTTCATGCGCGAGGACTATATCAAATTGATGGGATTTCGCTTCAAGCAGGGACGCATGGCCCAAAAGGACGATGAAATCATCGTCAACGAGACCTTTGCCGAGCGGATGAACTGGGGCGATGAGGTCCTGGGACGTACCGTCAACGTGGAGGGAGGCCGCTTCAAGGTGACGGGTCTGCTCTACGACTTCCGCATCGGCGACTTCTACGATGAGCCTGCGCCCTTTGCCGCCCTCTACAATCCCGCCTTCTACGGCTACCTCCACCTGCGCCTCAAGGAGCCTTTCAAGGATAACCTTCAGCAGCTCAACAAGGCCGTGGCCGAGGCCTTCCCCACGCGCGTCATCGAGTTCAAGGGGCTGGAGGAGATAAACGCCCGGCACTACGACTCCGAGCGCATCTTCCGTAATGCCGCCCTGTTGGCTTCGGTCTGCATGCTCTTCGTGATGCTGATGGGGCTGATAGGCTATACGGCCGACGAGGTGCATCGCCGCAGCAAGGAGATAGCTATCCGCAAAGTGAATGGTGCTGAGGTGTTGGGTATCCTTCGTTTGCTGACGCGCGATGTGTTGGTGGTGGCCTTGCCGGCGGTAGCCATAGGAAGTGCAGCTGCATGGTATGTAGGTCGGTTGTGGCTGGATAGGTTCCAGGTAGAGATTCCATTGTCGTGGCCTGTCTATCTGATTTCCGCCTTGTTCGTGCTGGTCATCATTGTAGCTTGTGTAGTCACCAAAGCCTGGCGCATAGCCAACGAAAACCCCGTCCTCAGCCTCAAGGCAGAATAGAAACGAGATAGGGGTTAGTGATTAGTGTTTAGTGATTGGGGATATATCTCTCGTTTTAAATTTTTAATTTTAAATTTTAAATTGAAATAAATGATTCAACTTACTGATATCTGCAAGGTCTTCCGCACCTCTGAGGTGGAGACCGTGGCCCTCGAACAGGTGAACCTGGAAGTGAAGGAGGGCGAGTTTGTAGCCGTGATGGGTCCTTCGGGCTGCGGCAAATCGACGTTACTCAATATCTTAGGACTGCTCGACAACCCCACCTCGGGCAGCTACCGGCTCTTTGGACAGGAGGTGGGCCAGCTGAAGGAGAAGGAACGGACCCGCCTGCGCAAGGGTCAGCTGGGCTTCGTCTTCCAGAGTTTCAACTTGATTGACGAGCTCAACGTGGCCGAGAATGTAGAGTTGCCCTTGACTTACCTGGGCGTGAAGGCCTCTGAGCGCAAGGAACGCGTCAAGCAGATGCTCCACCGAATGAACATCAGCCACCGTGCACAGCACTTTCCGCAGCAGCTCTCTGGCGGTCAGCAGCAACGTGTGGCCATCTCGCGCGCTGTGGTGACTGCTCCCAAACTGATTCTGGCCGACGAGCCTACTGGTAACCTCGACTCAAAGAACGGCATCGAGGTGATGAACCTACTTACCGAGCTCAACCGCGAAGGCACCACCATTGTGATGGTTACGCACTCCCAGCGCGATGCACAATATGCTCATCGGGTGATTAACCTGTTTGATGGACACATTATATCCAATCAACGTACCCAAGAATAGGGCTTCTATTGGTGGTCGCACGTAGGTCATCCAAGTGACTGACCTAGGTCAAGCGATTGAATGACCTAGGTCAAGCGATTGACCGACGTCGTGCGACCACCATATTCATCTCCTATTTAGACTGAACGATATCCATATAGACAGAATAAATATCTTTGTATTATTTTACTTTTACGCACTTTTGTCGACATGCATATAGAAAGAGCTGAATATGAATCCCTAACAACAATCACTCAAATAATTCAGCTCTCATTTGGCCAAATGAAGGATAATCACTACTTTTGCCGACATTCAACCGATTAGGGAAGAAATCCCCTACGTTGAACGGTATTAGTAGACAAAAAGTAAAGACTATGAGAAGATTTCGATTACTCCTTGGCACTGTGGCTCTGCTGATGAGCGCTACCGTTTGGGCTGAGAAATTGCCCGTCACCTCGTTCCGCTATGCGGGACCCTTCCATCTGCTGAAGCCCCATCGGGTGGATAGTGTGAACGTCAAGCAGCAGGCATTCGATGCCGATAGACTGCTTGATACACCCCTCTCGTTGCAACAAGAGGGGCAGTCATGCAGCACCCTTCCGGCTTCTGGAGGCGATGGCTATGCCCTCCATCTGGCGTCGTTCGCGGTGGAGAACAGCCGCTTTGCTGAGGTGAAGCTGGTGGTAGAGGGTAGCAAGCACTATCGCCTCTATGTGGATGGCGACCAGCAGAAGGGGGGAACGCTGAAGCTGACTCCAGCTACCCACGAAGTGGTGGTGAAATACCTCACTACACCCGAGGCTGGCGAGGCGCCTACAGTCAGCATCGAGACGGAACGCAAGGAACTCATCACCCTCAGAAGTGATGGACAGCGGATGTTTACCCTTGCCGACGTGCTCTACGGCACCCGCTTTGGTGGTGTCTCACTCTCGCCCGATGGTCGCTATCTGATGACGACCTACACCCTGCGTCACGAAGATGGCAAGAGTGATCGCATCACGAGCATCAAAGAGCTGGCTACGGGACGCATCGTGGCTCAGCGGAGTGAACCGATACAATGGATGCCGCGATCGATAGCCTACTACTTTACCCGAAATGGGGTGGAGGGACGGCAACTTGTCAAGGTGGATGTGGCTACTGGCAAGGAGATGCTCCTGGCCGATAACCTGCCCAAAGGACGTTTTATCATCGCTCCTACGGAGGAGTACCTGCTCTACACCCTCAACGAAGAGGGGCCGGCAGAAAACAAGGAGGTGTATGAAGTGGTGCATCCCGACGACCGTCAACCCGGGTGGCGCAACCGCTCGCAGCTGGCTAAGTATGACCTGCGGAGTGGCCTGATGCAGCCCTTGACCTTCGGCTATCGCAACGTGTGGTGCAATGACATCTCTGCCGACGGACGCTACTTGCTGATGAGCGTCAGCAGCAGTCGCCTTACTGCCCGTCCCACGAAGCTAACCTCCCTCTATCGCCTCAACATCGAGACGCTGGAGGCTGAGCCTTTGGTGGAGAACGATGGCTTCATTGGTGGAGCCTGTTTCTCGCCCGATGGTGCGAGCATCTTGATGAGTGGCTCGCCCGAGAGTCTGGGAGGCATTGGCAAGAAGGTGAAGGAGGGGCAGACCCCCAGCATGGTCGATGGACAACTCTTCTTGATGCAGCTGGCCGACCGAAAGGTGCAACCCTTGACGCGCGACTTCAACCCCAGCGTGGGTAGGGTGGTATGGAGCAAGGCTGACGGACAGATCTACTTCATGGCGGAAGACCGCGACTGCGTGCACCTCTTCCGTATCGACAGCAAGACGCTCCGCATCAGCCGCCTCAACGTGCCCGAAGAGCTGGTCAAGCAGTTCAGCCTCGCCTCGGCAGCACCCCTCATGGCCTACTATGGTGAGAGCGCCAGCAACTCCGAGCGGCTCTATACCGTACAGCTCAAGAACCTGAAGAGCACCCTGCAGCGTGACCTCTTCAAGGAGCAGATGAGCGATATCGCCCTGGGCGAATGCCAGGCATGGGACTTTGTCAACAGCCGGGGTGATACCATCTGTGGTCGCTTCTACCTGCCGCCACACTTCGATGCGTCGAAGCAATATCCGCTTATTGTCAACTACTATGGTGGGTGTTCGCCCGTGAGCCGCACCTTCGAGAGCCGCTATCCACACCATGCCTACGCAGCCTTGGGCTATGTAGTCTATGTGATCGAACCCAGCGGTTGTACCGGTTTCGGTCAGGAGTTCTCGGCCCGTCACGTCAATACGGCTGGCGATTATGTGGCCGACGATATCATCGAGGGTACCCGTCGCTTTGCTGCAGAGCATCCCTACGTCAACGCCAAGAAGATAGGTTGCATCGGTGCCTCTTACGGTGGCTTCATGACGCAGTACCTGCAGACCAAGACCGACCTCTTTGCTGCAGCCATCTCGCACGCTGGCATCAGCGACCACACCAGCTACTGGGGCGAAGGCTACTGGGGGTACTCCTACAGCGAAGTCTCCATGGCCAACAGCTACCCCTGGCGCGAGAAGGAGCTCTTTGTGGAGCACAGTCCGCTCTACAATGCCGACAAGATTCACACCCCGCTCCTCTTCCTGCATGGCGATGTAGATCACAACGTGCCCGTAGGTGAGAGCATCCAGATGTACACCGCCCTCAAGCTGCTGGGTCGCGAGACCGCCATGGTGCTGGTCAACGGACAGGACCATCACATCCTGGATTACAGCAAGCGCATCCGCTGGCAGAACACCATCTTTGCTTGGTTTGCCAAGTGGCTGCAGGACGATTCCACCTGGTGGAACACGCTCTACGCCCCCAAGGCGCTCTGAATCCATAGAGAATCCAACTCCTTATACATTATAATTCATATAACCATAGCATAACAACTTTTTATGGCAGAATCAAATTTCGTTGATTACGTGAAGATATACGTCCGCTCGGGCAAGGGTGGCCGAGGTTCCACCCACATGCGTCGCGCCAAGTATTGTCCCAATGGAGGACCTGATGGAGGCGATGGTGGTCGGGGTGGACACATCATCCTCAGAGGCAACCGCAACTACTGGACGCTGCTCCACCTGCGTTATGACCGACACATCCTGGCCGGACATGGCGAGAGCGGCTCCAAGAACCGCAGCTTTGGCAAGGATGGACAGGATAAGGTGATAGAGGTGCCCTGCGGTACCGTGGTCTATAACGCCGAAACGGGTCAGTACCTCTGCGACGTGACCGAACATGGACAGGAGGTGATGCTCCTCAAGGGTGGCCGTGGCGGATTGGGTAACTGGCACTTCAAGACCGCTACCCGTCAGGCGCCCCGCTTTGCCCAACCCGGCGAACCGATGCAGGAGCTGACTGTCATTATGGAGCTTAAGCTACTGGCCGACGTGGGTCTGGTGGGCTTCCCCAATGCGGGTAAGAGCACCCTGCTCGCCTCCCTCTCGTCAGCCAAGCCGAAGATAGCCAACTACCCCTTTACCACCATGGAACCCAGCTTGGGCATTGTGCCTTACCGCGATGGTAAGTCGTTCGTCATGGCCGATATCCCCGGTATCATCGAGGGAGCCAGCGCAGGTAAGGGACTCGGCCTCCGCTTCCTGCGTCATATCGAGCGCAACTCGCTGCTGCTCTTCATGGTGCCTGCTGATAGCGATGACATAGCCCGCGAGTATGAGATTCTGCTGAACGAACTCCGCACCTTCAACCCCGAGATGCTCGACAAGCAGCGGGTGCTGGCCGTGACCAAGAGCGATATGCTCGACGAGGAGCTGATGCACGAAATTGAGCCCACGCTGCCGCAGGACGTATCCCACGTCTTTATCTCAGCCGTTCAAGGTCTCGGCTTGACGCAGCTTAAGGATTTGCTTTGGGAGGCGTTGAACGCAGAGAGCAACAAGATTGAGGGCCACATCGAGAAGATAGCCCATCGCGACAAGGACCTCAGCCACCTGCAGGAGGAGCTGACTGACGAAGGTGAAACCGAAGACCTGAGTGTGGAATACCTCGACGATGAGGAGGATATCGAGGAACTGGAAGACTTTGAGTACGAAGAGGACTGGGACGACCCGCAGGACGAAGGTGAGGAGGAATCGCGATGAAGTATCAGTTTGTCCTCTCTCCCGAGATACAGGCCGCTTGTCCCGCATACCGGGGCGCAGCCGTCTATGCCCAGGTGGTCAACACCCCCTTCAGTGAAGGCCTTTGGCAAGAGATTGACCAGTTTACGACCGAGCTGCTGGCTTCGAGCAATCCCGAGCTGAGCAAGCAGCAGCCGGCCATTGCCGCTACGCGTGAGGCGTATCGCCGTTGCGGCAAGGACCCCAGTCGCTACCGTCCCTCGGCTGAGGCCCTCCGCCGACGTCTCCTCAAGGGAATGAAACTCTATCAGATTGACACCCTGGTCGATTTAATCAACCTCGTCTCGTTGCGCACAGGCTACTCCATCGGCGGCTTTGATGCCGATAAGATTGAAGGTACCACCCTTACGTTGGGCATCGGACAGGCCAACGAACCCTTCGAAGGCATAGGTCGAGGTGTGCTCAACATCGAGGGACTACCCGTTTATCGCGACCATCGGGGAGGTATCGGCACCCCCACGAGCGATAACGAACGCACCAAGATGGGGCTGGAGACCACTCATATCCTGGCCGTCATCAACGGATACAGCGGCTCAGAAGGGTTACAAGAGGCGGCCGAGATGACGCTCCAACTGCTTCAGCGCTATGCCTCGGCTACGGGAGGTGAAATCACTTACTATCCGTAAAGGCAGGCATGTCGATCCCGTTGCTTGTAGTGCGTTGAATGGAGTAGAATCACGAAAATTGGCGGAATTTTGCTCAGATATGAAAACGTTTTTTTATTTTTGCGCAGAATTTTGTAGAATGTAAACAACCTACGTTGATTAAAAGGCATACATGATAGAGAAACTGATTGTTTTAGAAGAGGTTGACCCCGTCATCTTCTATGGAGTGAACAACGCCAATATGCAGTTGATCAAGGCGCTTTATCCGAAACTGCGCATCGTGGCCCGCGGAAACGTGATTAAAGTGCTGGGCGATGAGGAGGAGATGTGTGCGTTTGAGGAGCATATCCTGAAGCTGGAACGCTATTGTGCAGAGTACAATTCGCTCAAGGAGGAGACCATCATCGACATCATCAAGGGGAATGCCCCACAGGCTGAGAAGGCGGGAAACGTCATCGTCTTCAGCGTGACGGGCAAGCCCATTATTCCCCGTTCGGAGAACCAGCAGAAGCTGGTGGAGGCTTTTCAGCAGAGCGACATGGTGTTTGCCATCGGACCGGCTGGCTCGGGCAAGACCTATACCGCCATCGCTCTGGCCGTAAGGGCACTCAAGAACAAGGAGATCAAGAAAATCATCCTTAGTCGCCCCGCGGTAGAGGCAGGCGAGAAGCTCGGCTTTCTACCCGGCGACATGAAGGAGAAGATTGACCCCTATCTGCAGCCGCTCTACGATGCCCTGCAGGATATGATTCCCGCAGCCAAGCTGCAGGAATTGATGGACACCAACGTCATTCAGATTGCTCCATTGGCCTTTATGCGTGGTCGTACGCTCAACGATGCGGTGGTCATTCTGGACGAAGCGCAGAACACCACTTCAGCACAAATCAAGATGTTCCTTACCCGTATGGGTATGAACACCAAGATGATTGTGACGGGTGACATGACGCAGATAGACCTGCCCGCCTCGCAGACCTCAGGTCTGGTACAAGCCCTTCGCATCCTCAAGGAGGTGAAAGGGATCAGTTTCATCGAACTGAATGAAAAGGACATCGTCCGTCACCGGCTCGTCACCAGAATCGTTGAGGCCTATGCAAAGTTTGAAGCGAACACCAAAAAGCACTCAACAACAGCCAATAGCAACTCAATAAACGAAAATTAAATAATCAACTCAAAAACATAACAAGAGCCAACAGCCCTACAACTCGTAGCCCGTAGCTAGTAGCTTGTAGCTTGCGTAGCTTGTAGCCCGTAGCTCGTAACTGAAAAAAATATGAAAGCATTAACTGCAACTGAATTCAACTTTCCTGGACAGCAGAGTGTCTATCATGGAAAGGTTCGCGATGTGTATAACATTGGTGGTGAGAAGCTGGTGATGGTCGCTACCGACCGTATCTCGGCGTTTGATGTGATTCTGCCCAAAGGCATTCCCTTCAAGGGTCAAATGCTGAACCAGATTGCTGCTAAGTTCCTGGATGCCACGACCGACATCTGTCCCAACTGGAAGCTTGCTACGCCCGACCCGATGGTGACTGTGGGCGTGATGTGTGAAGGCTTCCCTGTGGAGATGATTGTACGTGGCTACCTTTGCGGCTCAGCATGGCGTGCCTACAAGAGTGGCGTACGCGAAATCTGTGGCGTCCGTCTGCCCGAAGGTATGCGCGAGAACGAAAAGTTCCCTACACCCATCATCACTCCCACTACCAAGGCAGAGATTGGTGAACATGATGCCGACATCTCGAAGGAAGAGATTCTGGCTCGCGGACTGGCTACCCCTGAGGAGTATGCGCTGCTGGAGCAATACACGCTGGCCCTCTTCCAACGCGGTACGGAGATTGCTGCCCAACGCGGACTGATTCTTGTGGATACCAAGTATGAGTTTGGTAAGCACAATGGACAAATCTATCTGATGGACGAAATCCATACCCCCGACTCGAGCCGCTACTTCTACAGCGAAGGCTATGAGGAGCGCTTTGCCAAGGGCGAGCCCCAGAAGCAGCTCTCCAAGGAGTTTGTGCGCGAGTGGCTGATGGAGAATGGCTTCCAGGGTAAGGCTGGACAGCAGGTGCCCGAGATGACCGACGAAATCGTACAGCGCATCAGCGACCGCTACATCGAACTCTACGAGCACATCACGGGCGAAAGCTTCGTGAAGGAGGATGCTGGCGATATTGCCGCACGCATTGAGAAGAACGTGACCGACTACTTGAAGTAACCGATAGCCTTCCTGAAGTAGTAAGCATGGAATATCCCCAAGAGAAAGTGAGGCCGAAAGGCTATGGCGACGGGAGCAAGCGCGAGCAGGTGGAGCAGATGTTTGATCACATCGCTCCCACCTACGACCGCTTGAACCATACCATGTCGATGGGCATCGACCGCCGTTGGCGTAAGAAAGCTATCCGCGCGTTGCAGCCTTATGCCCCACAGCAGATGCTGGATGTGGCTACAGGTACAGGCGACTTCGCTCTGCAGGCGTGCTGCATGCTCCATCCCGCTCAACTGGTGGGTATCGACATCTCTGAAGGAATGATGCAGGTGGGCCGCGAGAAGGTCAAGGCAGCTGGACTGGAACAGGTGATCCGCTTTGAACAGCAGGATTGCACGCAGCTCTCCTTTGCCGACGGGACGTTTGATGCCGTGACGGTAGCTTTTGGCATTCGCAACTTCGAGCATCTGGACCGTGGCCTGTCGGAGATGTGGCGCGTGTTGCGCAAAGGAGGGCATTTGGTCATTCTGGAGCTCTCCGCTCCCGAAAGGTTCCCCATGAAGCAACTCTACCGCCTCTATGCCGGTGGCTTCATCCCTCTGGTGGGCCGGTTGATTTCGCGTGACCGGAGTGCGTACACCTACTTGCCCGAAAGCATCCAAGCCTTTCCACAAGGTGAGGTGATGCAGCAGGTCATTCGCAAGACTGGTTTTACGAAGGTGAATTTCAAACGCCTCACTTTTGGAGTTTGCACCCTCTATATGGCGGAGAAGTGAGGTACGGAGATTGTGTATCTATAACGAATGAAGAAAAATGAAGCAATACGGACTGATAGGTTATCCCTTGGGACATTCGTTCTCCGTGGGATACTTTAACGAAAAATTCAAGTCGGAACAGATTGATGCTGAGTACCTCAACTTTGAGATACCCAGCATAGACCACTTTAAGGAGGTCGTGGAGGAGCATCCCAACCTGTGTGGACTGAACGTCACCATCCCCTATAAGCAGCAGGTCATTCCCCTGCTGGATGAACTTGACCCCCAGGCTGCTGCAATCGGGGCGGTCAATGTAATCAAGGTAATCCGTCAGCCCAAGGGGAAGATCAAGCTGGTGGGCTACAACTCTGATGTGATAGGTTTCAGCCAGAGCATTGAACCACTCCTGACGCCTGCGCATACCCATGCCTTGATACTGGGAACGGGTGGGGCCTCAAAGGCTGTCTTTCATGGCTTGAAGAGCCTGGGTGTGCAGCCGGTCTATGTCTCGCGTACCAAACGGGAGAATATCCTTTGCTACAACGACCTGACTCCTGAGGTGATGGCCCGATATACGGTCATTGTCAATACCTCGCCGGTAGGTATGTATCCCAAGGTGGATCAATGTCCCGACATTCCCTACAACCTGTTGACCAGCAACCATCTGCTCTACGACTTGATCTATAATCCTGATGAGACCCTCTTCCTCAAGAAGGGCAAGACCCATGGAGCCGTAACGAAGAATGGACTGGAAATGTTGCTCCTTCAGGCCTTTGCCGCCTGGAACATTTGGAATGAATAACCTCTTCATTACGGATTCGGCAACTAGCGAGAGGAAACCCTGTCAACTTGTGGGGTGGAAACATAAATCCCAATGAACATGATGATGAAGAAGAACGTGAAGCGTTTGTTGATAGCCGTTGTGCTCCTGCTCACCTTGCTGATGTGTGCAGGCTACTATCTGCTGGGCTATGCACTTCGGCCTGCCGATTTGGCGGCACGAAGCCGCAACCTGGAGGAGTCGGTGGAGTGCATGACCGAGCGCTATCCTCTGCTGAAGCCTTGGCTGGATAGCCTCTCTACTGCACAGGCTATTCATGAAGTGTGGATAACGGGTGAGGCAGGAGAGAACCTGCGCGCACTCTACGTCGAGGCAGCAAAGCCCACCGACCGCACAGCCATCATTGTGCATGGCTATACCGACAATGCCATTCGCATGATGATGATAGGCTACCTCTACAGCCATGACCTGGGCTTTAACATCCTGTTGCCCGACCTTCATGGCCATGGATGCAGCGAAGGCGATGCCATCCGCATGGGCTGGCTCGACCGACTCGACGTGATGCAATGGATGCTCTATGCCGATGAACTCTTTGGTCGCCCTTTTGGCAGTACACGTATGGTGGTACATGGCATTTCGATGGGTGCTGCCACCACGATGATGGTCTCGGGCGATGTCAACCAAGAGGGCAACTTGATGCCTTTTGTGAAGTGCTTTGTGGAAGATTGTGGCTACACCAGTGTATGGGACGAGTTCCGGGGTGAGCTGAAGGGGCAGTTTGGGCTTCCTGCCTTCCCGCTGCTCCATACAGCCAGTCTCCTCTGTCAGCTGGAGTATGGGTGGAACTTCCGCGAGGCTTCGGCCTTGAAGCAGGTGGCCCGTTGCCAGCTGCCGATGCTTTTTATCCATGGTGAGAGCGATACCTTTGTCCCTACAGAGATGGTCTATTCCCTCTACAAGGTCAAGCCCGGCCCCAAGGCGCTGTGGATTGCTCCACAGTCGGCTCATGCCATGTCCTACCACGACCATCCCGAGGAATATACGGCCCGTGTCAAGGCCTTTGTGGAACAATATATCCCCTAGTGGATGTGACAAACCCCATCCGTCAACGACTGATGATGTAGAAACCATATAACAGAAATGATGCATACAATGAAGTTTTCCCTTTCTTACCCTGTTTGTATCCTCTTGCTCCTGCTCTTGACCCTTCAGGCCCCTTTGCAGGCTGCAGATAAAGTGTACACTACGAAGAATATCCCCAAGGTGCATCTGCAGGATAGAAGCCGTTACACCTGTAATCCCGACGGCATCCTCTCTCAAGCGGCCTGCGACAGCATCGACCGCATGCTCTTTGCTCTGGAAGAAACCACAGGTATTGAGACCGTAGTGGCCGTAGTGGGTAGCATCGGTCAGGAGGATTGTTTCCAGTTCGCCCATAAACTTTTCAATGAGTGGGGCGTAGGTAAAAAGAAGAACAACAACGGACTGGTGGTGCTGCTCGTGCTCGACCAGCGCTACATTCAGTTTGTGACCGGTCTGGGGCTGGAGGGCGACTTGCCCGATGCCCTCTGTAAGCGCATTCAGATGAAGTATATGTTCACCCCCTTTAAGCAGGGGGATTGGGATGGTGGCATGGTGGCTGGCATAAAGGCTGTCTGTGCTACCCTCGATGGTACCATGGAGGCTGATCCTGAAGAGGAGGAAGACTTTACCTCCATCTTGATATTATTAGCCTGCATTATCGGTGTGAGTCTCTTCTGCATCGTATGGGGTATCTATTCAGCCACTAAGTGTCCCCATTGTGGCAAACATAAGCTGCAACGCAGTTCCAGCCGGCTGCTCTATCGTAGAGGTGGCGTGAAGAAGGAGGAGGTGATTTACACCTGCCTGAACTGTGGCCACGTAGTACGCAGGACACAAAGCTCGTACGATGAACACTACAAAGGAAACGGTGGCCACGGACCCATCATCTTTGGCGGCATGGGCGGTGGAGGCTTCAGTGGCGGTGGAGGTGGCTTTGGCGGAGGCAGCTTTGGCGGCGGTTTCAGCGGAGGCGGTGGTGCCGGTACGAGATTTTAGCTGAGGCCCAAAGGGAACGAACTCCTTACCTACTCAACTCTTTCATATAAAATGAACTTTTCACCAAATAACAATACAAAGCATGAAGAAATCAACATTAGGTATTATTGCCGTAGTGGCAATTGTTGTGATTTGGGCCATTAGTGGCTACAATAGTCTGGTAACCCTGGATGAGAAGGTTAGCACCTCGTGGAGCAACGTGGAGACACAGTATCAACGTCGGGCCGATCTGATTCCCAATCTGGTGAGCACCGTCAAGGGATATGCCTCGCACGAGAAGGAGACCTTGCAAGGCGTCATTGAGGCCCGTAGCAAGGCTACCAGCATCAAGGTAGATGCCGACAATCTCACTCCCGAGAAACTGGCCGAATACCAGAAGGCACAGGGTGACGTGACCTCTGCCCTAGGGAAACTGCTTGCCATTACCGAAAACTATCCCGACCTGAAGGCTAACCAGAACTTCTTGGAACTGCAGGCCCAGCTCGAAGGAACGGAGAACCGTATCAACGTAGCCCGTATGGAATTCAACAAGACGGCTCAGGAACTCAACACGATCATTCGTCGTTTCCCCAAGAATATCCTCGCTTCGCTCTTTGGTATCGACAAAAGAGCCTACTTTGAGGCTGCCGAGGGAGCAGAACAGGCACCTAAAGTGGAGTTTTAACCCCTCATTTTATACAAATAAAACGAAAAGTTGGGTAGTTTTGATAAATAGTTGCCTATTTCTTTGCTGCTTATATAGATTTTTTCTACTTTTACGGCTTGTTGGCGACATGCGTAGCCACCCGAGAGCTGAAAAAAAGAAAAAACATATATAAATGACTCACACATGGAATTATTTACCCATAACACCCGAACAGGAAGAGGTAAGCCAACAACTGGCTCAGGAACTGGGAATTAGCCCCATCCTGTGCCGGCTGTTGGCCGAGCGTGGGATTCAGACTGCAGCTGCAGCGAAGAAATTCTTCAGACCGCAGCTGCCTGACCTTCATGACCCTTTCCTGATGAAAGACATGGACGTAGCGGTCGATCGTCTGAATCGGGCCATGGGAAGAAAAGAACGTATCTTGATTTACGGCGACTACGACGTAGATGGCACCACGGCTGTAGCCCTGGTCTATAAGTTTATTCAACAGTTCTATTCGAACATCGACTATTACATCCCTGATCGCTACAACGAGGGATATGGCGTCACCACTAAGGGGGTGGATTATGCAGCCAGCACCGGGGTAGGTTTGGTGATTGTGCTCGACTGCGGTATCAAGGCTGTCGAAAAAGTGGACTATGCGAAGCAGAAGGGTGTCGACTTCATCATCTGCGATCATCATCTTCCGGCGGAGGAGATTCCTCATGCCGTAGCGGTTCTCGACCCTAAACGCAACGACTGCACCTATCCGTTC
>CAMCUZ010000029.1 GCA_945879145.1 uncultured Mediterranea sp.
TTAAGCCTGTAGCTAGCGTTCATCCTGAGCCAGGATCAAACTCTTCATTGTAAAAGTATCGTTTATAAAATTATATTCTCTGCTCGGATGTCCGGTTGGTTCAAGATATCTTTCTCCTTATCCAAAAATAAGAAAATTGACGGTTCTTTACCCGGAATCAACTTCGTTGATTCCGCTCTTGTACTACTTTGTCTTGTTATGTAAATCTTTCAAAGATCTCGCTCTTACGAGTCGCTTTCGTTTTTGTCGAAAGCGGATGCAAAGATAAGGACTTTTTCAAATACGCTCCAAATTTTTTCAGAACTTTTTTCGAAAAAAGTTTTTCGCTTTGTATCAATCTGTCAATCACTCGCCGCTCTCAGTCCCGATTGGAGTACCTTTCGTTCTCGAAAGCGGGTGCAAAAGTAGAGGTTTTCAACATACCCACCAAATATTTCACCCACTTTTTTTGAAGATTTTTTCAGTAGAATGGCTAAGTTGCTGATTTGCAAATGTGTTGTACAACATATTTTTATCCCAGTGGGGGAAAGGGAGGAATAAGGGTGATCGGAATATACATTATTATAAAATTAGTAGCTACAAGCTACCAAACACTGTAGGGGCGGACTATACCTTGGTGAAATATTTTAGAAGATGTTTTGAGCGAAGCTAATATTTTCCGCCCGTATGCATCCACGGTGACCACTATGGCGGAAAGCGTTGCGGTGTTCGTTGCGGTTTCCGGGCGCAAGATATTGCGCCCCTACAGGTAATCTATTCATGTTGGTGCCTTGTAAATGGGCTGTTTACGGGGTGTAAATGGGCTGTTTACGACTGCTAAATGGGGTATTTACGAACGGCAACTGACCCTGCTGCGAGCCTTGAAGTTCCACTCCGACTGCTCAGCGGGGCGTCGTTGGGCAACGAGATGCCGTATGCACTCCTTGGCCCACAGCTCAGGGGGCATAGCCGATGGTTGAACGCTGCCTGCTCCTCCCCCTTCAACCGTATGGTGTGCTCCTGCTTCTCCTTCAAGAAGTATATAGTCTTTGTCTATGTCTTTATATATGCGCGCGCAGGCGTTGGAAATGCATCGGATTTAAATCTGATTGCAATCTGATTGCAATCGGATGCACCACAAAGGCGGTTTTCAGCCTCTTTTTTGGTAGCATTTTCACCCTTCACCCTCTGATTCACCGATCAGCCCTCGGAGAAACTCCCCAAGCGAGTAATGTTTAGCATAGATTAAGACTACGACCCGCTGAAATTACGGAAAAAAGTGCTATCTTTGCCAAGTTGAATATGCGATACTATATCGAAACAAAAAAACATCTGTTTATGAAAGCCAACATACTGCATCTGCTGGCCGTTTCGGCACTCGTTGCCCTGGCCGTAGCCTTTTCCGCGTGTACTCCGGGTACACGCATCGTAGATTATCCGCTGATTGACGGGGCCAATACCGACAACCTGGCCGTGGAGCGCGTTGAAGCGTCTGACACGGCCACCATCCTGCATTGCCGAGGGTTCAACCGACCGCACTTTTGGATTAGGCTGGCCAAAGAGACTACGCTGCTGGCCGATGGTCAACGCTTTGCCTTGATTGGAGCCGAAGGCATTGAACCGGGCGAAATGCTCTGGATGCCCGACAGCGGCGACTCCTGCTTTACGCTGAAATTCGAACCCCTGCCGAAGGACGTGAAGAAGTTCGACCTGAGCGAAGGCGATGAGCAGGGAAGCTGGCGCATCTATGGCATCGACCTGACCGGACGCCAGCGCGAGGCCTTCCCCAGCGGGCTGCCTCAGTCGCTGCGCCAATCCCCCAAGGCGGATGCAACCGATGCACTGGAGTATGCGTTCAGCATAGGAGAGAGCGAGATTCGTCTCCACGTCATGGGATACCGCGAAGGGATGAACAGCCCCGTCATCTACCTGAACAACCTCTTCAAGGGACAGCAGGAGCTGCCCGTCAGCATGGATGCAGCGAATGCAACAGGCACCCTCAAGCCGACGCTCTATGGCACAGGACGCGCAATGGTCGTGATGGACGACCGTACGTATGGCGACTTCTGCATTGCTCCCGGCGAACAGGTGGATGTCTATATGGACCCCAGCTCCATCTATGAGCTGGTGCACAAGCTGCGTCATCCCGAGCTGGTGAAACCACGTAAATCGCTGTGGACGCTGGGCAGCCGCTACGATGCGCTCAACAACCAGCCCCTGCCCGAGCAAGACCTGCTGGAGAACCTGCCCTACTACCTCCCCACCTACGATACCACCTCCGATGCCTGCACCGACTCGCTCGTTGCCTCGTACCAGCTCCTCCGCAACCAACTGGAATCGACCGGACTCTCCCCGTTGATGCGCCGAGACTACCTGGCCGGCAAGGCCTGCGAAGTGATTCGTACGCTCGACATGGCCGACAGGCAACGCATCTACGCATACGCCAGTCAGCACAAGGATATCCCCAGAGAGAAGATTACCTTCCGCCCCGACCCCATCCAGCCCCATCATTTCGAACGGCTGATTACCGAAGCGGGCTTCGACCTCAACGACCCGCTGCTGCTGATGCAATTCGAGAGCATCAGCTTGACTGAGGTTCCTGTAGATGACCTCAACACGGCGAAGTACGGCCTGCTCTGTTACCTCAAGAAGGGGGCAAAAGCAGCCTACCTGGCCGAACGAGGCACGCTGACCGACAGCCAGCTGCAGGAGCTGGACGGATGGCCCAACCCCTTCTATGCAGAGATGTGTCGCCGCATCATTGCGCACAACCAGGAGGTGACCGCTGCCGGGAAGAACCGGATAACCCCCACCCCCGACGTGCCCAAGGAGAAGCTGTTCGAAGCGATTATTGCCCCCCACAAGGGCAAGGTCATCCTGGTGGATTTCTGGAACACCTGGTGCGGTCCGTGCCGTGCGGCACTACGTGCCAACGAGCCCCTGAAGAGCGGTGAACTGGCCGACGAGAACCTGGTATGGATTTACATAGCCAACGAGACCTCGCCGATGGCCACCTACCTGGAGAGCATTCCCCAAATCAAGGGCATCCACTACCGCCTCGACCCCGAACAATGGGCCTATCTGACCGGCGAAAAGATGTTCAACATCGACGGCATCCCCTCGTACGTAGTGGTGCAGAAAGATGGACGTGCCGCCCTGCGCAACGACCTGCGCGACCACTCCCAATTGGTGAGCACACTGAAAGAGGCCTTGAAATAGAAGACGCGAAGTGATACCCACCGCATGAGACTTGCAGTATGAAAAAATTATTCACATTAGGCATGCTTATCGGCTTCATAACCATGAGCTATGGGCAGAAACTGGCCATCTACAATGTGACCGCCACAGCCGAAGATTACGTCCTGCTCTTAGAGACAAAAGGATACATGGCGTTTGCCTTCGACGTCATCTCGCTGAAGGATGCAACCTATTGGAGATGCAAAAGAAAAATCGCCTCATCCACGCACCGTTTCGAGAAAAATCGCTATTTTTGTCGAGATTTTCATGAACTAAAGAAACATAATGGAAGATTGGAGAGATAAGTTGGGGGCGCTCAAGGGGCTCTACCCAGCTGATGAACAGACGGATAGTGAACTGCCTGCAGTAAACGAGCCGACAGATGAAGCATCCCCCACCCTGCCCCGCAAACAGCAGAAGCTACGCTTGTCGATGGAGCGAGCAGGACGCGGCGGAAAGACCGTTACCCTGATTCGCGGCTTTGTAGGTACCGACGACGAAATCCATGCGCTCTGCAAGATGCTCAAACAGCGCTGTGGCGTGGGAGGAAGCGCCAAAGAGGGTGAAATCATCATCCAAGGTGACCACCGCACCCGCCTCGTGGAGCTACTCAAACAGGAAGGGTACACGCAAACCAAATAAGAACGTTACACAACATCATTTAAATAAGAAACGAACACAATGAAAAAGATTGCTTTGATAACAGGTGCCACAAGCGGTATTGGAGAGGCTTGTGCACGTAGATTTGCTGAAGGGGGATACAACTTGATTCTTACAGCACGAAGCGCCGACAAACTGGAAATGATTCGAGCCCAGATGGAGGCCAACCGCGTGGAGGTAAAGGCCTTAACCTTTGACGTACGCGATGCCGAAGCAGCTCAGCAGGCCTGGGAGTCGCTGCCCGAAACCTGGAAACAGGTGGACGTATTGATCAACAATGCCGGGCTGGCTCTGGGACTTGACAAGGAATACGAGGGGGACCCCGAGGATTGGAACACCATGATTGATACCAACATCAAGGGACTGCTCACCATGACGCGCCTTGTAGTGCCTGGCATGGTGAAACGCAACGAAGGCCATGTCATCAACATAGGCAGTGTGGCGGGCGATGCAGCCTACGCCTGCGGCAACGTATATTGCGCTACCAAGGCAGCGGTGAAAGCCATTACCGACGGGCTGCGCATCGACGTAGCGGATACTGCCGTTCGCGTCACCAACCTGAAGCCCGGACTGGTAGAGACCAACTTCAGCAACGTACGCTTCCATGGTGACAACGCCCGCGCCGAGAAGGTGTATCAAGGCATCAAGCCGCTGACCGGTGCAGACATTGCCGACGTAGCCTACTACGCAGCATCCGCTCCCAAGCATGTACAGATAGCCGAGGTACTCATCCTGGCCACGCACCAAGCCAACGGATCCATCATCCACCGCGAACAGGTGTAACAACGACCATAAAAAATAAGTTTCTTTTCGGTTCTTCAGCAGAAAAAACATGAAAGGATAGAATCCACTTGTAGGGGCGCAATATTTTGCGCCCGCATACCCCCACGAAAGCGATAAACGTAGCGGTATTCAGGGCGGAAAATGTGCCGCCCCTACAGGATAAAGCCAATTCCTTCATTGAAAATGGAAGAAGAACCCGTGATATGAATTAAAGAGCAACATTGAAACAGACTACACCAATTGGACGACTTCCCGAAGGGATGTTCACCATCGAAGGCGAGCCTGAGCTGGTCACCGCAACCCGTGCGATGATTCTACGCGAGTTTGAAGACCTGGAGTTTTATGAAGAGGGACATCTCTATCTGCTTCATGGCCAGTCGCTCTGCTCCGTCTCGGGCATCGGACACCGCTTTATCCGCGAGCCGTTCGACGAAGTGGCCCAAAGCATACGCTATGCAAAGAAGAACGGCATGACACCCGAATTCTGGCTGCAGCAATGGAAACAGAATGCCTTTCGCGCCACTACACTGGGCACGAAGACGCATGAGTTCGGCGAAAGCCTGGCCTACCTCAAGGCGGGCCATCCCGAGCTGATCCGCCCCTCCATCCAGAGTCAGTATATGGAGGAGTATGGCTATCTGGCTCCGATTCATCCCAAGGAGGAGGCCATCTGCCGCTTCCTCTGCGACCTTCCCAGCTCGATGCATCTGGTACTGAACGAGACCAAAGTCTATAGCGGCAAGAACCCCATCGCTGCTCGCAACCTGAAGGAGCAGATCTGCGGCACCTTCGATATGCTCTATTATTACGATGGCGACGGCAACCCGGCCAAAGCGGGCTTCGTCGTGCTGGACTACAAGACCAATGCCTGCCTCTACAGCGAATACAATCAGAGGGTGCACCGCACCCTGCTCCCCCCATTCGACAACTACATTGAGCAGGACCTGAGCCTCTACACCATCCAGCTCAGTCTCTATGCCTTGATGCTGGAGGATATTGGCTTGCCCGTCATTGCCCGACGCATCGTGTGGCTCACCAATGAGGGGAAATACCAGATGATTCCCGTGCCCGACGTCAGCGAAATGCTCCGTACGGTACTCTGACCTGCCACTTACTGCCTACCAGCACTTAAGGCCCTGCAACGTAGCCTTCAACAGGCTCCACTGGCCATGAAGGGCGTAATGCAGCACGTTGCGCAAGGTGACAGGCCCCAACAGATAAAGGTAGGTGAGCCAGCGCTGAGGCAATGGTACCCAACGATGCGCAAAGAGCAGACGGGAGCGAACCAAGTAGCGCTCGCGCAGAGGGGTGCGCAGACCGATGGTTTTACCCTCCTTGTGGTAGATGACGGCCGAAGCCTCGAACCATACCTGATAACCGGCACGTAGCACGGCATAACTCCAGTCGAACTCTTCATAAAAGAGAAAATAGCCTTCGTACATGGGTCCAATCTGCTCCACGACGTCGCGCCGCAGCATCATGGCTGCACCGTGAAGCACCTCTACGGGGCGACTGATCAGGTGGCGGTTGGGCAAATCGGCATCGGGACAGCGGTTGCGCAAGGTGATGGGAGTGAGCCGCCAATCGCCAGCATACTGCACTTCGTCGGGCGTATGGGCAAAGCGAATCAACGGCGAGAGCGCACCTATCGTCGCATCGCTCTCCAGCCGCTCCACCATCTGAGGCAGCACAGGGGCTTGAATCTCGGTGTCATTGTTGAGGAAAAAGAGATAGTCTCCCTTGGCATGGGGAATGGCCAGATTGTTGCCTCCAGCAAAGCCACGGTTGGTCTGACTGCGCAGCAGCGTCACCTCGGGATAGGGTACCCTGGAACATGCCTCCTTTTGCTGCCGACGATGGGCCAAGTGAGCCTCTATGCGGTCGGCATCATCGCCTGCTGAGGCATTATCCACCACAATCACCTCGTAGGCCACTCCCCCAGCCTCTTGACCAGGTTCATGCTGCCACAGTGAATCAATCATAGCGCACGTGTCGCGCCAACCGTTGTAATTGACCGTAATGATGGTCACCATGCCACTCTTCTTCATCGTCTTCATCTCCTATCTGTTGGGTTGATGTATCTCTTCAGCCTGCTGCTCATCCGCTGCGGGTATGCCATGCGTAGTATGGATAAAGCGATGGCGAGCCTCCTTCATGCGAAAGAGATTGACCACCATGAGGAGGAACGACCAGGGCACAAGCGCCAGGGCACGCAGCAAGCTCCTCGTATAGTAACGCCGCGGAATGGCACAGACCAACGCAATCACCACACTCCCCAACAAGGCCCACCACTTGTTGGAGCAAGCGGGTTGCAGCAGTGAAGTAAGTAGGGCAATAATGAAAACAAAGCCCAAGAGCAAGACGCGCGAGAAGGCGGCTTGCTGGAAGAGTTTGTCGCAAAAATCCCAGTTGCGGGCCCGCAAGGCTGAGGGAAGCACATGCAGGAACTCCGCCAGACTGTCGTACTGAGCCGCCAACCAGCGGCGACGCTGATTGTAGAAGTTGTTCGTCTGCTGTATTTTCTCATCTTTGATGCAGAGGTCGGGCATGTAGTGGATGAAGACACGACGGTAGAGCAACTTCATCTCCAACACGCGGTCGAAGCCCCCTACCGAGGTATTGGATAGCATCAGCTCGCGGAAGAGGTCGTAGCGAAAAGCCATGCCCGAGCCAATGAGGGCCGACGACATACCCAGGGCATTGTGGCCATGGCGGAAGATGGAGTTGTTGATCTCCTCGCTGATGGCATCCAGATAGGCCATGGAGGTATTGAGGTTCTTGGCCACGCGGTGGGTCTGCACGGCCTTCACCTCGGGACGGGCAAAGGCCGCATTGAGTCGGCTGAGATAGTCCGTCGGGATGATGTTGTCGGCATCCACGATCAACGCCAAGTCGTAGTGATGCTCCGGCAGGGCTTCGAGTGCAAAGCGGAGTGACTTGGTGTTGGTACTCTTCTCGAAATCCACCTGCAGCAGTGTAGCGCCCATGGCGCGCAAGGCCTCGTTGGTGGCAGGCTGCATGTGGTCGGAGATGACCACCACATCATACCGATGGCGGGGATAATCCTGCTTCAAGCAGTGAGCCACCGTAGAGCGGATCACGGCATCCTCGCGATAGGCGGCAATAAGCAGGGCAAAGCGATGCTGCACAGGTGGTGTGGGTGACGCAGCATCGGCTGACTGCGGGAGGCTGGAAACTGGAGTATCCAGTCGAGGCAACGACCTGAGCGAAGCCAGACTGTAGATGAGCAGGTAGAGTGCGTTGATGGCCAGCAGCAGGAAAAGAAGCCAATCTGCTATATCAAAAAGGGTATTCATTGGTCTATGTGAACAAATTTGTGGGCAAAAATAGCAAAATTTTGCACTCCATGCAATTTTTTGTCCAAAAGTTATTAAAGAAATAAGCAAGCTATTTAGAAGTGGATTATCTTTGCAAAGATAACGAATACGAACGGTACGAAAAAACGAAACAACGATTTACACCATGAAGCTGACCTATATTTATCATAGCGGCTTTGCCCTGCAGGCTGAGGACGTGACGGTAGTCATCGACTACTGGCGCGACACGATGGGCAAGGAGACAGGCTGGCTGCATGACCTGCTGCACAGCGCTACGGGTTCAATCTACGTTTTGAGCTCGCACTTCCACCCCGACCACTTCAACCCCGAGGTGCTCCATTGGCGTGAACAGCATCCGCAGATTCACTACCTCTTCTCTGCTGACATCCTGCGCCACCGCCGTGCGCCCCGCGAAGCAGCCACCTACCTGCATAAAGGCGACTGCTACAGCGACGGGCAGCTGCAGGTCAAGGCCTTTGGCTCGACCGATGTAGGCATCTCGTTCCTCATCGACCTTCAAGGGGTGCGTCTGTTCCACGCCGGCGACCTGAACAATTGGCACTGGAGCGAGGAATCTACTCCCGAAGAGATACGCAAAGCTGAAGGCGACTATCTGGCTGAGTTGCGCGACCTGCAGCGTGAGGCACCCCAAGTGGATGTGGCCCTCTTCCCTGTAGATCGGCGCATGGGGCGCGACTACATGCGCGGAGCAACGCAGTTTGTAGATTCGATAAAAACCACTACCTTTGTGCCGATGCACTTCAGCGAGGACTACGAAGGCGGCAATGCCTTCCGCCCCATAGCCGAAGCCCACGGTTGCCGCTTCATCTCCCTGCATCATCGGGGAGAGACGGTGGAGATTTCTATAGAATAACTTAAAAACTCAAAATAATATGAATGCAAAAAGAATGATTTACGGTCTCTGTTTCGGTCTGGGGCTCCTGATGGGAGGCACTAGCTTGCAGGCACAGACCAACGATAGCAAGTATCTGGCTGGTGCCGTGCCCGAGGTGAACGGCAAGGTGGTGTTCAGTAAAGAGTACCGCATCCCTGGCATGAACCGACAAGAGGTGTTCGACCGCGTAGTAAGCTGGATGACGACCCGACTGGAGAAGAATCAAAACAACAGCCGCGTCGTGCTGCAAGATGCCGACAAGGGACATGTTGTAGGTGTAGGCGATGAGTGGATCATCTTCTCTTCTACAGCCCTCTCGCTCGACCGCACCCGCATCCTCTATCAGCTCTTCGTGAACTGCGAAGCCGAGCTTTGCCGCCTGGAGGTGAGCAAAGTGAGCTACATTTATCGCGAAGGCAAGGAGCGTTATGCCGCCGAAGAGTGGGTGGTGGATAAGTACGCCCTCAACAAGGACAAGACCAAGCTGATACGCGGCCTGGCTAAGTGGCGCCGTAAGACCGTAGATTTTGTGGATGACCTCTGTCTGGGGTTGGCTGATGCACTGAGTGCCGCAACGCCCTCGCCCGAAGAGCTGACAGCACAGGCTAAAGCGGAAGCCGCTGCTGCCGAAGCGGAGAAAGAAGAACGGAGTGTTGCAGCCAGCGGGGCCATGACCATCGTTCCACGCAACCAGGTCACTACCACCCCAGATGCCAATCCTACAGCTGGACAAGCTACAGCCACAACAGGCTCTGCCGACAAAGCTGCAGGACAAACAGCTGCAGCGCAAGTGACCGGTGGACAGGTGGCCTGCGGCGGACTGCCTCCTGTTGATCCCAATAAGAAAGTAAGCAGCAGCCTACTGAATCCCTCTGAAGGCCGACTGGTTATCGTCATTGGAACAGACCCCTTCAACATGACGATGATGACAGCCAATGCCGGCGGTTCGCTGGGCACCTACCAGGGCAAACAGGTCATCTTCACCATCCTCTCTCCCGACCAGGCCTACCAGCAGCTCGAGGCAGCCGAACAGTACGAAGTGCGCTTCTACCCCAACGGAAGCAGCGAACCCTCGATGACTTTCCGCTGCCGTAAGGTGCAAGGCCCCGCCCCCATCGATGGCATGCCCCGCACGTACATCGGAGAAATTCTGAACTAGTTATTGATGGTTCCTTCGATGCTACATGCTACGAGCTACAAGCTACAAGCTCAAGCTACGAGCTACGAGCTACAAGCTACAAGTTCATAGTAAAACTGCATGCGTAGCTCAGACTCGTAACTCGTAGCTCGTAGCTCGTAGCTAATAACATATAACAAAAAAACTCATAACAAAAACAATATGGAAATTAAAGCAACATTCGAACATTGCAATATCAATGTCACCAACCTGGAGCGCAGCATTGCCTTCTATCGTGACGCATTGGGCCTGCACGAAGCTTCGCGCAAAGAGGCTGCCGACGGCTCGTTTATCCTGGTCTATCTGACCGATGGTGTCACTCCCTTCCGCCTCGAACTCACCTGGCTGCGCGACCATCCGCAAGCCTATGAGCTGGGTGATAACGAAAGCCACCTCTGCTACCGTGTGGCTGGCGACTATGACGCCATTCGCGCTTACCACAAGGAGCACGGCTGGGTCTGCTTCGAGAATCACGACATGGGGCTCTACTTCATCAACGACCCCGACGATTACTGGATTGAAGTTCTCCCTGCCAAATGAGCATCGAAGAAGCCATGATGGGCGGCATCATCTTCAAAGGAAAGAAGGAACGCCCCAAAGAGGAGAAGAAGGTGAAGACCAAGGCCAAGAAGAAGACCTACATTACGGGACTTCACAACTCAGGCGCCGCCAAGATGAAGGCGGAAATCCGCCGCAAACGAGCCAACCGACCCAGCCAGCGGAAAGGGTAAGCGCCCATAAACGCCCCCTCTAGCGTACGTTAGACAAATGAATATAGCCCGGCATGTGCATCTCAGAACGAGAACATGTCGGGCTATTGATTTAACAAGAGAGAGAATTATGCGTATATATCATGCCGCTTGCGTTATTCGGCATGGAGTGCCTCGGCGGGCTGCACGTGCATGGCCTTGCGGGCGGGATACCAGATGCCCACCACAATCATCAAGGCGATGATGCCGAAGGTCATGGCGGCACAGAGCGCCAAGCGCGGCCACTCTAAGGTGGTGCCGTTGTGCCAGCTGTTCAGCTCGAAATGGGCCAACAGGATGTCGAGAGCTACGGCTATCGGGGTGACGAGCAGCAGGAGCAGCACGCCCTCGGTGATGAGACGGGAGAATACAGCCCCGTTGGTGGCACCATGCACCTTGTGGAGGGCAATCTCGCCACGGCGCTGCTGCGTGCGGAACCAGAAGGTGCCCAGCAGCCCTAAGAAGATATTGATGAGCAGGAAGGCCATGCCCATCAGGATGTTGCGCAGGCTGTCGGTCTGGGCTTTCTGGAAGTGGTAGCGGATGTCGTCGAACGAGCGTACGTTGGCAATGTAGATATTGCCCACGCGATACAGCCGTTCGGCATCGGCCAGCAGGCGGTTGATGAAGTCGTGGTCTTCGTCGGGGCGCACCCTGACGCAGAGCTCAGCATCCTTGTCAATCCACCCACTGGTGATCAGGTGGCTTAGGCAGAAGCAATAGCTGTACCGAGCCTGTTGAAAGTCGGAGTAACGCACGTCCTGTAGAGCAGCTCCGATGCGGTAGGTGCGCGTAGTATCGCCTCCTACATAAATGTCTTTACCTACCAGCTCCTTGACCCCGACGCCATAGCGCTGAAAGAGGTTGTTGGAGAGGAGCATGTTGTGGCGGTTCTCCTGGAGCACCTCTATGAGCTGTTCGGGGGTCTCGCCGTTGGCACCGCGGTACTGGAATACGCGCAGGAAGTCAGGGGTAAAGATACGGCGTACCACAAAGCCAGTGGTGCGCATCGTGTCGCACTGCACGGGGCTGCTCGAGTTGCTGCCGTTGTAGGGGAAGCTGTTCTGCGAGAGGCTGGCCGCCTCCACGCCCGGGCGGTGCTGAATGCGGTTGAGCAGTTCGAGCACCTCCTCCTTCTGTGAGCGGCCTCCCTCCACGTAGGGCTGATACCCTTCGTTCTGCTCGTTGAGGGCCCCCATCGAGATGAGGTAGCAGTGGTCGGCATTGAAGCCGCGCGGCTCGTAATAGGTGGCGAGGTTGGAATAGACGTTATCCATGATGTACCACATCACCACGCTCACCACCAGCAGCTCGGCCAGCAGCCAGAGGTTGCTGCGCCATTCGTTCTTAATCTGAGTATAGAGTTTCTTATTCATCGTATAAATCACTAATCACTAAACACTAATCACTAAACACTAATGTATCCTCCCGCCTAGGGCGCTGACGATGTTCATCCGCGAGGCACGCAGAGCCGGCAGGGCGGCGCTGAGCAGGTTGAGCACGAAGCAGAAGAAGAGGGCCCACACGAAGGTGGAGAAGTGAATCAAGATGGAGGCATCGACCATCGGCGCACTGTTGGTGAAGCTGAAGGCCTGCGTAAAGAGCATATCGTTGGCCAAGAAGGCAAAGCCCACACTCAGTGCCATGCCCAGCAGACCAGCCACCAGGGTGACGATGAGGTTCTCGCAGAGCAGTTGCCAGAGCAGCTGCATGCGGGTGCAGCCAAAGGCACGGCGCACGCCAATCTCGCTGACACGCTGCCGCAGACGGCTCTGCGTCATGCTGCTCAGGTTGATGGCCGGCACGATGAGCAGGATGAGGTAGATGATGAAGCGGCTGCGGCGGGCAGCATGAACGTCGGGCTCCCAGTTGGCTCCGAAGGCCAAGGCATTCTTCTCCTGGTCGTAGGGACGGTTGCGGTAGAGCAGCTCCCAGCCCTCCTCGCCAATCACCTTGTTGAACTCATCGCGGCGGCGGTTGCACTCCTCGCGGATGGCGTCGAAGTCATCGCGGCTGCGGGCCAGGATGGTGCAGGAGAACATGCCCATGTGGTCGTTCCATACATCTTTGGCAATATCCGTGGCGCTGTAGGGAATCCATACGTCGCCGTAGGAGGAGTCGGCCAGGGTTGATACATCCTTCACCACGCCGCAGATGCGGTAAGGGGCGTAGGAGATGAGGAACTCACGGCCCGTCACCTCGGTGGTTCCGAAGAGGCGACGGGCCACGCTCTCGTTGATTACGGCCACAGGCTGTCCGGCATCGAAGGTGGCTCTGTCGAAGGGCTTGCCGTTGATGAAAGAGAAGTTGAATACGCGCCAGAAGTCATCATCGGTCATACGCACTTCGGCCTTGAACGAGGGCTGACCGGGCAGCGCTACGGGATTGGGCAACGGGTAGCAGACGTAGAGGGTGACGGCCTCGGGTGTGGTGAGCGACTTGAAGCATTCCCGACCCGTGCGTTCGCCCATCGCTCCGTTGCTGTTGCTGTCGGGGCCCCAATCCTTGTTGCCGATACTCATCCACTTGACGTGGAGGTAGCGGTCGCGATAGGATTCGGGAGCAAAAGGCTCCACCCTGACCTGCTGGAGCATCACCCCCAGCATGATGAGGAAGATGGCCAAGGCCGTACCGGCCACTGAGACCAGGCTGATGATGGGGTGCTGCTTGAGCTGCACCCAAGCTTGTTGGAAGTATTGTTTAATCATTTGATTCGCTTTTTACTTTATCCTTGCATGTAGTTACTTTGATTCGCTGAGCTGAAAGCTTTGGTTCTCTACCCTATCCATCTTGGTGATTAAAGCTTTCCACTTTGGTGATTAAAGCTTTCCACCTGGGTGATTAAAGCTATCCACCTGGGTGGATAGGGCAACGAAACCTATATCCAGCTTAGAGGAAGTTAACCTATCTGGTGACCATCAAACATGCGGATGGTACGGCTGGTCAGCTTGGCTTGGTCGTTATTGTGGGTTACCATGACGATGGTGCGGCCATCTTCGCTGTTGAGCTGGCGCAGCAGGTCCATCACCTCCGTACCCATCTTGGAGTCAAGGTTACCGGTGGGCTCGTCGGCCAGGATAATCTCGGGGTTTCCGATGATGGCGCGGGCAATGGCCACGCGCTGGCACTGACCGCCGGAGAGCTGCGTGGGCATGTGGCGCATGCGGTGCGTCATGCCCACCTTGTGGAGCACCTCTTCGGCCAGCTCATGGCGCTCCTTGGCAGAGACGTTGCGGTAGAGTAGCGGCAGCTCCACGTTGTCGAGGACGTTGAGCGAGTTGATGAGGTGGAACGACTGGAAGACGAAGCCCAGCGTCTTGTTGCGGAAGGCGGCCATCTCGCGGTCGTTCATGTTGTGGGTGTCAGTACCGGCCACCTGGATGGTGCCGCTGGTAGGCACGTCGAGCAGGCCCATGATGTTGAGCAGCGTAGATTTACCACAACCTGAAGGCCCCATGATGCTGAGGAACTCACCTTTCTTCACTTCCAGGTTCATGTTTTCGAGGGCCATGGTCTCAATCTCGTTTGTACGGAAAATCTTTGTTACGTTTTCCAGCTTAATCATAATTTCTTTTTCCATCATATTGTTAATTTTTAATTACATATTCCATTTTGTTTTGCCACTGTAGGGGCGCAATATCTTGCGCCCTGAATAACACTAATCACTTACCACTAATCACTAATCACTCATCTCTCAGGGCTTCGCAGGGGAGGACACGGGCGGCTCTGCGCGTGGGGATATAGGTGCCTGTCAGCGAGATGAGCAGCAGGAGCAGGTAGTCCAGGAGCATGAGAATGACGAAGCGGGTGCCGGGCTGGTTCTGCCAATAGGCGGGGTTGGGCACCATTTGGCCGCTTTGCTGTACCTGGTAGAAGCCTTCGAGCTGGAAGTAGTGCCATAGCAGCGGTATCGTCAACACGAAGGCTATCGTGAGCAACAGCCACGACTCGCTGAGGAACTGACGGCAGATGCGGCCCTGCGAGGCGCCCATGCTGCGCATCACGCCGATCTCCTGCCGGCGGGCCTGACTGCGTATCCAGAAGGTGCCCACCATGCCGAGGAAGATGCAGAGCAGGGCAAAGCCGCCCAGGGCATACTGCAGGCGCAGCTTATTGGTCACACCCATGCGGGCCATGCGCTTGACGTTGAGCTCGCGGAAGGAGGTGAGGCCGTCGCAGTAAAGGTTGCCCACCTTCAGCGTAGGGGCCACCTCGGCCTTGAAGCGGCGCAGGAAAGCCTCCTCGTTCACGCCCTCCTTCAGGCGGAGCACCACGGGGTAGAAGAAGCTGACCCACGACGAAGGCTCCAGCTCGGCGTTGACCCAGGTCACCATGGGAAACGGCTGCCAGCTCTCGGTGTACTTCACGTCGTCATAGACCCCGGCCACCTCATGCCCATCGTCCACGCCTGTGTAGAAAGTCTGTCCGATGGGGTTCTCGTCGCCGAAGAGGCGGCGGGCACAGTAGGCGCTGAGGTAGAGTTTGTTGCCCTTGGGGTCGTCGGCTATCTGTAGCGCTCCGCCGTGGATGGCGTCGGTCATGCCATAGACGTGGAAGAGGTCGCTGCCGTCGGCCTTGCAGAAGGAGAACTGCTGGAAGTGGACGTAGCCGGGGAGCTTCTCGTAGTCCTTCTGGCTGAAGCCACTGCTGTCGCGCATGGCCTGACCGCCCCACCAGGAGTTGCCGCTGGGCACGCTCATCTGCATGGCGTAGCAGAAGCTCTCCACCTCGGCCAAGTCGCGGAGCATGCGCACGATGTGGCGGAAGTGGGCGGTGTGGATGGAGTCACCAGCCTCCTCTTCCAGGAAGTCTGCCGAGCCCTTGGGAATGATTTTAATGTTGGCCACGTAGCGGTGGTCCATCTCGAATCCGCTGGGGCGCAGCAGGTTGGAGGTAATGTCATAAATCGGGTCAATGACCGTAGCGAGGAAGAAGCTCACAATGAGCAGTTCCACAAAAATCCAGCCGTTCATCTTGCGCTGGTTCCAAAGTTGATGTAGAATGGTTTGTATCATTGTCTTCTTTTTTTTAGTTTAAATCACCGCTTCGTGTTGAGTGACTGGATGATGCTGTGCTTCAGGGCGTGGCGGGCGGGGATGTAGGCCGAGAGCAGGTTGAGCACCAGGCAGAGCAGGAAGGTGCTGCCGAACACCCAGGGGTTGAAGAGCATCTCGAAGGTGAGGTGCGTAGGCTGCCCCACGTTGTTGATGAAGGTGTCGAACAGGGTGAAGATCCAGTCGCTGGCAGTGAAGACAATCAAGTAGGAGAAGAGCAGTCCGGCCAAGCCGCCGAGGCAGGTGAGCAGCAGGTTCTCGATGAGCACCTGCTGAAGCACGGCGCGGTTGGTTCCGCCGAAGGCCTTGCGAACGCCCATCTCGGCCAGGCGCTGGTCCATGCGGCTGCTGATCATGCCGCCCAGGTTGAGCGCGGGGATGAAGATGAGGGCCAGCAGGATGTAGCCGAACGATTTGAAAATCTCCTTCATGTCGGGCTTCTCGTTGGCCACACGGAAGGTGCTCATCCAGTAGGTGTCGGGCTGTCCCTCGGGGTCGTACACGTACTTTTCGTCGCCCTTATTACGCCGTTCGAACGCCATTCGGATGCCATTCTGAACCTCTTCGACGTGGCCGGCCTCATCAACAAGAATGTAGAGGTGGCAGTTGCCCAGCAGGTTGTTGGGGTCGTTCTCCTCGGGGTGATTAAGGTAAGGACTGAAGCCCATCGGCAGCCAGAGTTCGGCAGCCGACGAGGAGGTGGCATTGCTCACATCCTCCACCACGCCCGTCACGCGGTATTCGTTGCCGGCCAGACGGATGGTGCGGCCGGTGGCATCGGTCGTGGCAAAGAGGCGCATGGCGAGCGCACGGCTCAGCACGACTACCTGCGCCTTGGCCTCCTCATCGGCCTCGGTGAAGGACTGGCCCGAGAGGAAGCGGTAGTTGAACACCCTCCAGATGGCGGCGTTGCACCACATGGGGGCCACGTCCTCGGTCGAACCGTCGGGCATGGCCAGACGGATGGTGAGTTGGCTCGTCTGCAGCAGGCCACCGATGGCCTCGATGTGGGGCACCTCTTTGATGAGTGCCTCCACCGCAGGATAATAGACACCGCCGTAGGACATGTAGTTGGTGGGCTGCCCCACGGGGTACCGCTTCATGCACTGAATGACCAGCGTGCGGTTGCGGTTGTATTCGGGATAGATGGGGGCGAATTTGACGTAGAAGATGATGAAGATGGTCATCACCAGCGCGATGGACAGCCCCGTGCCCACCACGTAGATGCCGCTGAAGAGACGGTTCTGCTTCAGCAACGTCCAGGCTTGTTTCAGATAAACTTTCAGCATAAATTCATTATATTATTATTAAAGTATTTCGAAATTCGGATGGCACGCAGATTACACAGATTGGGCGTGATAACCACAGATTTTTATTTTTATAGAATAATAGCGCAAATAATAATCCCAGCCATAGAAAAAAATTAAATCTGCGAAAATCCATAAAAATCTGTGTCATCTGTGTGCCATGACAGCCATTAGCATCACTTCACGGTGAGGCGCTTCTTGTTCTTGTACTGGCTCATGTCGCTCACTACCACCTCTTCGCCTGGCTTGAGGCCGCGCACTACCTCTACGTACTCGAAGTTGGAGTCGCCAAGCTGTATCTTGCGTTTCTCCAGCTCACCCTTGCCTACGCGTACAAAGAGCTCGTAGTCGCCACGGCCCACGTAGTAGCTGCCGTTCTGTATGCGCAGTACCCCCTCCTTCACGGCGTTCATCACATAGACGTCGGTCTTCAGGCCCGAGCGGAGGCGGCGGTTGCTGTCGTCCTGCAGCTGCACGATGAAGGAGATGACGCCGTTCTTTGAGAGCGGAGTGACGCTGCTCACCGTGCCCTCCAGCTTGTCGCGGCCTATCTTGACGATGGCCCGTCCGCCGGCAGCCACGCGGTCGCCGTAGGTATCGGCTATCTCCCCCTCCACCTTGAAGTGGCTCAGGTCGCTGATGACGGCCAGCTGCGTGCCCTGGTTGACCTGGGCACCAATCTGGTTGTTGATATAGGTCAGGATGGCTTTGCGGGGCGAGCGCACCTGGGCATCGTCGAGCGTGCGCTTGGTCTCGGCCAGGCTCTTGCGGAAGATGCTGAACTCCAGTTCTTGCACCTGATACTCGGCTTCGAGCACCTGCCGTTCGTTGGCCAGTTGCTGCTGCAGCTGCTCGTACTCCAGCTTGCTTACGTTGTAGCTCAACTCTGCCTGGCGCACCTTGTCGGTAGTGCCCGAGCCAAGGCTGTCGAGGTACTGCTCGTTGCGCAGCTCCACCTTCATGCGGTTCAGCTTCATGGCGGCCACCTTGACCTGCATCTCCAGGTCGTTGAGCTTGGTCTGGTTGCTCAGGCGCAGCTGCTTCAGTTTATGGCCGCGCATCTGCTCCTCGTCGAGCATCTTCTTGTAGTCGGTCTCAGCGCTCTGCAGGTCGAGCTTAAGGATGGGCGTACCCACCTCCACGCTATCGCCACCCTTGCGATAGACCTCCAGGATGCGTGTGCTGATGGGGGAGTTAATCATCTCCTCGAAGGCCGGCACCACCTTGCCCGAGGCGCTTACGCTCACCTCAATGGTACCTTCGCTCACTGCCGAGAAGACCAGGTCCTTCTCCTTGACCCCCGTACGCATCATGGCGACGAGGCCCCACAGTACCACCACCACGGCCAGAGCCGCAGCACCATACTTCATCATCATCTTCCGGCGCTCTTTCTGGCGCTCCTCTTTTGGAATTACTCTATCCATACTATAATAATCAGTTTCTAATTATGTAATTTCTAACAGTCATCTAGCGCAACTATTCCCGAGTTCTCAGGCTCTTCTGCAATTCCGTTGAAGGTTTCTTTCCGATACTATAGTCCCGATTGCGGTATGCAGGGCGGAAAATATTCCGCCCCTACAAGACATTTCAAAACCTAACAAGAACTCGTAGCTCATAGCTTATAACTCGCTGCTCCACGCATCCTGTGCCAAAATCGTGCCAAAAACACAATACGTTGATAATGAATAGTACATAAGACAGAGGGTGTCCGATATCGGACACCCTCTGTACATTTTCGGATAAAACGAATAGCCTCCCCAGCGTTCGCTTCACAGCATGGCCAGGGAGGCTTTGTTCATAGCGTTTTTTCAATAAAAGGTCAATCTTGTATTATAAAATCAAAGATTATTTTTTGTAGGCTTTGACACCGGCTTGGAGGAAATCAACGTAGGCCTTGACATCCTCGTTGTAGCTGTAGGAGCGGTTCAACGGATGGCCATCGTTGTCGAGCAACACGTAGAAGGGCTGCGCATTGGCGCCGAACTTCACCCGCTGCAGGTAACTCCACTTATCGCCAATGGTGCGGAGCTTGATCGTCCGGCCGTTTTCTTCCACCTCCTGCACCTCGGGCAGCGGAGTCTTGTCGTCCACCATCAATTCGATGAGGATATAGTCGCGCTCAATGATCTGCTTCACCTCGGTGGCGGTCCAGACAGCGGCCTCCATCTTGCGGCAGTTCACGCAGCCGTAGCCGGAGAAATCAACCAAAACGGGCTTGCCGGCCCTGCGTGCGGCCTCCATCCCTTCTTCATAATCGTGGTAGGTGGTCACGGACTGTTCGCCCAGCTTGAAGTCCTGAGTGGACATGGGGGGCGCGAAGGCTGAAATGGCTTTGCACGGGGCACCCCACAGTCCGGGTACCATATATAAAGCAAATGCAATCGAAACCAAGGCAAGCATCAGACGGGTGACAGAGACGCGGTCACTGGGCTGCGGGTCGTCGTCGTGGGGCAGACGGATGAAGCCCAGCAAATAGAGACCCAGGAAGAAGAAGATAACAATCCAGAGACAGAGGAAGGTCTCGCGGTCGAGGAGACCCCATCCGTAGGCCAGGTCGGCCACTGAGAGGAACTTGAGGGCGAGGGCCAGCTCGCAGAAGCCCAGCACCACCTTCACCATATTGAGCCAGCCGCCACTCTTAGGCATCGACTTGAGCATCGAGGGGAAGAGCGCAAAGAGCGTGAAAGGAAGGCTCAGTGCCAAGGCAAAGCCAAACATGCCGATGGCCGGATAGAGCATGGAGCCTGAGGTGGCCGCCTCAACCAGCAGCGTACCGATGATGGGACCGGTGCAGCTGAAGGAGACTAAGCAGAGCGTGAAGGCCATGAAGAAGATGCTAATCAAACCAGTCGTAGCATCGGCCTTGGCATCCAGTTTGGTTGTCCAAGAGGCGGGCAACACCAGTTCGAAAGCACCGAAAAAGGAGCAGGCGAAGAGGACAAGCAACAAGAAGAAGATGATATTGAACACCGCATTGGTGGCCAGGCTATTGAGGGCCGACGCGCCAAACAGCGCCGTGACAATCAAACCGAGACCGACGTAGATGATGATGATGGCAATGCCGTAGGTGTAGGCATCGCGGATGGACTTGCGGCGATCCTTGGTGCGCTTCAGGAAGAAGCTCACCGTCATCGGTATCATGGGCCATACACAAGGAGTGACTAAGGCAATCAGTCCGGCCAGGAAACCGGCTATGAGAATGTACCACCAGGAGTGGGCCTCACCGGAGAGGTCGCCATCCGAAGCACCAAAGGCCTGCAACTCATCCACCACAGGGGCCCAAATAGAACCCTTCGTAGCTGGTATAGCAGTGACTGTCTGACAATCCGTTGAGACACTCTCGGTGTTGGCAATGCTGAACTCATATCGGGTAGGAGGTGTACACTGCTCATCATTGCACGACATAAAAAGTACATATCCCTCCATCTTATAGGCCTCATCGGTCAGCTGGAAAGTCTGTGTGAAGCTGACGGAGTGTTCGTAATATCCCAACTCCATGCCGAAGTTCTCATCCATGTGTCTCAGCTCTTGGCCGTCGGTCAGTTGTGGCTGTCCAACCATTGTTGCCCCTTCAAGGGTCTCAAAAACGAACTCTGTCTTTTGAGGTCCTCCATCGGGGATCTTTGTGGAGTAAAGGTGATATCCGTTGTTGATCGAGGCAGTAAAGGTTACCACTAGATTCTGGCCCTCCACTGTCACCTTGTGCGACCATTTCACGGGCTCAACCATTTGCGCCCAACCGACCAGCGTGCAGAGCAGTAGGGCGAGAGAAAGCTGTACTTTTTTCATCATTTTCTTATTTTTTTCGGTTTACATATTGCTCAACGATACGGAATAGATGCTGCGAAACTACTTGATATATTCGGTCTTTCCAATCCTTTGCCTATATTGAAATATCAAATTGACAATTCGAGATATTTTTCTTCCACTTTTACGAATTTGCAGTCTGATTCCTTGTTGATTGAGAAAGTACCACTTCACGGGCTAATTGAACAAATCGGCCAGTTTGGCAGCCAGTTCTTCGCCGCGGATATCCTTGGCTACCACCTTGCCGTCAGCGTCGATCAGGTAGATGGTGGGATAGTATTGCACTTTGTAGAGGGTGCAGATACCTTGCTGACCGTCGCGGTCGTTGTACCAGGGCAGCTTCTCTTCGTCGAGGGCCTTCTTCCAAGCGGCCTCGCTGGTGTCGGCGCTGATGCTGACCACCTCGAAGCCCTCTGTATGGTATTTTTTGTAGAGTTTCAGAATGTTGGGGATTTCCTTGCGGCAGGGTTTGCACCACGAAGCCCAGAAGTCGAGCAGCAGGTACTTTTTACCGGCCAGGCACTCCTTGAGCGACATGGCCTTGCCGTTGGCGTAGTTGATGAAGCGGAAATCAGGCATCTGCTTGCCCACCATCGTAGGAGGCCAGATTTTGTCGTGGAGCTGCTTGCCATAGAAGCTCTCTTTGGCAGACTCGCTGAGCAGGTTGTAGTCAGCCTCGTTGTGTTCATTGATGTAGCTGTAGCTATGCAGGATAAGCATGGGGCCCCACCAGCTGTCGGCGCTGGCGCGGAAAGCGGCCTTGAAGGTGGAATCAACCGTAGCGAAGAAGGCCTTCTCAGCCTTGAGCATCTCTTCACGGTCGGTAATCTTGTGATAAGCTTCATAGCGTTCGTTGAGCGCATCGCGGTTGACGCGGCGACGCAGGTACTCCTCTTGCAGCGAGGTGCCTTCTACTTTCTGGTTGGTGTAGCGGATATAGGGGACGGAGCCTTGAGCCTGCTCTTCGTAAGAAGCTTCAGCCTTCAAGGTGGCGACATGCCCTTTGTCCATCACCACATTCATCAAGCCGTTGGTGTGGCGGGCTGAGATGTTATACAAGCGAGGACCCTCGACGTCGAAGGTGAACTGGGCTTTGCCGTTAATCAAGTAGGCGGTCTGGATGGCCTCTTCGGGTTGTCCGGTGGCACCCACATGAATCTGCATTTCAGTGCTGTCGGGTAGGCCCGTCAGTTCCAGATTCAATACGATTCCTTCGGGATGGGAGGAAGTGTGCTTGGACGGGTTGCTGCATGCAGCCAGCATCATGCTGACTGCATACAGACTGAAAAGAAAATTGACTGTCTTCATATTGTGCATCTATTGTTTGTTTGATAATGGGGTTATTTCTCTACATTTTGGTGGATGGTGCCGTTACCGCTGTTGCCAATAGCACCCATCGGGATGGGGAAGGTCCAGAGGTGCGAGGTGGGCGACAAAGTGAGCTGACCGTTCGTGCCCTGCTTACTCAGGATGATGGGGTACTTACCCTCGGCATTGAGGCGACGGGCATCGCAGAAGGGTACCGTAGTCATGATCATCTCATTCATCTTGGTGCGGATAATCTGGGGCACAGCCTCGGCCTCGCTGTTAGCAGAGAGGGGTTGATAGTAGGCGGGAAGAATGCGCGTCTGGCGCACCTGGTTCAGCGTCTCCATGGCTTGGGCAACCTGACCCTGACGAGCCAAGCATTCGGCCTTAATGAGATAGACCTCGACGGTGGTCATACCTTCGTAGTTGATCAATCCGCGCAAAAGGCCGCGGTAATACTCTTCGTTGCCGGCGTCGTAGCGCTTCCAGCGGGCCAAGAAGCGGGCATCACCCTCCTCAAAACGGGCGCCGCGATCCAGGGGCATGTGGTACTCCGTAGAGGTGTACGAGTTGGATCCGTGGCGGTAGTTGTAATTCTCGCAATAGCCAAAGACGTTAGGCGCAGGCAAGGTGGCGTAATCGGTGGGGTTGTTGATTTTGTCGGCCATCTGGTTGTAGTAGGCGCACCAGTCATAGAGGGCATCGTTGGCTTGCAGAGCCTTGTTGGCATACTCCAGTGCCTTGTCGTACTGCATCATCTGCAGGTAGAGACGGGCGTAGAAGGCATCGGCTGTAGCCCGGTTGGGATGCAGCTCGTTGGTAGCCGTTACGGGCAGATAGGGGTAGGCCTGTTCCATGTCGTCCAGAATCTGGTCGTAGATGCCCTGAACGGAGGGTTGGGTGTAAGGGGCTCCGACGTTGGCACTGAGGATAAGGGGTACGCCACCGCGGTCAGCGGCTGTAGCAGCGGTATAGGTGTCGCTGTAGTAGTTGACCAAGTGGAAGTAGTTCATGGCACGGAGCACGCGACACTGAGCTACCAGCTCCTCGGTCAACGTGGCGCTGTTCTCAATGATGAGGTTAAAGGTGGAGATGCCGCCATAACTGTTGTAGTAGGCGCTCTCATCCTTGTTGTTGAGCAGGATGCGGTCGGCCGTCTCATCCCAATGGTAGTTGGCGGCCCAGTAGGTGTAGTATGAGAGGTTACTCTGTGACAGGTAGCGGTCGTTAAGCAGCACCAAGGACTGGGTGGCATCGATGCGGTGAGCGGTGTATTCGTCGCGCAGCAGCGCCTCGAAGTCAGCGTAAGTGGTAGGAATCTTCTTCCCCTTGGGGGTATCGCTCAGGTAGTCGTCGCAAGCGGTCAAGGTCATCACCAGACCGGCAGCCAAAGCGTATAAAGCGTATTTCGTTTTCATATCGTTTCGTAGAGTGTGATTCATTATTTGTAGAATTTGATTCGTTTTCGTTTGGTTTACGAACATCATTCGAATGGCATTAGAATCCCAGTTGGATGCTACCCACGAAGTTGGGGCAGTCATAGCCATTCATCAGGTACTTGGCCGTCTTGTTCTTGGCGAACATGGCGACGTTCTCAACGTTGAACTGCAGACGGGCACTCTTCAGCGAGGCCTTCTTCAACAAGGCGTTGGGGATGCGGTAGCTAACCGAGAGATTCTTGAAACGAATATTGCTGGCACTGATTACGTTGATGTCGGCATATCGGTAGATGTCGTACGCGTCGCTACTGTAGAGAGGGTCGTAACCGTAGAGCAGGCGCGGGATGTTGGTATGGGCTTCGTCGCCGGGCTTCATCCAGCGGTTGGCGATATCGGCCGGGACGCCAGCGGTGATGTAGGGTTCGTAGCTCCAAGTGGCTGGATTATACTGGTTGCTGAGCATGGGCAGGAAGCTGTTGCGCATCTTATGACCGGCCTCGAAGACGAAGAGTATGGAGAGTTCCCACTGTTTGTAGCGCAGGGTGGTACCCCATGACCCGGCACGGGTAGGCGTGGTGGATCCGGCATAGACGATGTCGTCAAGGTTAGAGGGCTTCACCGCAGTGACCTCGCCTGCGGCATTATAGACTTGCGGCAGACCCTCCTCGCTCAAGCCGGCCCAACGGTAGGCGTAGATGGCCTGGTAGGGGTTGCCTACACGGGGGTAGGCTTCGGGGTAGTCGAGCTGTAGAAAATAGACGGGAGCATCGGCCTTGGCCTGCGTCACCTTGTTGTGGTTGTAACTGAAGAGGAGGTTGGCGGTCCAGTTCCAATCTTTCGAACGGTAGAGCTCGCCCGAGAGGCTCAACTCAATACCACGGTTGAGCATCTCGCCGTTGTTGATGCTGTAGGTGCTGTAGCCGAAGCCTTCGGTGGGTACCCCCATCGTGTTGGCCAGCAGGTTGGTACCTTTCTTATTATAGAAATCGAAGCTGGCGTTGAGGCGACCGCGGAAGGCAGAGAGGTCGAATCCTACGTTGATGGTGGTGGTCTTCTCCCAGGTCAATTCGGGGTTGGGACGCTGGGAGATGGTGCCCTGCATGCCACCCACATTGTAATTGGGGTTATAGTAGGCCGTCATATAAGGAGCAGAGTCTTTGGCTACGTTACCGCCGATACCGTATGAGGCACGCAACTTCAGCATGTCGAGCCACTTCACCTCTTTCAGCCACTCCTCACGGTGAAGGTTCCAGCTGCCACCTACGCTCCAGATGGGCTTGTTCTGGCTGCTGTCCAGTCCCCACAAGTTGGACTTATCGTAGCGGATGCTGGCAGTGGCGGTATAGGTGTCATTATAGGTGTAAGCAGCATTGCCATAGAAAGAGACGTAGCGGTTCTGCATCTCGCTGAGGGCTGTTCCATCGCTCATATCGTTCCAGCTACCATAGTGTAACACGGTGGAGGCATGCTGCAATCGACCGTAGTCGATGTGTGAATAGCTCAGCATCTTGTCATCGTAACCATAGAGATGGTCTTTACGTGAAGAGACGCGTTGGTGACGGATTTCCTGACCAGCCAACAGGGTGACATCATGCTTCTCGGCAAAGCTCTTTTGGAAGTTGAGCTGGTGACGGAAGTTGTAAGCGTCCGTGGTCTGTGCCTGCGTGCTGAGGATATCTCCGTAAGGAATGAGGAGCTCAGTACCGCTCCAGTCGCTGTTCCAGCTGCACCAGGTGTTGACGAAGTGGCGAACATCATACGAGGTCTGATTCTTAATCTGTCGGCTGTCATACTTGCCATACTCATACTGGTACTGGGCAGAGTAGCTGAGCCAGTCGGTGAACTGGAATTTCAGTTTGGCAAAGGCACGGCTGCTGAAGTTCTTCTGACGCGTCAGGTTGCGGTTCATCTCATCGAGCGGAGTGATGTCTTCGCTATAGAGGTTGTTCGCACTCCAGATCTGCTGGTCTGACACGCTGGCTCGGTCGCTGTAGTAGCTGGTCATCTGGGTGCCATCGGCATTCCAGAGACTCTCGTAGGGCATGTAGTTAAAGCCAGGGCTCAAGAGGTCGTAGCTCTGCTCCGTAGCGCGGCCATAGTTGAGATAGGCACCCAAGTCAATAGTGATCATTCTGTTGACCTTGAGTGTATTGAGTAGGTTGATGCCATAGCTATAGTCTGAGTTGTAGCGGTCGGCATAGTCGTTGTGCTTGTAGGTCAACGAGGCATTGAAATTGTTGGTATCCGTAGATTTGCTGATGCTCAGATTGTATTGTTGATAAAATGGGTTGCGCTTGCCGGCCTTCTCAGCATCATCGTAGTAGCGGTAGCCTTGATTGGCCCATTGGTTGAGTTGCTTTTCCACATCGGCCTGGTTCATCATGCCCACATAGCCCTTCAGGATTGTGCGCAGTCCGGCTGAAGTGTAGGTGGCATTATCGAGGAGTGTCTGTGCATAGTTGGCAGCGCCATCACCCTGCAAATTGGGGTTTCCGGCGGCCCATTCGCGCTCTAATCCTAACAAAGTGGCCGCATCGGCATAAAGGTCGGTGTAGATACGATACGGCTGCACGGTGAAGGTGGCTGACAGGTTGATACGGGTCTCGCCCTGCTTAGCTCGCTTGGTGGTGATGACAACGACGCCGTTGGCGGCACGGGCTCCGTAGATGGAGGCGGCAGCGGCATCTTTCAGTACGGTGATGCTTTCTATATCTTCCATGTTGAGATCGGGCACGCTTTCTACCAGCGAACCGTTGCTGTTGTAGCGGGTGTTCTCTACGGGGAAGCCATCGATGACGTAGAGCGGAGTGGTCATGCCATTCATGGAGGTCACGCCACGAATCTTACCATCGGTGTAACCGGCAATCTGACCTTCGAGTAGATTACCTAATGAGGAGGGACGAATCTTCTCCAGACTCTTCGTATCCACTTTCGTAAACGAACCGGTAGATCGCTCACGCGAAAGCTGTTGGTAACCGGTGACCAGCACCTCATCAAGCATCTCGCTGGCCGGTGCCATCTGGATTTGGTAGCTGTTTTTCCCAGCTTCGAGTTTCACTACCAGACGTTGGTAGCCGATGTAGTTCACCTCAATGGCCTGGGCTGATGAAGGCAGTGAAAAGGAGAAGTGGCCATTGATGTCAGTCACTACCCCACGCAAGCTCTCTTGCGCATTGGTGCGCACTTGCAGAATCTGCGCTGCAGGCAGCGGTTCACCATTTTCGTCAGTTACAATACCTTGTATCTGACGTTCGAGATGCGACTGCTGTGCTGAGGTATTCAGCGTGCCCAGCAGGCAGAAGAGTAGGACGATCAAGGCGCTCATCCACCCTGTCGCATAGGTTGATAGGTAATCTGTTTGACTATTCATAACGAATAATTGTTTAGAGTGTGGTACAAAAATTTTCTGCAGCAAATTTCAATAATAATATCGTAACTAAAAGAAAAACAGCGTATCAATATCAGCAATTGCCTCAATTGATACGCTGTTTGACGATTTTGTTTCGCTGCAATGCCCCAAGCATAGGCTGGCTACGCCTATCTTCGATATTCCAGAAACATCAATTTTCTGAAGAAATTCCAGAAACATCAATTTTCTGAAATTCCAGGGGCATCAGTCTTCTGATGCTTCGGGGACATCAGCCAGCTGCTGCACTTTCTGCCGATATTGCGCCGGCGTCAGACCCGTGCGTTGCTGAAACTGGGTATTGAAAGTGGTGGGCGAGTTGAATCCTAGGTCCTGTCCTATCAAACGCAAGGCACGCCTGTTGTCCGGACGATCGAGCCGGCGAGTGGCCTCCTCGATACGCAGGTCGTTGATGTATTGGGTAAAGCTTTTGCCATAGACCTCGTTGATGACCTGACTAAGATAAGTACGATTGGTTTTCAACATCTCGGCCACACGTTCCTTGGTCAACAAGTTCTCGCAATAGACCTGCTTCTCCTTCATCAACTCCTCAAGCTGGGCTATCAGTTCACGCTTCTTCCCGTCGGCCAGCACCTGACTGCGCCGTTCACGTTGCGACTCTCGCTCCATGGCTCCGCGCTGCTGCTTGACGAGGGCCACCAACAAACGGTTCTTTTGATAATAAAGCGTGAAGAAGAGAGAACTGATAATGACCAGTGCCACCAACCCAAGGACCAGCAGTTGGAAATTCTTTCGATGTTCCACGAACCGCTGTTGCTCATCCATAGCGATTTGCATGATTTGATTGAAAGCTTGCTGAATCATCTGTTGGTTCTGGCTGGAAGTGGCATTCGTATAGGCCTGTCCCAGGTTGCTCAGTGCCAATTCATACTCACCCTTATGGGCAAAAGCTATACCCAATGCTACATGCGCCTCAATAATGTCACCATGCCAATCGTGCTGCCGATAAGCCTCCTCAAAGAGCAATTCACCATACTTTACTGCAGAGTCCCACCGCTGCTCATTCAGATAGCGATGCGTCAGACTACGGAGTGAATCTGCTGAAAGAGCGCACGGACGGCCAACTGCCTGCGCTGAAGCCCCTGCAAAGAGCACAACGAAAAACAGCAATTTTTGAGTGACTTCCTTATATAAAGTGACTTCTTTATATAAAAAGATTACCTTATGTATAAATTCGACCATAAATTCAAGCTTAGTGTGTTGGCTAAGTGGATTGACAAAAGGCATTGACGGTCTGCTTACCGCAGGCGAAGGCGGTCGCCTACTTCGGGTACATACTCTCCATCCTTGCGGTTCATCTTGTAGAGGTTCTTCAAGCGGATGCCGTAGCGCTGCGAGATACTATGCATCGAATCTCCATCGCGTACGATGTGGTAGGGATACTTCTTGGAGGCCTTCTTGTTTTTCTCTTTCAGATAGATGATGTCGCCATCTTCTAAGGTATAATCACGGTGGAGGTCGTTGTACTTGATGAGCTTCTTCCAACTGATGCCAAGTTCTTTACCCAAGACGCGGAATTCGTCACCACTACGGGCCACCACGTAGGCAATGCCGTTGGCCAGGAATATCTTGTGCGGGTTGAGCAGCCAGGGTTTCTTCTTCAGTTCCTTCTCCCACTGGCGGGCAGCCCGTTTACCCAATCCCTCTGAGTCGTACTTGTAGAGTTCATAGTCCTCGATAATCGTGATGAGTCGGTTGGCGTACGAGGGGTCGGTAGCATAGCCGGCCTTCTTGAGCCCCTTGGCCCAGCCACGATAGTCGGTGATCTTGAGGTTGAAGAGAAAGGCGTAGCGTGATCCTTGGCGAAGGAAGAGGGAGTGGTCTTCGTAGGAGTCACGCGGATGACCGTAGGCACGGAAACATTCTCCTCGGGCATCGTCGTCGTGATAGACGCGGCGACCGCGCCAGTTGCTGTGACACTTGATGCCAAAATGGTTGTTGCTCTTACGGGCCAGGGTGCTCATGCCCGCTCCACTCTCCAGAAGGCCCTGCGAAAGGGTAATGCTGGCCGGAATCTTATAGCGCTTCATCTGCTCCACAGCCAATGGAGCATACTGACGGATGTACTCATTGTAACGACTGTTGCGCCGCTGGGCCTGAGCCGTCAGCACACATGCCAACAGACAAAGGAAAAGGGGAATTATCTTCAAGTTTCTATTCATCGTTATTTCGTTTCAAGTTACCAGCTACGAGCTACAAGCTACTAGTTCAATTAGAGGCTCATATCATGGTTGGAGCAATTTATGTCCCTACAAGTATGTTGAATCATAGCGATACATTGATG
>CAMCUZ010000030.1 GCA_945879145.1 uncultured Mediterranea sp.
TCTTAATTATTTATTTGTTACATCTTTTACTATTCTGGTTATTAAGTAATTAATTTCTCATATAGGAACAATACTTCTCTTACAAAGAGAAGTATTGTAGAAATAAAGAACAAATAATATGAGAAATTTATTCATTACAGCGTTCATGTTGCTCGGATGTTTTCAGTTGTTCGGGCAAGAGAGCCGGAAAGAGGTCTCTGTGGGGTTCCGCGTAGGTTATGCGGTACTTGATACAGGCTATGCCGATAATGGGACTCGTCTGGCAGATTTGGTACACTATCTGGAGCGTGTGATGACCGACGATCAGCTTGAGTTGGTGGAGGTGTCGTTTTGCGGATCTGCCTCTCCTGAAGGCAGTTTTGCTGCCAACCGCAGTCTGGCTGAGCGCCGCCGCATGGCTTTGGAGAGGTATGTGCGAGAGCGTGTCCTATTGCCCGACAGTATCGTAACTTATCCCAACGAGGGTTTCATTGCCTGGAATCGTCTGGCCGAGTTGGTGGAGCAATCGGATATGCCTTATAAAGAGGAGGCAGTGGATGTGTTGCGCAACGTACCCGAGTTTACCTATAATGATAAGGGGGTGCTGGTAGATAGCCGCAAGAAGCACCTGATGGAGCTACGTTGGGGCCGAACCTGGAACTATATGTACAGCCACTTTTTCAGCGATCTTCGCAACGCCAGCATGGTACTCGTCACCGTGCGCCCCAAGCCGATGGAGCCTGTAGCCGAAGTTCCTGAGGAGAAGGTGCCTGCCGAGGTGCCTGCCGTAGTGCAGCCGGTGGACAGCGTGGCGCAGCTTCCTGTAGAGGAGAAGAAACCTTTTTATATGGCTGTCAAGAGTAATCTGCTTTATGACGTACTGGCTGTACCCAATGTAGGCGTGGAGTTCTACCTGGGTGACAACTGGTCGGTTGTGGGGCAGTGGATGTACGGCTGGTGGAGTAAAAACAGTAGCCACCGCTACTGGCGCATCTACGGCGGCGACCTGGCTATCCGCAAGTGGTTCGGCAAGGAGGCGGAAGAGAAACCCCTGACAGGACATCACCTGGGCATCTACGGACAGGCCTTTACGTATGACTTTGAGTGGCATGGCAAGGGCTATATGGGTGGCCGTCCTGGAGGTACCTTGTGGGATAAACTCAACTATGCTGCAGGCGTGGAGTATGGTTACTCGCTCCCCATTGCCCGTCGGCTCAATCTAGACTTCACTATCGGTTTGGGCTACTGGGGAGGTCAATACTACGAATACATTCCCCTGGATGGACACTACGTTTGGCAGGCTACGAAGAATCGCCACTGGTTTGGTCCAACCAAGGCCGAGGTCTCGCTGATGTGGCTCCTCGGACGGGGTAACAGCAATATGAAGAAAGGAGGCACGAAATGAAAAAGATAACCATTGCTTTGACCAACATGTGGCTGATGGCTGCCTTGATGCTGGCGTCGTGCGAGCATAAAGAGCTCTGCTTTGACCACGATCCCCACGCCCCTAAGTCGCAGGTGCGCATCGAGGCTACGTACCAGCAGGATTGGCAATACGACTACCAGGAGCTGACCCATTGGATCGCTTACCCCACGTGGCAGGAGTCGTTCGGCATGGCCTACGACGACTTAAGGCCCGATTTGCCTGAAGGATTACGCGTGCAACTCTATAATGCTGATGCATCCGAAGAGGTGCTCAACTTGCCGCCACAGGGCGACGTGGTGAGTATGCGCCCTGGCGAACATGCGCTGCTTTTCTATAACAACGATACGGAGTATATCGTCTTCAACGGCCTGCAGTCCTATGCCTCGGCCAAGGCTACGACCCGTGCCGTGACCCGTTCTACTTACTTAGGTAATTCCTATACCGACGCCACTGCTGAACAGACGGTCAATCAGCCCGACATGCTCTACGGCAGTTACCTCGACAGTTACACGGCCGAGCGTTCCACAACGGTGGCTACGCTGCCCGTCACCATGCATCCACTGGTCTTCACCTACCTGGTGCGCTACGAGTTCACTCACGGACTGCAGTACGTCTCGCTGGCCCGTGGATCGCTGGCCGGTATGGCTGGCTCGGTGCAGCTCAATAGTGGTCAGACATCCGAAGAAGAGGTAACTGTGCTCTACGACTGTACGCTCGAGCCCTTTGGCACGCAAGCCCTGGTGCGTTCGTTTGGCGTGCCCAACTTCCCCAACGACCGCTACACCACCAAGGCTGAGCACAAGTATGGTCTCAATCTGGAGGTGCGCCTTAAGAACGGTAAGATTAAGTCGTTCGACTTCGACGTCACCGACCAGGTAGAACGCCAGCCACAGGGTGGGGTAATCGTTGTGAGCGGCATAGAGATAAGCGACGAAGAGGGCACTGAAGGCGGTTCCGGCTTTGATGTCGATGTCGAGGGATGGGGAGAGTACGAAGACATTGAATTACCACTATAAGCAACAAAAACTAAATGTGATCAATAATATAAATGTTTAATTAGTTAAATTTCAATCAGATGAAAAAACTATTTTTAATGAGTATGGCCGCAGTTGCCCTGTTGGCAAGCTGCAGCAATGACGAGACTGTAGAAATGGCTCCGAACAACAATGCCATAGGCTTTGCATCGTTCGTGGACAAGAGTACCAAAGCTACCGATTTGACCCTTGCTAACCTCGGTTCAATTGAAGTGTATGGTTGGAGAGGTAGTGACTGTATTTTTAATAAGCAGAAAGTGGAAGTAAATGCCACCAGTGGCGTTGGTACCTATACGCCGCTGAAGTATTGGGAGGCTGGTTATACCTATACTTTCGAAGCCTTCGCTCCTTTTGATAAACAGAATGTATCCATCCTAGCTAAAAAAGATGGCAGTCAGATTACGTTTACTAACGATGCAGTGACCGATTTGCTTCATGCAAAGGCTGCTGATGTAACAACAGCGTCCCCCTTATCAGATCAGCCTTCTGCTGTTTCTTTTACTTTCAAGCACCTGCTCTCTCGTGTGAAGTTTACCTTCAAGAACACGTTCCCTGCAAATGCTGCTGCAAAGATCACTGTAACCAACGTAAAGATTACCAATGCTTATAAAACAGGCGTCATAACTCCAGCTGCTACCGATGCCGCATGGACTGTTTCGAACAATGATCTGGAAGTCTCTTTTGCCAGCACGGATGTTGCTGACCTGGTGGCTGGTACTGGTGCCGCTGCTACGGAACACATGTACCTTATCCCCGCTACTTCACCCAGCTATACGGTTAACTTCACCGTGACATTAAACCAAGGTGGCATGTCCACCAATTATAACCATACTGCAACGATCACTACAGATATGGAGATGGGTAAGAGCTACAATTTCGTAGCTTCTCTGAACGAAAACAATGTATCTCCTGATCCACTCAAACCGATTGAGTTTAAAGCAACGGTTTCGAATTGGGAAGATTTCGCTAATACGGATATCACCAGTTCAACATCTGGCAATTAAGCAATCATGCATGATGCAGCAAAACCTTCTTCAATAAATTTAGATTGTAAACCGCACGTGCCTGACTGAGGTAGTTCGGTAACGGCAAACCCAAGGTGTAAGGGGTTGAATGTCCCCCTTACACCTACTAAGAGCCAATGGCATAGTGCCTCGCGGCGAACTATAAAATAATGGATAGCGATGATGAAGAATATGAACAATCCCACTTGGAAAACAGGCGGTATGGCGCTCATGCTGCTCTGTACACTATTGACCTCGTGCAGCAATGAGGAACTCCTCGGGGAGAAAAACCCCGCGGAGGATTGTAATACCATCTGCTTTGGTTTGGCAAACCATGCCGAGCCAATAACAAAAAGCAGTATTGATGCATCCGGTAGTACCTTTACGGCCAATCAGTTTGTGTTGCGTTCAGATCAGTCGGCCGATACGCTCTGTCTGCGTGCAGTCATTTCCGATGGCATTAACTCATCGCCATCCACAACCCAACACCCCCTTACACGCGGAGTGCCCGTTACGGGAATCAGCGATTTTTATGATAAGTTTCACGTATTGGCTTATTGGAAGAGTGACAACACCCTCATGAATACCTTCTTCATGAATGAGGATGCCAGTAGCAATGATCAAAACGTATGGCAAACCGATCGTATCTACTATTGGCCGGGCAGTAACCATACCCTCCAATTCTATGCCTGGGCGCCTATTGATGCTCAAGGCTTTGTAGCCCCATCTACGCCCCAAAGCATGGATTGCACCTACACTGTTCCAGCAGTAGCCAGTGATCAGAAGGATATCCTTGTGGCGAGCACTTCTGAAATCAGTGGCAACAACAACGCTGCCGTACCCCTGCAATTTGAGCACATCTGCACCGCTGTCCGTTTTGTCGTAGGTAGTGAGATGCAACCAGGGACCATTCAGAGCGTAGCGTTGAAGAGCGTGGCCGGCTCAGGCACCTACAGCATGAGCAATAAACTTTGGACCCTTAATGCCGCAGTCACCGATTTTACTCAGCAACTGAATCTGTCCACTACGGGCAGTGAAGTCGATGGCACGGATATAACAACGGCTGAAGGCACCTTCATGATGTTGCCTCAGACTTTCGCCTCAGACTCACCTGCCCAAGTAGAAGTGGTTTTCATCAACGAAAATCAAGAACCCCGTACCTTAACAGCCTGCATAGCCGGTTCCCAATGGCCTATGGGCAAAACCGTGACTTACAAACTCTCCATTTCGCCTGAATACGAGTTGGAGTTTGTGTCAGAACCAGAATATCAAGATGCACATTACGTGATTTATCCGATTACGATTAAAAGTGATGATAAGTTACCAGCAGGAGGTTGGACTTTAACATCCAATGATACTGATAATGTTACCTTCGTTGAGAAAGGCAAATTTGTAAGCAATGATGTACAAGCACTTGTGGATGCAGGTTATTGGCTTGACAACTATAATGGAACCAGCACGTTGACAAGCACTACAACAGGAGACGTGCAAGTGTACGTATTCCTAAAAGAAAATGCAACGGAATCCTACCGTAATATCACACTTTCATTAAAACCTGCCGCTCAAGGAAATTATGAAGCTAAAGAGTTTTCATTTACGCAATACTGTCCGGCATGGAACAACGGTATGGGCGTGGAACAAATACAAGACGGTGATTATTCGTGGGGATTTAGTTGGGATTCGAATATGAAAATCACGTACAATTTAGGAAAAGGATTAGGAGCTATTTTAGCAAGTCTTTATATAAAGATTTTTATTAATTATCCGTATGTGACTTCAAATTGGGGAGGTTTGTTTACTGATTTTAAAGTTACAATAGATTTTAGTAAAGTAGGTAAACTTACCACGGCCACAGATTTAAATGATGGAAATAAAAATACTTGGGAACTCTATTCCTTCAACGGCTTGAATGACGCATCAGCATTTATGGCTCAAATAGAGTCATGGGGTGGAATTCCAGATAATAAGCTACCAACTAATCCAAGCGAATTTGCTGCTCGTGCTTGCGCAATGAAAAATAAGTATAGTGTACAAGTAGAAACAGACAACCTTACAAATAACACTGTTTACCGTCCTGTACTTGACCAAGCTAATATGGTGTGGTATCTTCCTGCGCAAAACGAAGTAGCCAATATGGAAGTAGCCAATATGATCGATAATCTGTCTGGTGATTATTGGACATCTACGGCTATCACAGATCCGGGAACTACCGCCTATAAATACACGGCCGGAGGTTCCACTTCGCCGGAAGACCGAAACTCGGTGATTCATGTGCGCGCCGTAAGAAAGAAGTAATCATGCAAAGCGAATTCCCTCCTTAAAAACACACAAAGGTAAAATATGTAGCGTAAACGTTCTTTGTTAATTGTACCTGAATCTAATGCATATTTTATGGTTGGCTGTGCCGTGATGCGAATCACGGCACAGCCTTTGTATGGATACTTTGAATGCTGTGAAATACTATGATGCAGAAACTTTAAAAATAATACTGAAAAAATGTATCACCTTTAAAATAATGTTGTATTTTTGCTCCAAAATTTACGCTTATTCCACAAAATACAATGTTATGATGAAGAAATGCAAATTCTTGATGGCCCTTGGACTGATGGTGTTGCCTTTGCTGGCTAGTGCCTTGACCGACGACCGCATGCTGCCCCCTGAAGTGGCTCAACTCAACGATAGTCTGAAACGTATCTATGCCCCTGACCGACGGGTGGCCCTCTTCGATGTGGATTACTCCGTGGCCGACCGTCATGTGATGCTGCGCGGTGTCACCACCTCTGTCGAGGCCAAGCAGGCCCTGGCCGAAGGATTACGTCAGCGCGGCTACGAGGTGATGGATTGCCTTCGCCTGCTGCCCGATGAGGAGCAGCTCGAAGGAAAGGTATGGGGCATCGTCAACGTTTCGGTGTGTAACCTCCGTGCCGAGGGTGACTTCTCTTCGGAGATGATGACCCAGGGACTGATGGGCATGCCAGTGCGCCTGTTGGAGCGCGATGGGTGGTATCGGGTGCAAACCCCCGACCAGTACATTGCCTGGGTACATCGCGTGGGTATTCACCCTGTGACTCGCGAGGAGCTCTCAGCATGGAATGCAGCCGAGAAGGTGGTGGTAACAGCCCACTACGGCTTTGTCTATACCCTTCCCGACCAGAAGTCGCAGACGGTGAGCGATGTGGTGGCAGGTAACCGTCTCCGCTACGAGGGACGAAAGGGCGCTTTCTTTGCCGTGAGCTATCCCGATGGTCGCCGCGGCTATCTGCCTCGCACTATGGCGCAGACCGAGAGCGAGTGGCGGCGAGGCCTCAAGCAGGATGCGCAATCCATCATCGCCACAGCTAAGACGCTGATGGGGATACCTTACCTTTGGGCCGGAACCTCGTCAAAGGGGGTGGATTGCAGCGGACTGATGCGCACCGTACTTTATCTGCACGACATCATCATCCCTCGTGATGCTTCGCAGCAGGCCTACAAAGGAGCGCACATCGACATTGCACCCGACTTCAGCAATCTGCAGCTAGGCGACTTGATCTTCTTTGGCCGCAAAGCCACGCCTGAGCGCAAGGAACGCGTGGTGCATGTGGGTATGTACATAGGCAATGGTCGCTTTATCCATTCACAGGGCGACGTACGCATCAGTAGCTTCTTCCCCGACGACGAGCTCTTTGATGCTTATAATCTGGGGCGTCTGCTCTTTGCCGCTCGCGTTCTGCCTTATATCAATAAGGAGGAGGGGCTGAATACTACGGCTACCAATGCCTTTTATCAGAAGTGATGTGAAGTGATTAGTGTTTAGTGATTTAAGATATGCAAAACCGCAGAGATTTTCTTAAGACGGCCGCCCTGGCTGCTATTGGGTCGGGACTGGCCATGAATGGGTTGATGGCTTCGGATGCCAAGCCGGCCCCTTTCCACATCAATACGCGTGGGCTCAAACCCAAAATGCAACTCCGCTTCTTCCCTTACGAACTGAAGCTGGCACATGTCTTTACCGTAGCCTCGTATTCGCGTTCTACCACCCCTGACGTACAGGTGGAGCTGGAGTACGATGGCATTGTCGGCTATGGCGAGGCCTCTATGCCTCCCTACCTGGCCAAGCAACTGGGTACCGTGGAGAGCGTCATGGCCTTCCTCCAGCGGGTACAGCAGGTTATTGGAGCGTTCGATGACCCCTTCAAGATGGAGGAAATCTTAACCTACATAGATGCAATGGACGAGGGTAACGCGGCTGCCAAAACGGCTGTGGACATTGCCCTGCACGACCTTGTGGGTAAATTGCTCCAGGCACCCTGGTATAAAATCTGGGGACTGGACAAGGAGAAAGCCCCCTCGACCACGTTTACCATCGGTATTGATACACCCGACGTGGTGCGGCAAAAGACCCGTGAATGTGCTGATCGCTTTAATATCCTCAAGGTAAAGCTGGGGCGCGACAACGACAAGGAGATGATTCAAACCATTCGCTCTGTCACCTCACTGCCTATTGCTATCGACGCTAATCAGGGCTGGAAAGACCGCCAATATGCGCTCGACATGATTCATTGGCTCGAGGAGCAGGGCATCGTGATGATTGAGCAGCCCATGCCCAAGACACAGATTGACGACATTGCTTGGGTTACGGAGCATAGTCCGCTGCCCGTCTTTGCCGACGAGAGTGTGCAGCGCCTGAAGGACGTGGCAGCGCTGAAGGGTGTGTTCAGTGGTATCAATATCAAGCTGATGAAGTGTACAGGAATGCGTGAGGCCCACAAAATGATGATTTTGGCGCGTGCGCTGGGCATGAGGGTAATGATTGGTTGCATGACAGAGACCTCATGCGCTTGTTCGGCTGCTGCACAGCTTTCGCCCGCTGTAGATTTCGCCGACCTCGACGGTAACCTCCTTATCGCCAACGACCGCTTCCGCGGTATGACGGTAGAGAAAGGCAAAATCACCTTGACCGACCTCCCCGGTATCGGGGTGGAGAAAATCGTGTAATAAGAGAATAGGACTACGATGAAGAAACTGATTTATGCAGTGGCACTGCTGATAGCCACTTCGGCATGCAACTCCAAGAAGAGTCAGCCGACCTACAACTGGGAGGAGGACCTCCATCAGCGACTGCTCACCGACTTCTGCCTCACGCGCAGCCAGGTGAAGCAATACATTACGAAGTACATCCCCAACGTGACCGACGAGCAGATGGATCGCTGGGAAGAGAGCCGTGCGCTGGAGTGCATGGAGCTTGACGGCGAAAAGCGCTACTTCCGTAATGCAGGTCCCAACCTGTTTCGGATAGACTCCATCTGCAGGGATATCAAGTGGAAGAAGGATGGTCAGCCAAAGGGAGGAAGTGAGGACGTGAACTGCAACCACCTGCCCGAGGTAATTGCTGCAGCCAGCGAGAACGCTTCGCCACTGGTCACCCCCAAACGGATGCGTGTGACTTATACCCTGACTGTAGATACCAACGCCGTGCCTGCAGGGAAGGTGATTCGCTGCTGGTTACCCTATCCACGTAGCGACGTGAAGCGCCAGACCGAGGTGAAATTCCTTGGGGCCAGCCAGCCCGACTATCGCTTCTCATCGCCCGAATGTCGCCACAGCTCGCTCTACATGGAACGCCGTGCTGAGGCGGGGCGCCCTACGGTATTCAGCGAAAGTTTTGAGTTTACCTCGCTAGCTGAGTGGCACAACCTTAAGCCTGAGCAGGTGTTGCCCTACGATACCACCACCGCTTTATATAAGGAATATACCTCTGAACGTGAGAAGCACATTATCTTCTCGCCCCGTTTGTGCCAGTTGGCTGCTCGCCTTACGGAGGGTGAGAGCAATCCGCTGCTCCAGGCACGACGCATCTTCTGGTGGATCAACAATCATTTCCCCTGGGCTTCGGCACGTGAGTACTCCACGGTGGAGAACATCCCCGAGTATGTGCTCGACAATGGGCATGGCGATTGCGGCATGGTGAGTCTGCTCTTTATTACGCTTTGTCGCATCCAGGGTATTCCGGCCCATTTCCAAAGTGGCTTTATGATGCACCCCGGGGCTTGGAACCTGCATGACTGGGCCGAGGTCTATTTCGAGGGTGTGGGCTGGGTGCCTGTAGATCAATCTTTTGGTATTCCAACCTTTGCACGCAACGATGCCGAGACTTGGTTCTTCTTGGGCGGTATAGATGCGTGGCGCATGGTGGTGAACCAAGACTTCGGTATGCCCCTGGAGCCCGCCAAACGCTATCCACGTAGCGAAACTGTAGATTTTCAGCGTGGTGAAGTAGAGTGGGAGGGGGGCAATCTCTACTTTACGCAATGGGACTACGACATGCAGATTGAGTACCTTGACTGATTGGTTTTCAATTTAACAGTTGCACAGGCTGACAGAATTTGCCATTTTGTCAGCCTGTGCTGTTAATCGCCGTTAAGTCACAATAATCCTCTGTTAAAAGAGAAGAATTTTTGGAGCCAACAGAAACAAGTGAATGATTTTTGTCGTTCTTTTAACGCCGAAAAAGTTAAATAAGTATCGAAATTAACATTTTAAATAGTTTTTGATTATGAGAAAGACAGCAAGAAACATTTTGGGCGCCGTAGCTTTGGTTGCGCTCAGTGCAGGAGTTGCAGGAGTCACTACCTATAAATTATTGTCGAAGGAGCGTCCAGCTACCTTCAGCCAGCTCTTTGAGCAAGAGCCCCAATATCACCAGGCCTCTTTCAGCGGAATGCCATCGCAGCCCGTTGACTTGACGGCTGCGGCCGAGAGTTCGGTACATGCCGTGGTACACATCCGCGCCACACAGCTCAGCCGCACGCAAACGGTGCAGGAGATGCCCGATATCTTCGACTTCTTCTTTGGAGATGGCACGGGCCGTCAGCGTCAGGTGCAGACCCAGCCCCGTGTGGGCTTCGGTTCGGGTGTTATCATCTCGAAAGATGGCTACGTAGTGACCAACAACCACGTGGTGGAGGGAGCAGACGAGATTGTCGTCAAGCTGAACGACGACCGTGAACTCAAGGGTCGTGTGATTGGTACCGACCCCTCAACCGACCTGGCTCTGCTCAAGATAGAGGGTGACGATGAGTTCCCCACGATTCCTGTAGGTAACTCCGACAACCTCAAGGTGGGTGAATGGGTGCTGGCGGTGGGCAATCCCTTCAACCTCAGCTCTACGGTTACAGCGGGTATTGTCAGTGCCAAAGCTCGCTCGCTGGGTGGTGGTCGTGCCGCCAACGGACAGGCCGCTGACATCCAGTCGTTCATCCAGACCGATGCGGCCATCAATCAGGGTAACAGTGGTGGTGCATTGGTCAATGCCCGCGGCGAATTGGTGGGTATCAACGCCATGCTCTATTCTCCCACAGGAGCCTATAGCGGTTATGGATTCGCCATCCCCACCAGCATCATGACCAAGGTGGTGGCCGACTTAAAGCAGTTTGGTGCAGTGCAGCGTGCCATGCTCGGTGTGGTATGTACCGACCTGAACCTTTCGTTGACTTACGACGAGAATGATGCAACCATTAAGTCCATCAAGGAGAAGTGCAAAGAGCTCGGTATCAAAGAGGGTATCTGGGTTCGTGAGGTCAGCGAAGGAGGTTCGGCTGCCGGTATCTTGAAGGAGAACGACGTGATTACGGCCATCGAAGGTCGTGCCATCCACAAATTCTCGGATATGCAAGAGGTGCTGGCCCAGAAGCGTCCAGGTGATAAAGTCACGGTAAGCGTGCTGCGCGATAAGCAGAAGAAGGAGTTTACCATCACGCTGAAGAATGCTCAGGGAAATACCAAGGTGGTGAAGAGCGCCGATATGCAGTTGCTGGGTGCCACCTTCCGCCCTATCTCCAACGAACTGAAGAAGCAACTCAATCTGAGCTACGGACTGGAAGTGACGGGTGTAGGCGAAGGTCGCATGGCTGACGCTGGTATCCGCAAGGGCTTCATCATTCTCAAGGCCAACAACACCGTCATCCGTACAGCCGACGACTTGGAGAAGGTCTTCAAAGCCGCTGCTCAGTCGCCCGACCAGGTACTCTTCATTAGCGGTATGTACCCCTCGGGTAAGCGCGCCTACGCTACGGTGGAGCTGAGCCAAGAGTAAGGAATAAGGCTTTCGGGATAAAGAATTAGGTTAATAAATTCCAAGATGTAATTTGTAGAGGGTGGACCTGTGTGTCCGCCCTTTACGTTATCCATATCTATAAAAGTCCGTTAAAAGCATTGCTATTTCAAGAAAAAGGCGTACTTTTGCAGCCAAAATCGATTTTTTAAAGCATGAGACAACTTAAAATTACAAAGAGTATCACAAACCGAGAGAGTGCTTCTCTCGATAAATATTTGCAGGAAATTGGACGTGAAGACCTGATTACGGTCGAGGAAGAGGTGGAACTGGCCCAGCGCATTCGTAAGGGTGACCGTGTGGCGCTGGAGAAACTGACCCGTGCCAATCTGCGTTTTGTGGTCTCTGTAGCCAAGCAATATCAGAACCAAGGTTTGAGCCTGCCCGACTTGATCAACGAGGGTAACTTGGGCTTGATTAAGGCCGCTGAGAAGTTTGATGAGACGCGTGGATTCAAATTCATCAGCTATGCCGTTTGGTGGATTCGCCAGTCCATCCTCCAGGCTCTGGCTGAGCAGTCGCGTATCGTGCGTCTGCCCCTCAATCAGGTCGGTTCGCTGAATAAGATTAGCAAGGCCTTCTCGAAGTTTGAGCAGGAGAACGAACGTCGTCCTTCGCCTGAGGAGTTGGCCGACGAGCTGGAGATTCCCGTAGATAAGATTTCGGACACGCTGAAGGTGTCGGGCCGTCACATCTCTGTAGATGCTCCCTTCGTGGAGGGCGAAGACAACAGCCTGCTCGACGTGCTGGTCAACGACGACTCCCCCATGGCCGATCGCTCATTGGTCAACGAGTCGCTAGCCCGTGAGATTGACCGAGCACTCTCTACTCTGACAGATCGCGAGAAAGATATCATCCAGATGTTCTTTGGCATCGGACAGCAAGAGATGACTCTTGAAGAGATAGGTGATAAGTTTGGCCTTACCCGCGAACGCGTGCGTCAGATCAAGGAGAAGGCTATTCGTCGCCTCCGTCAGAGCAACCGCAGCAAACTGCTCAAGTCCTACTTGGGGTGAGGGTAGCTACGAGTTATGAGTTACGAGCTACGAGCTACTAGCTACGAGCTACGAGTTGTACTAATCACTAATCACTAAACACTAATCACTAAGGAAAATGAGAGTGCTTCGCAACATGCTCATGGCCTTGATGGCCTTGATGCTCTGCTCAGCTTTTACCTTGAAAGAGAAGAAGAGTGAGGGCGTCTTTTTATTTGGTATCGCTGCCTCGTTCAACGATTCTGTGGTCTATTTCACACCCATCCAGCGGGTGGATAGTGTAAAGCTGGAGAATGGTTTTTTACCCAAACGGGCGCAGTATGCCTATCAGCTGAAGAATCAGATTGAGGTGGCTCAAGGAAAGAGCGACTACACCTGCATGATTTACTTTGCCGAAACCAAGGCAAAGCTGGAGAAAGAGGTGGCCAAGGTGAAAGGAAAATATGTGAAAAGCCAGCTTCATTTGGAGGAAATTCCTGCCGAAGCTTTCACCTTTCAGAAGCCTTCAGACGAGGAATAACCCCCATTACCCCATTCCATAACCTTCTCAACAGTTGATTACCATGCCTACCTTTAGTTTGCCCTTCTTGCGTTCACACACCTGGGTGTTGACTTTTGCTGTCTTGCTTTTGACAGCATGCAGCAACTCGTCGAGCAACGAAGAACCGCCCACTCCTGAAGTGGCTGACTTTACCTTCTTGGTCTATATCGCTGCTGACAATCAGATCTTAGCTGATTTATCAGCCTTTGCGCGTCAGGATATTGAGGAGATGAAGAGAGGCTTGGCTACGGTAGATGATACGAAGGTTCACCTGCTGGTCTATGCGGACATCAAGAAAGAGACTCCGCGGCTGTTTGAACTGACTAAAGTGAATGGTCAGGTGGAGGAGAAGCTGATTAAGGAGTACGCTCAGCGGAATTCGTGCGGCGTGCAGGAAATGCAAGAGGTGATAGACGAGGTGATGGGCAAGAAAGCATTCGAGGCCAAGCGCTATGCCCTCGTCTTCTGGTCGCATGGTGATGGTTGGATTCCTTCGGAATCGCAAACCTCTACCCGTTGGATTGGACAGGATGTGACCAATGGCACCCACTACATGAAGATAGATGAACTGGTCTCAATCTTGGCCAACTACCCTAAAATGGAGTTCGTGATGTTCGATGCCTGCTTTATGTTGAGCATCGAGGTGGCTTATGCCTTGCGCGAGCAGGCCAACTATATCATTGGGTGTCCCACGGAGACCCCTGGCCCAGGCGCTGACTATGCACGCGTGATTCCCGTGCTGTTCCAAGGCGATAGCCAGCTGGCTCTGAAGGTGGCTGAAGCCTTCTACCAACCGTACGAAGAGAATTATCTTGCTGGTGATCAACTCAGTGATAATAAATGGACTAAAGGAGCAGCCATAGGAGCTATCCAGACCAGTGGTCTGAATCAGTTGGCTACGCTCACTAAACAATGTCTGGCCAAGGCCGTACAGCCCGAAAATTTGGCACATACCACCTTCTGCTACGATAGAAGGCCCACTTCTGCTTCGTTCTTTGTGGGCTACTACGATACGGTGGAGCTGATGAAGCAACTGCTGACGGAATCTGATTATGCGGTCTGGAAAACTGCCTACGATGCCGTGTTGCCCTATTGGCAGCATACGCCGATGAATTATTCCGATTTTGCAGGCATGTTCTCCATGGAGCGGGCTAATGGCATTTCCCACTATATTCCTCGAAGCGACCGCACCCAAGCTGCGGCTTCCTATCGCCAGACCGATTGGTACAAGGATGCCGGGCTCTCACAGTTGGGCTGGTAACTCTACTCGTGGTGATAGGGGCTGCCGTTAAGGATGGAGTGGGCGCGGTAGAGCTGTTCCACGAAGATCAGCCGCACCATCTGGTGTGAGAAGGTCATGCGCGAAAGCGATAGCTTCTCTTGAGCAGCGGCATAGACCTTAGGCGCAAAGCCGTAGGGACCGCCGATGACGAAGACCAGCCGCTTATTGACCGTATTCATCTTTCGCTTCATGTAGTCTGCAAACTCTACCGAGCGCATCTCTTTGCCTCCCTCGTCGAGTAGGACCACCACATCGCCCCCCTGCAGTGCTTTCAGAATCAAGTCACCCTCTTTCTCTTTCTGCACCTCCTCCGAGAGGCTTTTCGTGTTCTTCAGTTCCGGAATCACCTCCATGTCGAACGAGGTGTAACGCTTCAGCCGTTGCACGTAATCGGCAATGGCAGCAATAAAATGGGGCTCGACCGTGCGCCCTACCACGAGTAAAATAGTCTTCATTCCTCTGTTTTAGCTCAATTTGAGCACAAAAATAGCGTTTTTTTCTTGTTATTCCCAATTAATCATTACCTTTGCAACAAATAAATACTTGTTGTGATGAAGAAACGAGTGCTGTTGTTCCTCTCTCTCCTCTTTGTCTGGGGTGCTTCGCTGCTGGCGCAAGATGTGCCGGAGGGAGTTGTTGCAGCCTTCAAGAAGGGGAGCAGTCAAGAACTGCGGTGCTTTCTGGGCGATAAGGTGGATTTTTTGTTCAACAGCCGAATTGTGAGTAGTGAACGCGAAGCAACCTTGAATCGGCTCAGCGACTTCTTTACAGAGAACAAGGTGAACAACTTCAGCGTTCACCACCAGGGTAAACGCAATGAATCCAGTTTCTTCATTGGCACACTCACCACAACCCATGGCAATTTCCGCGTGAACTGCTTCTTCAAGATGGCTCAAAACAGATATATCGTACACCAAATCAGAATAGATAAAACAAATGACTAAAGAACAAGAATTGATTGACAGGCTGATAGACCTGGCTTTCGCTGAAGATATTGGCGACGGCGACCATACCACCCTTTCCTGTATCCCTGAAACAGCCATGGGGAAGTCGAAACTCCTGATTAAGGAGGAGGGTATTCTGGCTGGTATTGAGATTGCCAAAGAGGTATTCCGCCGTTTTGACCCCACCATGAAGGTGGAAGTGTTTATCCAAGATGGTGCCGAGGTTAAGCCCGGTGACGTGGCCATGATTGTAGAGGGCAAGGTGCAGTCGCTGCTGCAGACCGAGCGCTTGATGCTCAACATCATGCAGCGAATGAGTGGTATTGCCACCATGACCCATCGCTATCAAGAGCGCCTTAAGGGGACCCATACCCGTGTGCTCGATACGCGCAAAACCACTCCCGGTATGCGCATCCTGGAGAAGATGGCCGTGAAGATTGGTGGAGGTGTGAACCACCGTATCGGCCTGTTTGACATGATTCTGCTCAAGGACAACCACGTAGATTTTGCCGGAGGAATTGACAAGGCCATCACCCGTGCCAAGGAGTATTGCAAGGCCAAGGGTAAGCAACTGAAGATTGAGATTGAGGTACGCAATTTCGACGAGTTGCAGCAGGTGCTCGACTTGGGCGGTGTGGATCGGATTATGTTCGACAACTTCACCCCTGAGCAGACGCGTAAGGCGGTGGAGATGGTTGCAGGACGCTTTGAAACCGAATCCTCGGGTGGCATCACCTTCGATACCCTGCGCGACTATGCCGAGTGCGGCGTAGATTTTATCTCGGTAGGTGCCCTGACTCACTCGGTCAAGGGACTCGACATGAGCTTCAAGGCGTGCTGATTCACGCCCCGAAATACGATTTTGAGAGAGAGGTGCTACATTGCTTCTGGAGCCATTGGCTTTTAGACACAGCGTAGCATCTCTTCTCTTTTTTGCATTTTTTATCTTCTCTAGAAGCAGTCTTTGTGGCTTTACCTCGTCATATGGGCAGAAGGCACAAGATGGTGACCTCAGATTTTAGAGATTGAATAGCTTTGGAACCGCAGTACGAAAAAGCATTGGCTGATGGCTGTCGGGCTGGCGAGGAGTCGGCTCGTAAGGAGCTTTACACCCGTTTTGCCCAGCGGATGTTGGCTGTTTGCTATCGCTATACCGGCGATATGGATGCGGCTCACGACGTGTTGCATGATGGGTTTGTGAAGATTTTCACGCGCTTCACCTATCGCGGTGAGGCTCCGCTGGAGGCTTGGGTACAGAAGGTCATGGTGTCGAAAGCCATTGACTATCTGCGCCGAAAGCAGAGGAACAATCAGTGGGTAGTGAATGAAGAGCTACTGTCAGATGTGGTTGACGAGGCTACCGAAGTGGATTACGCCGGTCAGCTCTCCCAGGAGGTATTGATGCAGATGGTGGCCGAACTGCCTGAGGGGTGTCGCACGGTATTCAACCTCTACGTCTTCGAGGAGAAGTCGCACAAAGAGATTGCTGCCCTGCTCGGTATCAAGGAGCACTCGTCCACGTCGCAATATCATCGTGCCAAGTGTTTGTTGCTTAAACGAATAAAAGCTTATAGAGATGGTGAAAGACTGTGATGAACTGAAAGATTTGTTTCGCTCGCGTTTAGCAGGTGCCGAACGACCTGTGCGCGAGGGCTTCTGGGAGGAGTTGCATGCCTCTTTGCCTCCTGCTCGAGGGGGCGAGGCAGGGGAGTCTGGCCCAGAGGAATCGCTCCTGCTTACTCGGAGTCGAAAGATGGCATTTACCCGTTGGTTTAAGGTGGCTGCTTCACTACTGCTTTTGCTGGGCTTCGCTTCGGCTTTGCTTTGGCTTACGCAGCCGCAAGGGGATAGCTTGACGCTGGCTCTTTCAGCAGAGGAGAAAATGGATGCCCCCCTCACTCAGCAGCTGTCTGATGCGTCGTTTATTCACAAAGGTGGTGAGGTGGCCTTGCCAGCCGCAGCCATGTCAGCTACACAGCCCCTTGCTCCGCAGATCGCTGTGTGCCAACAGAGGGGCTCAATGGCCAATGAGGCCTGCATGGCGAACCTCCCTGAAGAAAAAGAGGAGCTGGTGCATCTGCAAGTAACCATTCGTATTCAAGAACAAGGATATATACCTCATACGTATTCGCTTTGGCAGAGGGCTTCTTCTGATGTGCAGCAGATCTCTACCTCCACTGATCATCAGCAATCTGAGGGAATAGGTTTAGCTGATGTGGACGCACCGAGCCAGTCTCACCCTTCCATGTGGGCCCTGAAGGCAGGTGTGGGCAGTGCACTCTACAAGGGTGATGCTCATCTCCCCTTTACTGCTTCATTGACGGTAGAGCGTAGGGTCAACAAACAGTTGGCGGTGGAGGCAGGCATACGGTATAACTGTCTGCCACATCGGGGCACTACTTACCACACGATTCAGCTTCCGGCACGTTTGCAATGTCTGCTGGCTGCCTCTGATCAGGTGGCATTCTACGCTTTGGCTGGTGGCTCAGCAGAGAAGTGCGTAGCCGGTGCCCCCTCAAATAGTTTCTCCGAAGAGCCAGTGCGTTGGGCAGTAGAAGGAGGAGTGGGGGTGAGGTACCGCTTGAGCGACCGACTGGCCTTGTTTGCCGAGCCTACCGTGTCGCACCATTTCTCCACCGATTCAGCCAATCGCTCGCTCCGCACGGAGCGCCCTACCAACTTCAATCTGATCTGTGGCCTCCGCGTAAATTACTAACTCCTTATCCATAACAAAAAGTGCGTAGCTGGTGACTTGTAGCGAATTAACACGCGTAACTAAAACAACAATGTATATCACGATACTCCTCCATACCCTACGTTGCATTGGGCTTAGCCTGTTGCTCTCCCTCTTGCTGATGTGCTGTACCGCTTGCAGTGAGCAAGAGTTTGATGTCGAGCACCCCGATGTCTCTCTTTTCGTGCGTCAACTCAAGGCCGGCCATTATGTGGCTCAGACAGCTGATGGCTTGGCAGCATGGCCCAAGTTCACCTTGGAGGACATTGAGGAACTGCTTGATTATGCCAGCGACCTCTCCACCATTCCATCCTTTCCCTTAGTTGCTGTTTCATACGCTTCGGGTGGAAAGCCTCGTTTGGGTGAGTGCCTTCTCTGGGTGGTTGAGACCATCAGACTGGGGCAACCAGCGTCCATGGGGTGCAAGATGGTGCATACTGATGCTGAGAACTACGAGGGTATCTACTTTCTCAGCGACGAGGAACTGCTCGATGCCGTCACGCGCTACCAACAATGGTGGAAGGATAGGCAGTTGCCGCGCACGGCTTGGACGATTGACCCTTGCTATGATGAACCCCTGTGCGGCAGTCATTACATGTGGTGGTAGAATGAAGAGCGGAATGAGACGATTCTGGATAGGACTTCTATTCCTGCTGGCGATGCCCTGCTGTGCGCAGGAGTGGACCGCCAACGACTCGCTCAAGTTGCAGCGTTGGCTGGAGCAGGAGGGGGAGATTCAGCTTCAACGCTTGCCTGAACTGGATTCCTCCATGGGCACTCCACTGATGGATTCCAGCAAGCCCTGGCTCAATTTTGATACCTCGCTGCCCAAGCTGCAACCTCAGGCAGAGCGCCCCAAGGTGCGCCTCACGCTGCGTCCCTACTCGGCCCACACGCGCTATGATTACGACCCCGTCTATCAGCAGCGCATCAATGTAGATAAGGATACCTGGCGCAGCGACCCCATGGCTAGCTTCAAGCGCCACATCGTGGACAGGGGGGCACAAGTACCTCTACAGAAACCCTCAGGAATCGATTTGATGACCCTCTTTACACGTGACTTTTGGCACTTCCGAGCTCGTGCAGCCAGTCAGCGTACCAAAGAGGTGCTGAAGCACTACGGGCAAGAATAAAACAGTGAAGGAGGTAAAGGATCCCTGCGGACCACTTTACCTCCTTCGGTTTTTATGATTCAACGAATGAATTTATGCTTCGTTCCAGGGGGTGTAGGGCAGGCCAAATACATCGGCCACAGCCTTGAAGGTCACCTTGCCACCCACCATGTTCACGCCCTTGGCCAGTGCGGCATCCTCTTCGCACGCCTTGCGCCAACCCTTCTGTGCCAGTGCAATGGTGTAGGGCAGGGTAGCATTGGTCAGTGCCAGCGTTGAGGTGAAGGGCACAGCACCCGGGATATTGGCTACCGCATAATGAACGATACCATCCACTTTATAGACCGGCTCGCTGTGGGTAGTGGGGTGAGAGGTCTCGAAGCAACCACCCTGGTCGATGGCCACATCCACCAGCACCGTACCGGGCTTCATCAGCTTCAGCATGTCGCGGGTAACGAGGTGAGGCGTCTTGTCGCCAGGAATCAATACCGAGCCAATCACCAGGTCGATGGTGGGCAGTTCCGCCATGATATTGTGGGCCGATGAGTAGATTGTCTTCACGTTCTTGGGGAGCACCTCGCTCAGGTGGCGCAGGCGAGGCAGATTGATGTCAGCAATCAGCACCTCGGCACCCATACCGGCAGCGATGATCGCAGCGTTGGTACCTACGATACCACCACCCAGAATCAGTACGCGTGCGGGCAATACACCCGGCACACCACCCATCAGTTTGCCCTTGCCTCCCTGCGGCTTCTCCAGGAATCGGGCACCCTCTTGGATTGACATGCGGCCAGCCACCTCGCTCATCGGGATGAGCAGAGGCAGTGAGCGGTCGGCCTTCTCTACCGTTTCATACGCTATGCAGACAGCCTCCTGCTGAATCATGGCTTCCGTCAGTTCCTTGTCGGCAGCAAAGTGGAAGTAGGTAAACAGTACCTGCCCCTTCTTGATCAGTTTGTACTCGGGTTCGATGGGCTCCTTCACCTTGACGATCATCTCTGCGATGGCATACGTCTCCTCGATAGTGGGCAACATCTTAGCACCTACGGCGACGTATTCCTCGTCGCTGAAACCGCTGTTAACGCCTGCTGTGGCCTGTACATACACTGTATGACCTCTCTTCACCAATTCGGCTACGCCGGCAGGGGTCATGCCTACGCGGTTCTCATTGTTCTTAATTTCTTTAGGTACTCCAATAATCATAGCATGATTTATTTAGTTGTTTAACGAGTGCGAAATTATAGAAAAAACCGATACGATGTGTCGAAAAATCGTATGTTTTAGAACATACGATGTATTTTATTACATTATTTATTCATGAATTTCGGTCTTAATAGCCCTTGTTCTGCTGGCTTCGGAGTGCAGGATTGGCATTGAGTTCGTCCTGCGAGATGGGGAGCACAATCTTGTAGAAGGTGCGGTCAATCACCTTCTCACGCTGGCTGATGGGCACATCCTGAAAGTCGTCGTTGAACTCGATGGAGCGGTTGCAGCGTATCATGTCGAAGAAGCGCTGACCTTCGCCAAAGAGCTCTTTGCTGCGCTCATCCAGAATCATATCCAGAGTGATGGTAGCCGCGGTAGCAGGGGCCAAATTGGGCGAGCGTTTGCGGATGGCGTTCAGGTAGTCGGCAGCAGCCTCCTTATCGCCACTTTGCAGAGCGGCTTCGGCGGCAATCAGGTAGATTTCAGAGAGGCGGATGACCTTGATGTTGACTGCAGTGGCCGTCTCTTTGCCGTCGCCCTGGAGGTTTACGCTACCCATGTATTTGTAGCAAGCGCCCTTGCGGCCAGTGCCGTAATCGTAATCCTCTTCATCTACATCCATTACGCCCCAGCGCACGTCGTCAGGGTCTTCACCCAGGCGGTTGAGGAAGTAGTCGCTGGCCAGGAACCAGCCCATGGCGTTCTTCAAGCGTCCGTAGCACATGTAGTAGAAACCCAGCGAACCGGTGCTCAAGTCGCTTTCAGCATCGATACCAATTTCCAGGATGCTCTCGTCGCCATACTGCTTTCTCCATGAATCTACCCATTCGTCGGGCTCATAGAGGTCATACTTCTTGCTTTCGATGATTTCCTGGGCAGCGGTCAGTGCTTCGCTGTAGCGCTCCATGTAGAGGTTGACGCGTGCCTGAAGGGCCAGGTTGGCGTAGTAGCCTACATAGCTATCTACAGGTTTCTTGTAGTCGGCCAGCAGCTCGGCACCCTCCTTGAGGTCGGCGAGAATCTGCTTGTAGTTCTCTTCCACAGTGGCCCGGGTAGGCTGTGCTGAGGCTTCAAGCGTCTGGGTCACGTTGGGTACACCGAAGGCACTCTTGTCGTAGTTGTAGGGCAGGCCGTATAGGCGAACCAGGTCGAAGTAGAAGAGGGCACGCAGGGTCAGCGCCTGTCCCTTGTAGCTCTCAAACCCCTTCTCTTCTTTGGCCTGAAGGCGGTCGATGTTTTCAATCAGGTTGTTTACCTGCATGATGCAATAGTATCCTGTGCTCCAGAATCCACTGTAGCTGCCGCTTGTGGGGGCATGGTTGAACGAGTAGAGGGCATCCAGTCCGCGTCCGGCGCTGTAGATGGTCAGGTCGCCACCTTTTGCATCGCCATAAATCATGAAGTTTCGTCCGTAGTAGCTGCTCGAGCTCATGGCTCTCATGATACCATTAATTGCCACTTGCGCATCGTTGGTCGTTGCGATGGCCGTTTCAGCATTGCTCGCGTTGGTAGGCTGCATGTCGAGGAAGCTATCGCATGAGCTCAGCATCAGCATCGAGGCAGCCAGCAGGGTGTATAATGTATTGATTTTCATATCCGTATAATATATTGAGGTGTGTAGTTTTTTAGAATTTCAAATCGATACCAAATACAAAGGTCTTGCCGATGGGGGTTTCCCAACCGCGGGTACCGTAGGAGTTGACTTCGGGGTCAGCCTCTTTGTACTTGGACCATGTGAGCAGGTTGCTGGCGTTGAAGAATACGCGTGCATTGCTCAGCATCACCTTGCTGATGAGGGTCTTCGGCAGGCTGTAGCCGAGAGAGAGCGTCTTCAGTCGCAGGAAGCTGGCGTTGTGCATGTGGCGCGAGGAGTACTGCATGGAGTCGGTCAAATCGTTACCACTGAGAGCAGGTTGTGAACCGTTGGTGTGAGTAGGAGTCCACATGTTCTCGTAATAACTCTTAGCACGGATACGCTCCCAATAATAACCATCATCAGCTACATCCTTGTAGGCTCCATCATAGAGCTTGCCGCCAATCTTGTAGATGAAATTCAAACCGAAGTCGATGCCTTTCCAGCTGATGTTCGTATTCAATCCACCGGTCACTTTGGGAATCACGTCGCCCAGGATGGTTTCGTTGGCATTCTCGTAGTCGTAGGTGGCTCCGCGTCCGTTGTATTCAAAGTCGCCTGCCTTGGGGTCGTCGGGGTCGTTGACGTAATAGACGCTCTGACCATTTTCGGGGTTCACGCCGGCCCACTCATATCCGTAGAAAGCCAGGGTAGATTCGCCTTCGCGGTAGAGGTATTGTGCGCGGTCGTCGTCGCCAGTGGGGTCGTACCAGATGATGTCTGCACCATTGTAGAGCTTAGTCACTTTGCTCTTCAGGAAGGTAGCATTCAGTCCGGCGCTCCAGGTGAGGTTGCGGTTGCGAATGATGTCACCGCTCAGCTCCACTTCCACACCCTTGTTGTTGATCTCACCGATGTTTTGCAACACCGAGCCAAAGCCGGTCACCGAGGAGATGGGCACATCCTGCAGCAGGTCCTTGGAGTTGCGGTTGAAGTACTCAATGGTACCATGCAGGCGGTTGTCAAACAGTCCGAAGTCCAGACCCAGGTTCAGCGTGTAGCTCGTCTCCCAGCTCAGGTCGGCATTGGCCATGGTGGTGATGGTACCACCCGGGTTGCCCAGGTACTTGTTGCCATAGCTCATCAGGTTGATGTAGCCGTAGTTGTTGGTAGGCAGGGTACCGTTGACACCGTAAGAGGCTCGCAGGCGCAGGTCGCTCAGTACGGGTACATCCTTCATGAACGATTCGCTGATGATACGCCAGGCGCCAGCCACGCTCCAGAAGTTACCCCAGCGGGTATCGGGGCTGAGGCGTGAGGAGCCATCGCGACGGAACGATGCCGAGGCGTAGTAACGTTCCTTCCAATTATAATCCACCTTAGAGAGGATCGAGACCATGGCATTACCCCAGTTGTAGCCCCCTGCACTCAGGGTACCTGCTGTGGATACGGTGTGCAGCGTGCTGGTGGGCAGGCCTTCACCTGTGCTGCGGGTAAAGTCGGTCTTGTTCTTCTCAGCCTCAAAACCGGCCAGCAGGCCGATGGTGTGGTCTCCGAAGGTGTTGTTGTAGGTAGCAGTTGTCGAGCTGACCATCTTTTCATAGATGGTGCGCATCTCGTGTACCTGGCCACCTACAGAAGATCCCGAGTAGTGGTTAGCACTGTGGTAGAGGTGGTCTTTCACCGTGGTGTTGTCGTATGAGAAGATGCTCTTCACATCCAGACCTTTCAGCAGGTGCAGCGTCAGGGTCTCCACGGCCGAGATACGGCTGTTGATGCTTTCGTTTTCCCACTCGTTCATATAGTAGAGTTGGTTCTGGGCGTAGCTGCCATAACGGCTTGTCCAGGGGTCGCCCGTCTTGTAGTCGGTAGGCCAGTAGAGGCCCCAGAGCAGGTTGCGCGTCTGCATGAAGAGGTTATCCCCCGTGCTGCGCGTATCGTTGTATCCGCTCTTGTTGGTGCGGCTCAAGCTGACGTTGGTACCAAACTCCATCCATTTGCCCACCTTTTGTGAGAGGTTGACACGTCCGCTGATGCGGTCGAAGCTGTTCACCTTGATACGACCCTGGTCCTTCGTGTAGGAGAGTGAGGTGTAGTAGTTGGTGGTAGGAGTAGCGCCGCTCACGCTCAGGTCGTAGGTCTGATAGACTGCTGTGCGGAAGTAGGCATCTTCCCAGTCGAAGTACTTGCCTGCGCGGCCCGAGTTGTCGTATTCGCCGATGGCAACATGCTCAAAGGCGTCCGTTCCATTGGTTGAGAATTGGTAGCCATGCTTATTGAACTTCTTGTTCAGCTGCTTCAGTGCGTAGGCATTGGCATCTTCATTGCTATCCCCTTCGCTGGTGGCGTAGTCGTGGAACACGGTGTAGAGCATGTCCACCTGCTCCTGTACCCCGGCAGCCTCGTAGTTGTCCGTAGCCCAGCAGGGGGTGAAACCTACCGAAGCCTTCAGGCCTACCACCGGCTTGCCCTCCTTACCACGCTTGGTGGTAATCAGTACTACGCCGTTGGCGGCGCGGCTACCGTAGAGCGATGAGGCCGCAGCATCCTTCAGCACCGAGATACTCTCGATATCCTCGGGGTTGAGTGAGTTCATTACGTTGTTGGAACTGTAGGTATAGTCGCTCATCTGGCCGATGTTACCGCTGACTACAGGCACTCCATCCACCACGTAGAGAGGTTCGTTGCTGGCGTTCATAGAGCCGTTACCGCGGATACGGATGCTCGGTGCTGAGCCTGCCTGTCCGCTGCTGCTGGTCACTGTCAATCCGGCCACCTTACCGTTGAGTGCACTTTCAAAGCTGGTGGTGGGCAGGTCCTTCAGGGCGTCGCTCTTCACCAGCGAGGCCGAACCGGCATAGCTGCTCTTCTTAGCCGTACCGTAGGCCACCACCATCACTTCGTCCAGCAGTTCACTGTCAGCCTTCAATACAATCTTCATCTGGGGTTTAATGGCCACTTCCGTTTTGCGCATACCCACATACGATACCACCAGGGTTTTGGCCGTTTGTGGCACGTTCTGAAGCACAAAGGCACCCTCAATGTTGGTTACGGTGCCCAGTGTTGTCCCTTTCACTAATACCGATGCGCCAATCACCGGTTCGTTACCATCCTCGGCGTACACTACGCCGGTCACTTTTATCGTCTGGCTCCAGCTACTCAAGCTGCACAGCAGACAGATAAAGAGGAATAGAAAAGATTTTTTTCTCATAATAGTACGTTTTTTGTTTTTTGCTTCTAGATGAGATAATCACTTTGTTTAGCGCTGCAAAGATACAGACTGTTTTTCAAAAAGCAAGTAATTTTATAAAATATTTCTCGTATTTCTATAAATTACATCGAAAAAGTGGCATTTTGGATTGATTTGTTCCTATTTTTAGATACGGGGTCAAGGAGTGTTGCGCAGAAGGACTCCCCTGGAACCCACCGACCGCCACTTGACGGCGGAGACCATAACTCCCGAAAGCAATGTGAATGGCCGCACTGCCATCCCTAAGGGCGCTATCCTGTGAGTTTGACCTATTCACCCCGATTCAACTGCCGGCTACCCTTGGTGCAGTCGGTGCCTTCCATAAGGTTGAGTTATTAATTTATATAATCGGCAAGAAGTGAGAAAAAATCACTATATTTGCACCCAGTAATTAAAATTAATCAAATGGAAGATGTAAACAGACTAAAGTTGGTACTTGTAGAAAAGAAAAGAACAAGTAAATGGCTTTCAGAGCAACTGGGAGTAAATCCATCAACGGTCAGTAAGTGGTGTACAAACACATCACAGCCAGACCTTGCCTGTATCGTCAAAATTGCAGAGCTTTTAGAGGTTGACATTCGCGAATTGTTCGTCAGTGAATACAAACAGTATCTTCTTTCCCAAGAATTAAAATAGTATTATGGCTAAAAATATGAAACTACAGGCCTTCCCTGAAGAAATCACCGAGGATGGTTTGAAGATATATGGTGAAACTTCGTTTGAAAACCAGATGGCAGTACTTAGCCTTGGTAGTGACTCTACGCTTTTCAATGCAGGGACAGGAACAAATTTTATTTATGAAATTGTGCTCCCTGAAGGCAAGTCACTCGACTGCGATGAGTTTAACAGGGTTACATATCCAATGACTGGCCGTATTGGTGTACGGCTTAAGAAATTGCGTGATGAATATGATGCAACGTTTGCTTTCCGGAAAGTGCAATCCGATTGTTTGCATCAAAATCTCTTGGCAATAGATGGGCATTTGCCTCTTCTCTTGGCGGAGTTATTGCTCATCAAATCGGAAATGGGATTCAATGACATAAAGCGTTGCACCGAAGAACTGACCAAAAGGAATCCTCTAGGCTTTGACACCTCCACACACGGCAACATTTATGAATATAAGATAAAACGTTTCCTGCAAGATTGCGCACAGGGAATGACACCTGAGAAACCATGGCTGGGCATTTATGATGCTACGGGTGGGCAAATTATTGTAAAAGAGGATGGTGATATTGTATGTTATCACATTTATGAATTGAATAGGTTCCGAGAGTTTTTGTTCAATTCCACCAAGTTTGAAGGTGCATCAACAAGTGAGGATGCAGAAAACCCCGGTCATCCTCGTTCAGATGCTAGGAAAAAATTCTTCTATGGATGGGTATATGAGGAAGATGGGAAATACTACATAAAGATAAACCTGCAAGTTAGATCAAAGTAACAATGAACGATGTCTTGACCATAGAACAACGTCATCGCTGTATGAGCCATGTTGGGGCAAAGAACACGAAACCCGAGATGGTGGTGCGACATTATCTGTGGGGTCATGGCTACCGCTATCGCCTGAATCATCCAAGACTTCCAGGGAAGCCAGACATCGTGTTGCGGAAGTATCGAACATGTATCTTTATTAATGGTTGCTTCTGGCATGGACATGAGGGTTGTCGTTACTACACCATACCGAAGACCAATACACAGTTCTGGACCAATAAAGTACAGCGGAACAAGGAGCGTGATGTGAAAGTACAGCATGAACTGGCCACGATGGGCTGGCACTCCATCACGATCTGGGAATGTGAGTTGAAGCCCATCAAAAGAGAAAAAACATTGAAGTCGCTGGAATATACGCTCAACAGAATATTCCTGCAAGACAGGACCGTCAAGCGCTATGAGATACCAGATGATGAGCCGATGATGGCAGCAGAGGACTTCTGCAATTGTAATATGTAGAACACCTTAAATTAGCAGACAAAGTCTTTCCATGTTGCTATCAAAAGCATTTATATTTCAGAAAAGAATCAGTAAATTTGCCTTAAAAACAAATTAATTTCTCTTGATATGAAAGATCAACAATCCTTACTGATAAATATGGCAAAGGGTTTGATTTCAGTTCTCTTTATCAGTATGTAAAGTTCTACCGTTGTTTTCCTGAGATTTTGGACGCAGTGAGTACAAGTTCTGCTGACGAAGAAAACGTTTTCGTCAAGCCATATGAGCAAAGTCAAGGTTGCCTTGAACTTTGCCATGGCGAGAAAACGAAGACAAAGTCAACTGTTTATTGAAAGGAATTAGATGTGCCATAAATAAAAAACGCCTCGCACGATTTGAGCTTTAATAATCTCTACCTCCTTCGCACCTCGGCAATGTTCAAACAAGTTTGACATTGCTCTCGGTTTGTCGTCGGTTGAGCATTGTTAAGAGGCTTGGCGAGGACTGACGGAGCAAAGGTAAGTCATTTATTTGGATTGTGCAAGGGTTTTATGCAAAAAGTGCGGAAATGGAGGTAATTCATCTTATCAAGATTGACAACTAAACGAATAACACCTCTGGTTTTCAGAACTAATGCTGATTTCGGTGGGTTAATTGTTCCCAAAATGAGACTTACAAACCATTTTGGGAACAATTTGATGATTAAACCACTTCATTCGTTTGCTGGCTACATGGGTAACGCTCATCATGCTTGACCCTGTGGCTCCTTGCGGTCAGGGAGTGGGGGGAAGGGTGGTGAGTTGCTGCAGGTAGTTGGAAAGGGTGAGGATGAACTGTGCCTTTTGCTGTTCGGCATGTCGGCGGCGCAGAGGCGTCTGTGCACGCGCTATCCAGTCGTCGTAGCTGGATAGGATGTTATGAATTAAGGAGATAACCTGCGTAGTGCGCAGGTCGAACGGAGCGTCGAGGGGGCCCTCTTAGGCGCGCTTGATGGTGTCGCGGCGCAGGCCGCACGCGGTGATTAACTCGGTGCGCTGACGGTCGCACAGCTTGTCGGCTGTGAGCAGCAAGAAGCGGCAGAACTGACTGGC
>CAMCUZ010000031.1 GCA_945879145.1 uncultured Mediterranea sp.
ATTACGATATACCATATTAACAGAGCCCATGGTTAGAAGTTCACCAAGAACCCATGCAGGTGGATAAGGGTTAGTGTACTCGTTCTTAAAATGCAGTATAAAATCTTCCGTCGATTTACGGTACTCTCTATCAATAAGATTAAATGTATCAGCAAAAGTGCGCGGGTTAGCAAAATGAATACTATTCATCAACCAAAAATCATCTCCAGACATTTCTGCTGTGACATTCATGACAGTTCCCCTTACAGCTATCTCAATCTTTTCTATCTCGTTTAGCAGGAGCATACGCAGCTTCTTATCAAAGCGATAAAGCACCAAAATCTTTTTAAAAGAAGCACCTACTTTATATTGGTGTAAGCATTTTGGCATCTTTAGAAATGGATACATGTATGCAGACAAGCGATAATAACCGATGTTTTCAATGTAATGTGCAGCTTTACGCTCGTCGTTAATCTCCATTCCTCGTATTTTGAGGAGTTGAACCAAGTCAGAAGGACTTGAATAAGTTTTAATGAAGCTTCTTCTTGCCATATCAATAAACAAAAAAAGCCCCGCGCATTTGAGCTTCAATGAGAGGCTTGGCGGGAACTAACGATGCAAAGATAAAAGATTTTTATCTTTCTAAAAAATAATGCGGATGAAATATTCAATATTGGATGTACATTTAGCTTTTTTTTTGCTAAAATATGACAAATCTAATCCAAATTGGATAAAACCTCATTGGAATTGCCACAAGTACCAAATGGTCTATACACCTATTTCCTTGCGCAAGGATTTTCCTCACAATCAACATCCAACTATTTGGGGGAAATTCGACCAAGGTATGTCTGTCTTAGACTGGTGATTACGAAAGTCTTCCAAATAGTTGGATAGTATTCTTTTCAAAGAAAACTTTCATCTATCTCGCATCAAATCTGTTCTTGTATTCTATGGGAGGCAATAATTCCACTCCTTCTATATGGAGAACAGCTCTTCGATAGTCAATGGAGAGAGAAAGAGAATAGTTATAGAAATGTTAAATTCGGGATAAAGCCAATTTTATACCCTTATGCGGTTCTTCGTCAGCCGAGAAGCTAAGGCTTGGTGGTGATGATAATCAAGGCATCGGGATCTACTCCGCCATTCTTCACGGCATCGCGGGCGTACTTCACGTAGTCGGAATGCTGCTTGTTCTTAATGACTGTCATGGAGACAATCTTATAGCTCGACAACTCTTTCAGCTCCGAATAGGGTACCACCTTGCCATTGATAACGTAAATCTTCTGTTCGGGCTGGTCGGCCTTGGGCTTGGCATCGCCATCGTGGATTACAACGATTTTGCCTCTCACCGGGGTCACTTCGGCAAGGGCAGCCTTCACCTCCTCCTTCCGCGCATCAGCATCGCCCTGATAATCAGAGGTGAAAATGATATGGATATTGTGCACCTGATCGGTGGAGTAACTGGTGATGGTCTTGCCGATGAGCTGCGAGCCGTCGAACTCCTTGACTACCTTACCATCGATGATGTAATGACCCGCTTTGACCTCCTGGGCCTGGAGGCTGACTACAGCAAGCAGTGCTGCGAGCCAGAAGATAATTGTGCGCTTCATAATGAAAATAATTAGTTATTTATGAATAAGTTGTGATGTCATTTCTAGAGTGGTATTATCGGTTCTTCGCTTGAGCGTATAGGTGGCCGACTTGCCACAGGGCGTAGTAGTGCTTATCTTGATACCACTTATTGAGGGAGTGGCCGTGATGGTGGCATCCTCGGGTGTGGCCTCAGCGAGAATGGTGAGAGTCTCAAGCAGTTCACCCACGGTAATCTCCTGTGCCACCTGGGAAGAGGGTTCCTCCTCAGACGATGTCCAGGGACGGAAGGCAACGAGTGATATGACGGCCAGCAGACAAGCAGCTGCAGCTATTCGAACAGCGATGCGCCAAGGGTGTCTGCTGGAAATAGGTCTAATACACTGCTCGGCAACAGAGTCGGTCAGCAAGAGCTCCACCTCCTCGGGGGCGAAATCATAGGCCTCCGTACGGAAGCTTTGGAATAACTCCTTGTAAAGGCTCCACTTCTCAGGGATGTGGTCGGCATGGCAGAAGTAGTCCGTGAGCTGCTGCTCCTCGGCTTCACTGGTCTGCCCTTGCAGGAAGCGGTCGAGTAGTTCCGCTACCTTATTTATCGTATCGTTCTGTTTCATCATACGGTTCCTTTCATCTGTTTTAAGAGTTGCGTGCGGGCTATGCTGATCATGCCCCGCACGGACGACTCGGTTGTTCCTATCAGTTTGGCGATGTCGGCATACGACATGTTTTCTACGTTACGCATCCGGATGAGTGCCCGCTGCTTGGGACTCAGCGCCTGGATGCTGCGTTTCAACTTCTGCCTCGTCTCGCGGACCTCCAGCTCCTCTTGTGGGCTGACTTGCAGGTTCGTGGTCAGGGCCTCATCAATAGTGCAATGGGGTGGAGCATCGCGAAGCATATTGAGCGCCAAGTTGCGGCAGACCACAGAGGCCATGTTCCTCATCTTGTCATAATCCGCTATCCGCTCCCTGGCTGTCCAGAGCCGCAGAAGCGTCTCCTGCACGACATCCTCTGCATCGTCGGCATCGGTCAGATGGCTTCTGGCCTGCCTGAGCAGCTCGCTGCGCAACCTTTCGGCACCCTGTATGAACTCGTGTATCTCCATTGTTTTCTTTGTTGTTTCTATTATAATAACACGAGATGTCGCTTTTCGCTACGCATAAGTTGCTATATTTTTAAAAAAAGTCCAGGCAACGGTAGTATATAAAGAAGGGCGGACACACAGGTCCGCCCCTACAGGTTATCGTTCAACAATTTAACGAAAAGCCAATATCTGTAACGATAGTTACTCCTTGATATTGGGCTCTTCGAGGCCGAGGCCCTTCTTCTTATCCACTGCCTTGAGGACAAAGCCGAGGATGAGGGCAGCTACACCGAGGCTGGCCAGCATGACGAGCGGAGCGATGTAGTCGTAAGAGATAGCAGCCTGCTCGGGAGTGATGAGTCCGGCCTGCAGGTCGGCCACCAGCTGCGGATTGGTCTTGTCAAGCACCTTACCAATCAGCATCGGGAAGAGCCACAAGCCGATGTTCTGAATCCAGAAAATCAAGGCGTAGGCGCTACCGATAATCTTGGCATCCACCAGCTTAGGCACACTGGGCCACAGCGAAGCAGGAACCAATGAGAAGCTGGCACCCAGCACGAGGATGGTGAGGTAAGCCACAATCACACCACCCACGGCACTCGTCTTGAACAGCGGGAGTACGAAGGCAAACGTCAAGTGGCAGAAGATGAGCAGCAACGAACCGACAACCAGCATCGAAGCGGCTTTACCCTTGTGGTCAACATAGTTGCCCAGGATAGGCGTGATACCCACAGCCAGCAAGGGGAAGACGGCAAAGACGGTCTCTGCACTCTGACGCATGTAGCCCATGTAGCAGAAGACCACCAATGCAACCACAGCCAGAGCGAGCAGGCCGTTCTTCACACTCTTCTGCTTGCAGAAGTTGCTGGCAAACGAGGCTGCAGCCACTACCAGCATGATGACGTACTGAATCACCGTCACCGTATTGGTGGCCCAGAAGGAATCAGCCGGCACTTCGGAAAAGGTCAAGTTGCACTGCAGCATGTTGACGGCATACTTCTGGAAGGGGAAGATAGCCGAGTAGTAGAGCACGCAGAGCAGCGCCACCAACCAGAATCCACTGCTGGAGAGGATAGCACCCAGGTCGCTGATCTTGAAGGGGTCGTCCTTCTCTTCAGCCTCACCCGTCTGTGCATCCAACTTCTTATCCATGAAGAAATAGACGATGAACATCATGAGGGCAATCATCAGCAGCACCACGCCGAAGGCCACCGAGCGGGAGACGTCAATCACCCCACCCCACTTGGCAAACATCGGAGAGAAAATCATGCAGGTCGCTACACCCAAACGGGCCAATGCCATCTCTGAGCCCATAGCCAGAGCCATCTCACGGCCCTTGAACCACTTGACGATACCACGCGACACGGTGATACCGGCCATCTCAACGCCGCAGCCGAAAATCATGAAGCCCACAGCAGCAAACTTGGCCGAAGCAGGCATTCCCTCGTAGAAGGGCGAGATACCCAGTTCATCAAAGCCGGGGATGTAGTTGAGGTGGTTGTTGAACCACTGCTCCAGGCTACTGCCCATGAAGGCCTCGGTCACGGCATACCAGTTGATGCAGGCACCTATCAGCATCACGGCACCCGAAAGGATGGCCGTAAAACGCACCCCCATCTTATCGAGGATGATACCGGCAAAAATCAGGAAGAAGACAAATACATTAAGGAATGTTTCCGACCCCTGCATGGTTCCGAAAGCGGTGGAGTCCCAACCACGGGTAGAGAGCATGAGGTCCTTAATCGGCGAGAGAATGTCCATAAAGATGTATGAACAGAACATGGCGAAAGCCAAGAAGAGCAGCACCATCCAACGTACGCCTGCCGAGTCGCGCAACGTCTGGGTGACTTTTTCGGATGTAGTCATCTTATAAATAGGTATTAGTAATAACAAACAAAAGGGGACAGCAAGCTGTCCCCTCCTATCAACTGAGTTTCTTAGTTGCCTTCAGAAGCGGGTTCTGTATCCGTAGCGGGAGCCGCTTCCGATGCAGGAGCTGTTTCGGTAGCTGGAGCTGCCGTACCTGTAGGGAGGCTGTAAGGATTGGTCTTCTCCTCCTGCTGAGCCTGCTCCAGGATGACACCGCCCTCCTGGCTGGCGCTACCGCTGAGGGTATAAGCAGATACTACGCTGAATACTACCATGCAGGCAGCCAGCGTCCACGTGGCCTTCTCAAGGAAGTCGGTCGTCTTGCGCACGCCCATAATCTGGTTGGAAGAAGCAAAGCCCGAAGCCAGACCACCACCCTTGGAGTTCTGAATCAACACGATGCCACACATCAGGACGGACACAATCACCATCAAAATAATCAATAATACGTACATTTTTATTCTTTTGTTTTAGCGTTAATAATCAATTTCTCCAAAAATCTTATTTGGTCTGCAAAGTAAGCGCTTTTTTTTGGATTATTCAAACTAATCCGCTTGAATATTTCAAGTGCTTTCTCATATCTATGCTGTTTTACGTAAATTTTGGCCAAAGTTTCGGTAAAACAGCTGTTTTCTCCCTCTTCGGAAGGCGCGGGAGGGCCTTGCACATCGTTTTCTGAAATCTCGACAGCCAAGGGAGTGTCCGTACTGCCGTAGGTATGGAGGAAGTGGTCAATCAGATGAATGCCTGGTTCTGGCTGCTCCTCCTGCGCTTCCGTCTCTTCCTCCGCTTCAGCATCAGGCTGGGTAAGCAGGTAGCCAGTGTAGTCCATGGCATAATCCAGCGTGATGGGATTGGCCTGCTCCTCATCAGGCATGGTGGAGAGAAAGGCATTGATCAAGGCCAAGGTGCGGTCTTCCTCCTCACCCTCAGCAGCCGCTGCAGCCGAAGAGGTACGATGCGCTTGGGGATGAAGGCGATACTTGTCTCCCTCTATCAGGTAGAAGAAGACGCGCCGGTCGGCCACGAGTAGCGCAGCATGGCGCAGCTCTTCGTGAAACGAGGGGTCGTGAAGCAGGTAGAGGTTCTTGAGCAGGAGCAGCCGGAGGGTCTGGAAATAGGGGTAGCGCGCCACCTGCATACGGAGTTCGTAGAGGGTGTCGCGGTCGAGCAGTTCGGGGTGCTCCATCCATTGTTGCAAAAGGGCAGCATTCATCATGGTCATTGCAGGGAGGCGAAGTGCATTGGGGTTACCAGTTGGCCACGGTGGCGTTGAAAATCTGCTCGGTGATGTCCTTTACCATCACGGTAATGAGTTCATCCTGCACCTGAGTGAGCAGTTTGGAGGAGTCGTAGGTCTGGAAGGCTGAGAACTTCTGTTCAAAGTCCTCTTCGTGGTTGGTGTTGTTGACGTAACGCACGTTGACAGTCAGCGTCAGCTTCACCTTTGAGGAGAAGCCGCTGGCATCGACCGACTCGTTGTACTGGTTGTAGCCGGTGATTTCACCGTCAATCTCCAGGTCGCCTCCGCTATTCACCATCTGCAGACGGGTCTGCTGGATGAACATATCCTTGAGCTTCTGGTTGAACTCAATGGCCAGTGGGGCATAGACATACTCGGCCTGATTCTGGAAGGTGGCAATCGATACGGTCTTCACCTTGCTGTAGTCAATCGAGCTGATGGGGGCCAGGCCCATGGAGATGCGGCACGAGCTAAGCAGCAGGGGCAGCAACAGGAGCAGGGTCCAGGTGGCTATCTTCTTATTCCAATCCATATTCTTTAATCTTTCTGTAAAGGGTACGTTCTGAGATTTCCAGCTCTTCGGCTGTAGCTTTGCGTTTGCCGCGGTTGCGTTGCAGCGCCTTGATGATGGCCTCTTTGTTCACATCACGCATGGCTCGAGGGGTCATCTCCTCGTAAGTGGATCGGTCGCTGCGCTCCGTTTCGTCGTAAGTCAGGGCATCTTGTATCTCATCGTCCTTCATGGAGGAGCTGACGCCGTGAGCGGCCTGAGCGGGATGGTGCACGGAGTGAATAATCGTCGGCACACTGGCATCACTGCTGGCTGACTGTGACAAGCTGGTAGGATGACAAGGCAGGTAGTCAGCCGTGGCTGGAGGAACCTGTTCGGTCAGCGCATCCACCTTCTGACGCAACTCGCTCACCTCATGACGCAGGTCGAAGATGACCTTGTAGAGCACCTCGCGCTCGTTCTCAAACGACTTACCTTCCCCACCGAAAAGCATCGGCAACTGGGGACCGCGGTTCACGGCAGGCAGATAGTGCTGTAGGATGTCGGCCGTAATCTCGCGTGAAGTCTCAATGATAGAAATCTGCTCGGTGATATTCTTCAGCTGGCGCACGTTGCCCGGCCAACTGTAGGCCATAAGCAACCGCTTGGCCTCGTCGGTCAACTGGATAGGAGGCATGTGATACTTCTCTGCAAAGTCGGAGGCAAACTTCCGGAAGAGCAGCGCGACATCCTCACCTCGCTCTCGCAAGGGCGGTATCTGGATGGGCACCGTACTGAGACGGTAGTAGAGGTCGCTACGGAAGCGTCCCTCCATGATGGCCTTGTCGAGGTTGACGTTGGTGGCCGCCACAATGCGCACATTGGTCTTCTCCACCTTCGAAGAGCCTACACGGATATACTCTCCATTCTCCAGTACGCGTAGCAGACGCGCCTGAGTAGGCAGGGGGAGCTCACCCACCTCGTCCAGGAAGATGGTGCCCCCATCGGCCTCAGCGAAGTACCCCTTGCGTTCACCAATGGCACCGGTAAAGGCCCCCTTCTCATGTCCGAAGAGTTCAGAATCGATGGTACCTTCGGGAATGGCTCCACAGTTCACGGCGATGTATTGTCCATGCTTGCGGCGGCTGTTCTGGTGGATGATCTGCGGAAAACTCTCCTTACCCACACCGCTCTCTCCGGTGATGAGCACCGAGAGGTCAACGGGAGCCACCTGCATGGCCACGTCGATGGCTCGCAGCAATCCTTCGTTATTCCCCACGATGCCAAAGCGCAGTTTCACCTGCTGTAAATCAGCTCTTGCCATGTTCTACAACGCTTACAATACTTCTTCTGGACTATCCAACTTCAATTTATCACTATCGTCACGCTTCTCGTAATACTGCTTGCGCAAAGGGTTGGCATGACGCTCTTTATCACGACAACGGTTGCGGAAGACGTCGATAGCGGTATAAACGGCTTGACGGAACGAATCCTCTACGGCTACCCCTTTGCCGGCAATATCGTAGGCCGTGCCATGGGCTGGCGACGTACGCACAATGGGGAGACCCGCCGTGAAGTTGACCCCTTCGTCCATAGCCAATGCCTTGAAGGGAGCCAGGCCCTGGTCGTGATACATGGCCAGAATACCGTCGAAGTGACTGAAGTTGCCTGAGCCCATAAAGCCATCGGCAGCGTAAGGGCCATAACAAAGGATGCCCTTGGCCCGCATGGCTTGGATAGCAGGGGTAATGATCTCCTGCTCCTCACGACCCAAGAGGCCCTCATCGCCGGCATGGGGGTTGAGTGAGAGAACGGCAATACGGGGCGCGCTGATATCAAAGTCCACCTTGAGCGAGCGTTGGAAGATGGTAATCTTCTCTTCTACCAACTCTTGAGTGATGGCAGATGCAATCTGGCTGACAGGCAAGTGGGTGGTGACCAAAGCCACTCGAAGGTCGCCCTTCATCAGAATCATCAAGGCCTTCTGCCCCTCGCCCACCTTCTGCTCAATGTACTCAGTATGACCAGGGAAGTCGAACTGCTCGGAGTGGATGGTATGTTTGTTGATGGGGGCCGTGACAAGCACGTCAATCAATCCATCTTTATACTCTTCCAAGGCACGCTCCAGTGCGGCCAAGGCAGCCTTACCGGCTTCAGGGTCAGGTTTGGAGAACTCCACCTTCACCTCATCATCGCTGCAGTTCACGATACTCAACCGATTGGGCTGTGCTTCGGCAGCTGAGGGCACAATGCTGAAGTTGGTGGGCAGGTCGAGCGCCTTGCGATGGTAAGCGGCCACCTTGGGCGAACCGTAGATGATGGGAGTACAGAGCTCGCACATCATCGGTTCGGCAAAAGTTTTGAGAATCACCTCATAACCCACTCCATTGATATCACCCTGGGTGATACCTACACGTATTTTTTGTTCTTCCATAATCTCAATTTGAATCTGATGTTGATTTCAACACTTATTGTTCCACTCCCTCCACAGGAATCTCAGCACCCTGCTGCAACGAACCGGGCAGGCGCAGGGTATAGAGCGACGCCTCCATGCGACGCACCAGGTTGCGCTTCATCTTATCGGGAGAGTAAATGAAGATTTCGGCTACGATGACGCGATGGTTCACCTCATCCACACGGGCATGCGATACGTAGGGGCCACCCATGAAGTCGCCCTTGATGCGCCATAAGCCACGAGCCTCCTGACAGAAGGCTCCCTGTACGTTGATATTTCGTACATCGGTCAGCAGGGTATCGGTACACATGTACATTCCTTCGCGCGCTCCAGGCATGTTGACCTCCATCACCGAGTCACGCTTGTGGGTGAAGTACTCCTTGGTGAAGGTCTCTTTGTCTGTATAGGGATAGGAGTAGATGACGAAGTTCTGGTCGCCCGTAGCTGTATTGGTACTAGCCCATAAGAAGTTCTCCCCCTTCTTGTAGGAGGCCAACTCGGCAGGCACCCATACCTCGCAGCCAAACATCTCCTTGACGTTGGTCGAAACAAAATCGCTGTGTTTCTGCTCCAACAGACGAATCTGGCGGTTCATCTCGGCATGAGTAAAGAAGTCGATGATACGCTGACTGTAGGTCGTAACGAACTCAGCAAACGACTCCTCATCGGGGGCCTGGATGGTGAGGATCATCTGCGGAGCGGCATAGACATCCTTGGCATAGCGAAACTTGGGTTGGGTGTATTTGGCCGGATTGATATCTACTATGATGATGTTGCGGAGCAACTTCAGCGTACCGTCGTAGTGCTGCGGAGCCGCATTCATGATGCGGAACGAGCGTTCAGACTGCGGCAGGCCGGGCACATCGGTGTCGAGCACATTGAACAACGCACGTCCAGCAGGACGGTTCCAAAGGTCCTGATCCACTACAACAAGCAGTTCGTAAGAGCGGCCACTACCGGTCTTTCCCGTACAAGAACTAAGCATAGCTACAAGAGCCAACAGACAAAAATAGGTCAATTTCTTCATGCGATGATACGTATTAATGATTACTTAATCCAGACAAAACTACAAATAATAGGTGATATAGGCTCTGCTTCACCTTATTTATTATAATATTATAACGTTAGTTGATGTTCCTCCAGCTGCTTCTTGGTAGAGAGCATACCGCAGGCAGCGAAGATATCCTCACCGCGTGAGGCACGGATGGTGGTAAAGAGGCCGTGCGAAGTGAGGTAGTCACGGAAGGCCACCATCTGCTCCATCTCGCATCCCTGTAAATCTACATTCGGGATGGCATGGAAGCGAATCAGGTTGATGCGGCAGTCGAGCCCCCGAAGCAGTTTAAGCAGCTCCTTGGCATGAGCCAGAGAGTCGTTCACCCCCTTAAAGAGGATATACTCGAACGAGAGGCGCCGCTGCTTGCTGAAGTCGTATCCTCGCAACAAATCGACTATCTCGGTGATGGAGAAAGCCTTCTCAGCGGGCATCAACTCTCTACGCAAAGCAGGAATGGGGGCATGAAGGCTAATGGCCAGGTGGCAATCACACGCTTCAATGAAACGTTTCAATCCTTTACGCAGTCCCACAGAGGAGAGGGTGATACGTTTAGGACTCCATCCATAACCGTAGGAGGCAGTCATAATCTCCAGGGCACGGAGCACCTCATCGAGGTTGTCAAGCGGTTCGCCCATACCCATCATGACGATGTTGGTGAGCTGCGGGAACTCGGGGAGCGACTGGATCTGGTTCAGAATCTCGCGTGCTGAGAGGTTGCCCGAGAAGCCCTGCTTACCGGTCATGCAGAACGTACAGTTCATCTTGCAGCCCACCTGCGAAGAGACGCAGAGGGTGGCGCGATCGGCGTCGGGGATAAAGACAGCCTCTACAAACTTGGTCTCGGCCGCTCGGTAGAGGTACTTCACGGTGCCATCTACGGAGCGCATCGCCTCAACCGGTGGACAGGTACCTACCTCGTAATGGGTCTTAAGCAGTTCGCGATGCTTGAGTGAGAGGTTGGTCATCTGATCAATGGAACTGACCCGCTTCTGGTAAAGCCACGAAGCCATCTGACCAGCCGCAAAGCGGGGCAATCCCAGCTCAGCAGCCACCTGTTGCAGCTCAGCGAGCGTCATTCCAAAGAGATAGTGAGTGGACATAGGAGAGAGAGTAAGTGAAAAAAAGAGGTACGGATTATGCGACCCAACCACACTCTACGACGAACTGTGGCGCGGGCAACCGCATAATCCGTACCCAATGGAATTCTATAAAAACGCTACCGATTAGAAGTAGAGATAGCGGTTATCTTTCACGTCAGCCTTCAGATAGAGGTCGTTCAAGTACTGCGAAGCCATGCGGAGGTACATGTTGCTGATGGTGTTCTCCTCCGTAGCCTGATTGTACTCTTCTGCCGTCTGGTTCTTGGCGTAGGGCTGGAGCACGAATACACCGCCGTTACCCTTGATGGGAGCACTGAGCTGATTGACAGCAGCCACCGAAGCATAGGCGCTGACAAGCGGTTCGCTGCTGCGCAAGGAGGGAACGTAAGTAGCAGCGGAGAAAGTCACCATCTTCACGCTGTCGCTCACGGCATTAGCCTGTGCCTTGACCTGCTCGATGCTCGTAGCACCAGCGGCCTTCAGCGAAGCCAGAATCTGCTCAGCCTTCTTGTCGCGAATCACCTCGAAACGAAGCTGATCCTGTACGAGTGACAAGGGGCGATAGCCTTCGGGCGTAATGCCAGCTACGCCAACCACGATCATGTGGTCGCTGTCACCGCATTCATAGAGGCCCGACACCTCACCCACCTTTGCACCAAAGGCCCAGCGCAGCGCCTCCTTCGTACCGCGTACACCACCAATGGTGTGTTCAGCACTGGCCAAATCCATGCGGTCGAGCACACGATAGCCTGCATCTTCGGCGTTGGCCATCATCTTCTCCACGGTGTTGTTGGTCGCAATGAACTGGCTGAAGTCGTTGTAGGCCTTCGAATAGGTCTCCTTGCTGAAATCAACAGTACGCTTGATGACAGCCACTTTCACCTTCTCCTTGACAGCCTTCTTGGCCGTAACCTGGAAAATGAGGTTAGCCTGAGCGAGTGATACATTCTGCAGGGTATTCTGCGGAGCGTCAATCAGCGTCTGGATGTACTTCAGATTGTCACCGTCAATCTGAGCGCCCTCGTAGGCTGCTGCGGTGAGCCACTGTTCAGTACCGTTCTGACCATACTTCTTGGCCAGTTCGGCAAAGTCAGCACCACCCTTGATGGCTCCGTAGATGCTGTCGGCCAAGGCCTGGGTCTTAGCGGCATCTTCAGCCATTACGACAATCTGACGGTACTGGATGGAGTCAGCCTGCTGAGCCACAGCCAGCTTGAGGAAACTGTTGAGGCTGTTGTCTGCGACATTGTAATAGGGGCCATAAACACCACCTACGCTCACCGAGTCCAGACGTGAAGCCACATCCTGAGGGAGTGCGCTCTTGTTGTAGAACAGGTCAACGTAAGGAACATTGGAACCGGTTGAACGGATGAAGCTGGCATAGTCGGCAGCCTCGGGCAGTTGCATGGTATATTCCTCCATCTCGCTCTGCAGGGCAGCCTTGTCTTCAGCGCTGGCCGTTACCTGTACATCGATGTACTTGATGTTGCGGGTCTCTACATACTGCTTGAACTGCTCCTTCTGCTTGTCGTATGCAGCCTTCAGGTCTGCCTCGCTCACCTTCACGGCCGAGTCGGCTACCGAAGAGTAAGGGATAGCAGCCAGCAAGAGGTCAGTCTGCTGGGTGCGGGCATCGAAAGCGGCCTGAGCCTCTACGTTATTGGCGAAGAGGGCCTTGCTCAGCAGAGCCTGATATTTCTCCATCAGGCGCGACTGGAAGAGTTGCTTCTCTACAAACTGCCAGTAGTTATAGATTCGATCGTAGCTCTCCATTCCCTGAGCCATCGACGATTGCTTCATCTTGTTGTAGTTCACCAGGAAGTTCTTCAGCGCGTCGGCGTCAAACAGACCTGTCTGCGGATTGCGGAAGAAGGGGTTCTGGGCCAACATGGGGTGTACACCCTGATTGATGATGGATTGAATTTCACTCTTGGTCACAACCAGACCCAGTTTTTTGGCTTCGGCTTCAATCAGCTTGCCATTGACGTAGTTCTGCCAAACCTGATCCTTGATGCGGTTGTTATCCTCTTCGCTGAGTGACGGCAGATTGTTCGTCAGCTTAATCACTTCAGAGAACTCTTCGACCAGCTTTTGATACTCTTGAGCGGAAATTGCGGTTCCGTTCACTTCACCTACGTCTTGTGATTGGTGCGGCTGCAGCACTTTCCAAGCATCGCCTGCGATGAAGGCAAACAGCGCCAGACCAATGACAATAACCAATAACGGTCCCTTTGACCGGATGTTTTGTAATGTTGCCATTTTTAGTGTATAGTTTTTATTTGTTTAATATTTTTCCTTTTATGCCAATTTTAGCGCACGAAGATACGAAAAAAGGCTTTATGCCACATCGTTATTCACAAAAAAAATCGATTTTAACCCATTATTCGTTCACTTTTAGCCTAACAAGCTCGATTTTGGTGGCACTAACCTTGATAATTTTGAATTGGAAGGGTCCAATTTCGACCATTTCGTGCAGCTTGGGGAAGCGCTGATAGCGACTCAAAATCAAGCCACCGATGGTGATGTAATCATCCGATTCGGGCAGTTCCAAGTCGAAGGTTTCATTCACCTTCTCAATCTCCAAACGCGCCGAGAGCATGTACTCGTTATCTCCTATCTGCGTGCAGATATAGGAGGTGTTGTCGTGCTCATCTTCGATGTCGCCGAAGATCTCTTCTACCAAATCTTCCAGCGAGACAATGCCGGCTGTGCCGCCAAACTCATCCACCACTACGGCAATGGTCTTCTTCTGCTGCATGAAGAGCTTCATCAGTTTGTGAGCCGACATGGTTTCGGGCACAATGGGAACCTCTTTGATGTGTGAACGCCAATCCTTGGGACTACGAAACATCTCAGAGGAGTGGATGTAACCCACCACATTGTCGATGTTGCCTTCATAGACGATAATCTTCGAGATGCCTGATTCTACGAAGCGGTTCTTCAGCTCTTCGAGAGGGGTCACCTTATCCACAGCCACCACCTCGGTGCGAGGCACGATGCAGTCGCGTATCTTGATGTTGGAGAAGTCGAGCGCATTCTGGAAAATCTTCACCTCGGGATTCACCTCATCCGTCTCCTCGGCATTCTCGATACTGGTCTGAATGAAATAGTCCAGATCCACCTTGCTAAAGGCCTTGGCTTGTACCTCGTCGCTCACCTTCACGCCAAAGAGGCGCAGGAAGAGAAACGAGATGCCTGAAGCCAGTTTGGAGACGGGGAAGAGCACGACGTAGCAGATAAAAAGGGGCAAGGCGAAGAGCCGGAGCACCAGGTTGGGGTTGATCTTGAAGAGGGTCTTTGGCAGGAACTCACCCGTCACGAGGATGATGAGCGTAGAGATGATGGTCTGCAGCAAGGCCTTGACAAAGTCGTTAGCGATGAATGCGCCCAACAGCTGCTGCTCGATAATCTTGGCCATTAAGATACCATAGATGACGAGGGCGATGTTGTTGCCCACGAGCATCGTGGAGATGAAGTTGTTGGGATTGCGCAGAAAGAAAGAGATGATCGACGAGACTACTCCATCGCGCTTTTCCATCTCCAACCGCATCTTATTGACCGATACAAAGGCAATCTCCATGCCGGAGAAAAAGGCCGAAAAGGCCATCGTGACAAGCAGATAAATATAGATGTCCATAAGCGTTACGACTGCTGTGAGGGTTGCTGTTGCAGGGTATCAACCGGTTGAGTGGTGTCATCGACATAGAAGATACCCTCCGTTTGGTGGATGGTGTAGATGGTCATCTCCTGGTTTGACTCAAAGCCGTGCCCCGTGATGATGCGGTCGGGCTGTTCGATGCGGATAAAGCGATCGGAATAGATTTTCTTTTTCCGCTGGTCCCAGTAGAGAAGCTCGGTGTTAAACCGTTCGCCCTTTAGGTTCTGAATGGCCACATGCCCCATCAGTTTCCAAAGTTCCTCCTTATTATAATAATAGGCTGTATCGGCATCGATGCTGGCCTCCACAGTGAAGAGGGTATCAAACTTCTCCAGATGGATACCCTGCTCAAAGGCCCAATGGGGCGGCTCTTTGCGGTCGAAGACCAGCCAGCGGGGCGTGGTAATGCGGTAGCGCGTGACACCGGAGTCGGAGATAAGCGTCGTCACGTCGTGGGTATCCATCACGGGCAGTGAGTCACGTTCGGTAATGGCTTCGCCCATCCGTTTGCGGTTACCTGAGCAGGAGGAGATAAAAAGAAGCACAGCCATCGTGCAAATCACGATGGCCATGCTTTGTATGGAATGAAAAATCTTGTGATCAGACTCCTTCATTAACGAACTACCGTTGATTCACCAATCCAACCGCCAATGGTTACGCGGTCGCCAGCCTTGATACCGAGCATGAAGAGGTCCTTCGTAGCAGGAGTATATTTAGCATAGGTATTGATCAGTTCCTGTGCACGCTCAGCGCACTCGGGGTTCACCTGCTTGGCACGCTGCAGCTTGTCGATAACGAGGAAGAAGGTGCACTTGTTGAGTGCGGGTTCGTCGCTCCAGTTGGGGGCACCGGCAATAGCCTGAGCCATCAGGATATAGGCATCACCGAAGCTTTCGTTGAACGAGATGGCCTTCTGGCAGTAAGAGCGAGCCTGTGAGTACTTCTTAGCGCTGAGCAGAGCCAGGGCAGTAGCGTAAGCCATTTCTGACTTCTTGGCAGGATCGGTCTCGTTGTTCAGAGCCTCGTCGAAGAATTGAACGGCCATGTTGTAGTCACCCTTCTTGTAGTACATGTAGGCTACACCTACGGCTGCATCGGGGGTGGGGTTAATCTGGTACATGTATTCAGAAGCGCGGAAATAGACTTCGCTCTCGTTACACTTCATCATCTTGAGGATAGCGATGGTCTTCTTCAAGAAGGTAGAGTCACCCTTGTTCTCTTCCACCTTGGCACCATAGATATTCTGCAGCGATTCGCAGTCGGCCACACCACTGTTGATGAACATAGCTACAAGGTTCTCCTTGACATTCTTCAGTGCCTCCTGCTTGTTGGGCTTGGTCTCGTTGGCGATGGCCTCATCCACATACTTCGAAGCGTCGAGGTAATCCTGGAAGAACTGGTCGGTGTGGTTGCTGTCGGCCTGCACCATCTTCATGGAGATTTCGAGGAAGTAGTGGAGAATAGCCCCTTCGGTATCTCCCTTGGTGCTGTTCACCGATTGCGTCAGCCAAGCGTAGGCCTGCTTCAGGTCCATATTGGGAGCGTAGAGGATGTAATCCACCGCCTTTGTACCCAAGGCACCATCAACGGTAGGCACTTGTCCGGGCTTGAACTTCTTGGCGAATTCGGGCAGGTAGTGCATTTTCAGGTCATGTACACCCATCAGTTCGTCGAAGTACTTCTTGTAGTCGGCCGAGTTACGGTCCTTGATATCCTTCAGGAAGCTGGTCAAAATGGTCGTAGCATCCTTGAAGGTGTAATACTTCAGCGTGGGGCACTCTTTCAGTACAGCCATACAGGGTACGTAAGCGTCCTTGTAGTTACCGGCGCGAACAGCCTCGTGAGCGATACTGAGGTTAGCATTACAGCTGTTTTGTGCAAAGGTTGCTGTTGCTCCGCAAGAGAGAAGCACTGCAGCGACAAGCGTCTTAATCTTCATCGTATTTTAATTTTTTAAGTTATAGTTACAATATAATTCTTTCCTATTATCCAAACCAACTGGTCCGGCACCATCAATCCACTTTCCGCTTGAAGAACCAGCGTTCGTTGAAGGTGACTCCCACGCAGAGGCGGAAGGAGTTTTCGTTCAAGAAGTTGGCCTGTTTCCCCTCGGTGCGGACAAATTGTCCGGAGAGGTTCACGTAGGAACGGGTACGCGGTATAGGCAATCCGAAGCCTGCGGTAACGCCATATTCATTGGCACCACGTACTCCCTGAACCTTGTAGTAGGGATTGGAGTAGAAAGCGCCAATGCGGTACTTCACGTGCGAGAGGTAGCTGCGCCCCATCGGGTTGGGGAAGTATTCGGCTCCCAGGGCTATCTTCGTGCGGTTGCAGTAGGCCTCCTTGTTGTTCATATAGCTGGACTTGCTCCACTGCTGGAGCAGAAGGTCGGCACTGACGGTTAAGCGGCCGTCGTACTGATAAGCTATACCGAAGCCCAACGTAGTGGGCACCCCGTAGGTAGCTACCGTATCGCGCGTATTGACCGTATAGCCCAGCGAAGAGTTGCCGGTCTGCGTAGTAATCGTAGAGGTGTTGCTCAAGTCGTGCCCAGGGGTGAAGACGACACCGACCGTAGCTTGATGCTTCTTGCTGAACTGATGGGTGTACTGCACACCTAAATCAATCAAGTAGCTCTTGATATCCACGTCCACGATACGCGTAAAGGGCAAAATGGCCGAATTGCTGGCAAAGCTTTCACTCGTCGTACGCGAAATCTGCCCCCAAAGGTACGAAATATTTGCACCCACCGAAAGATTTTTAAGTATTTTAAATCCTGCGCCCAGGTAAATGCGGTGTAAACCACCCTCACCCAGATAAGTGACGGTGTTGGCATTGTCGGGATTCACCTCGTCGGTCATCGTGGTGCCAAACTGATACCCCACGTTGGAGTAAGGCAACAGGCCCAAGCTGATACCTGCCCAGGGGGCAGCACGAAACTGCATCGTGATGTAGTCAAAACTGGAGTTGTTGGCGTTCAGTTTAAGGGTACCGTTGCTCAGGTTATTCTTCTGCAAGGTCACGCCTCCATCAAAGATGAAGGTAAGCGAATCCACTGCCGAATAGGATGCGGGGTTAGCCGAGTTGATGTGGGACTTGTCTCTCAGGGCAAACGCCACTCCACCCATGGCACGGCTGTTGGCCGAGCCATAATCGGCCAGCTGTCCCAAACCGTAACGGGTATATGGAGAGTTCGTATTGTTCTGGGCCCATGCCCCTGAACACGCCAAAAGCGCAAGCAGCAGCACTCCTAAGGTCTGTCTTGTTTTACTCATTATTATATTGTACTATGCGATTGAGTCCTTTTAATACCAAAAATTTGTCTGCAAAGATGATATTTTTTAAGTTGGTATCAAAAGAAAATCGGCAACCGCCCGTTAAAAAAACCAAAAGTTGAGGATATTTATGTTTCAAGGCCCGAATATAGCCCTCAATTTCGTATTGAAGGCCCCAAATTGCACCTGCTCGAAGGGCTGTTTCGGTACTTTTTCCTATCTCTTGCAGCTCGCCTTCAGCCTCGACCAGCGGCAGACGGGAGGTGAATTGATGCATCGCTTTGAGCCGCATCTCCAGGCCGGGTGAGATGTTGCCTCCCTGATAGCAGCCGGAGGCATCGAGCAACTCGTAGGTCACGCAAGTGCCGGCATCTATCACGAGCAGGTCGCGATGGGGCATACATTGCTGTGCACCTACCACTGCGGCCAAGCGGTCGAGGCCAAGGGTCTCGGGTGTATCGTACGCATTGCGGATTGGAATGTGCACGGTATGCGTGAAGTGCAAACAGGGGACGGGAACCGCATGCATACGGGACAGGGCCTCGGCTGAGAGGTTGACTACGGAGCACCAGATGGCTTGCTTGAAGGGGTACTTGCAGCAGAAAGCCGGGAGCTCGGCCAAAGTCTCGTTGGAGGTGTAGGCCACCTCCAGAAGTTCATCACCCCGAAAAGCGGCCAGCTTGGCTACGGTATTGCCGATGTCGATGACGAGCTGCATGGACAATCAAGAGTTTTTATGAGCAGCCACATGCTCCTGCATGCGCTTCTGCTCTTCAATCAAGGTTTTGTTCTCTCGCGCCTTCTCCAAGAACTCCTTCACCATCGGGTCGGCCTTGAACTCCATCGGTGCCATCTTCATCAGTTCCTCAATCGGAGGGGTGATGAGGGGATAGGGCAAGGTGCTGCACATCATCATGAAGACACTGGGCCCTAACACGTTGGTGAAGTTATCCGTAATAAACTGCTTGATGTAGTCGTTCATCTCTGTCACCATCTTCTCCCCTTCTTGGGTGAGTTGGGCCCGTACCTCGTCGAGATTGGCTCCTTCGAGCACAAGGCGAGCCTCCCTGCGGTCGAGCTCCTCAATCTTGTTTTCCATTTCGTTGCGCTTGCGAATGAACGCATAGAGCCGCTCATTGAGGGGTGTTCCTTTCGCCTCAAGCAGACCATTGGAAATCGTGACCTCTACTGTGCCACGCTCCAGCACGAGCGGCATCACATTCTCCCCATCCATGAAGAGAGACACCATGCAGGCTGTATCGGCGTGACCGCTCATCTTGAAGAGCCCATGCTCCACATCGGCCGAATCTACAGTCACCCACTCTCCATTCTTCAAGGCCTTCAGAAAGAGTTTCTTGCCATCGATTCCCGCTACCGAAGCGGTACCTTCCACTTTATAATTCCGGCTGCATGAGGCCGTTAGCAGTGCCAAGGAGAGGCAACAGAAGAGACGAATTGCGTGAGTTGATAACATACTATCAGATGAATTAGCCATTTAACGGGCACAAAGATATTAATAATCCTTATATTATAAGGAGAAAAAAAGGTTTTTTGAATCGGTTTACGTATTTTTGCACAAAAGTTTGAGTCAGAAAAGACAACTAAAATAAGTAGAAATAACAAATAACATGTCTATGAAACATCTCTTTAAACAGGGCTTGATGCTTAGCTTGATCGCCCTTACCGCCCTGTCGGCACGTGCCGACGAAGGCATGTGGCTGCTCCAGCTGATGAAGCAGCAGAACTCGATTGACTTGATGAAAAAGCAAGGTCTGAAACTGGAAGCTGACGCGCTCTACAACCCGAACGGCGTGAGTCTGAAGGATGCCGTGGGTATCTTTGGCGGTGGATGCACCGGCGAAATCATCTCGCCCGAAGGATTGATCCTGACCAACCACCACTGTGGCTATGGCGCTATTCAGCAGCACAGCAGCGTGGAGCACGACTACCTGACGGATGGTTTCTGGGCCATGACCCGCGAACAGGAGATACCTACTCCCGGACTGAAGTTCCGCTTTGTACACCGCATAGTTGATATCACCGACCTGGTAAACGAGCGCATCAAGGCTGGCAAGGTGAGCGAAACGGATGCCATGACCAACGGTTTCTTGAGAAACATCGCCAACGAGGAGCTGGAGAAGAGCGACCTCAAGGGCAAGCCGGGCATCAGCGCCCAGGCCCTCCCCTTTTACGCCGGCAACAAGTACTACCTCTTCTACTATAAGGTGTATAGCGACGTACGCATGGTGGCCGCCCCTCCTTCGAGCGTAGGTAAGTTTGGTGGCGAGACGGACAACTGGATGTGGCCCCGCCACACAGGAGACTTCTCCATGTTCCGCATCTATGCCGATGCCAATGGTGAACCGGCTAAGTACAGCCCCAGCAATGTACCCCTGAAGACTCCCAAGTACCTCCCCATCTCACTGAAGGGCGTGGAGGAGAACGACTATGCCATGGTCATGGGCTTCCCCGGTAGCACCAGCCGCTACCTGACGCAAAGCGAGGTAAAGCAGCGCATGGAGGCCGACAACCAGTCGAAGATTGACATGCGCACCATCTACCTCAACGTATTGCGCGAGTGGATGGCCCAGAGCGATAAGATACGCATCCAATATGCCAGCAAGTTTGCCGGAAGCAGCAACTACTGGAAAAACTCCATCGGCATGAACAAGGCCATCATCGACAATGACGTGCTGGGTGCTAAGGCCGAAATTGAACGCCGCTATGCTGAATGGGCCAAGGGTAAGCCCGAATACGAAGGTGTAGTGGAGAAGATTGATGCCATCGTGGAACAGCAGAAAGAGGCCCGTCGCCAATGCTTGTATATCGTAGAGGGCCTGTTTAGCCCCATCAACCTGTGCAGCAGTAGAGCTGGTGCGACCCTGAAGCAAGCGCTGCAGGAGAAGAACGACTCCCTCCTAGAAGTGGGCAAGAAGCAGCTTGAGCAGGAGTTTGAGCAAATTCACAATAAAGACTATGACCACGAGGTGGAACGTGCTGTGGCCAAAGCCATGCTCCCCGCCCTGCCGCAATATGTCGATGCAGCCAACCTGCCTGCTTTCTACCAGACTATCGACAAGAAGTTCAAGGGCAATTACGAGGCCTATGTAGATAACTGGTTCGACAACTCTATCCTCGCTACCCGTGAAAACCTGGACAAGTTCCTCAAGAAACCCTCGCTGAAGGTACTTGAGAGCGACCCCTCCATCCTCTTCCGCAATGAGGTGTACACAGCATTAGAAGGTGCCCAAGGTGGCATGGCAGAGGCTGGCAAGGATTTACCCTTGCTCCACAAGGCCTACATCCGTGGCCTGGGTGAGATGAAGCAACCCGTCCCCTCCTACCCCGATGCCAACTTCACACTGCGTCTGACCTACGGTACCGTGAAGCCCTACAGCCCGAAGGATGGTGTACACTACAAGTACTTTACCACTACCGACGGTATCTTGGAGAAGGAGAACCCTGAAGATCCCGAGTTCGTTGTACCCGCCAAGCTGAAGGAACTGATTCTGAAGAAAGACTTCGGCCGCTACGCCATGGCCGATGGCACGATGCCGGTCTGCTTCCTGACTACCAACGACATCACCGGTGGTAACTCGGGTAGCCCTGTCATCAACGGCGAAGGTCAACTGATTGGTGCAGCCTTTGACGGTAACTGGGAGAGCTTGAGCGGCGACATCAACTTCGACAGTGCGCTGCAACGCTGCATCGCAGTGGATATCCGCTACGTACTCTTCATCCTCGATAAGCTGGGCAACTGCCAGCACCTGATTAACGAGATGACCATCGTAGAATAAATACATATATATAATGTACGCGCGTACATATTCATATTATTACAGGTGACAAGCTACGAGCTACGAGCTACAAGCTACGAGCCACAAGTTACTAGTTAATTGGATTACACATGAAGAAGAGATTTTCACTGCTGCTGATTACTGCGGCTATGTTGACTCCATCGGCGTATGCTGACGAGGGTATGTGGATGCTTACTGACCTGCAGAAGCAGAATGCAGTGGCTATGCAGGAGCTGGGCTTACAAATACCTGTGGAGCAAATCTACTCCCCCGAGGGCATCAGCCTCAAGGATGCCGTGGTACACTTTGGCCGCGGATGTACCGGTGAGGTTATCTCAGCCGAAGGACTGGTGTTGACCAACCACCACTGCGGCTACGGCTCCATCCAGCAGTTGAGCAGTGTGGAGCACGACTACCTGACTGACGGGTTCTGGGCCATGAGCCGCAACGAGGAGTTACCCTGCAAGGGACTCACCATCACCTTTATTGACCGTATCCTTGATGTCACTTCCTTCGTAGAGGAGCAGTTGAAGAAGGACACCGACCCTAAAGGAACCAACTACCTCTCACCCAAATACCTGCGCTCCATCACGCCACGCTTCCTCGAAGCGGAGCAGATTACGCTGGGCCAAGGAGAGAGTGCCGAGCTCAAGGCCTTCTATGGGGGTAACCGCTACTACCTCTTTATCAAGACGACCTACAGCGACATCCGTCTGGTAGGTGCTCCCCCATCGAGTATCGGTAAGTTTGGTGCCGATACCGACAACTGGATGTGGCCCCGCCACACGGGCGACTTCTCCATGTTTCGCATCTACGCCAATGCCGAAGGTAAGCCGGCTCCATATAGCACGGCCAACCAACCGCTGAAGGTGAAGAAGCACCTCACCATCAACCTCGATGGCTACCGCGAGGGTGACTTTGCCTTCGTGATGGGCTTCCCCGGCTCCAACTGGCGCTACATGATCAGCGACGAAGTAGAAGAGCGCATGCAGACCACCAACTTCATGCGTCACCACGTACGCGACGTACGCCAACAGGTACTGATGAAGGAGATGCTGGCCGATGATGCCGTACGTATCCACTACGCCAGCAAGTATGCCTCGAGCGCCAACTACTGGAAGAACGCCATCGGCATGAACGAAGGATTGGTGCGCCTCAAGGTACTCGACACCAAGCGGGCACAGCAAGAGGCCCTCTTGGCCCGTGGCCGTGAGGTGGGTACTCCCATCTATCAGCAAGCCTTCGATACCATTCGTCGTATGGTAAGCCGTCGCCATGACCTGCTCTACCATCAGCAGGCCCTGGGTGAGGCCCTGGTCAATGCACTCGACTTCATGCGCATACCACCCACAACCGGGCTGGTTACAGCCTTGAAGAGCAAGGACAAGGTAGCTATTCAAGCTGCAGCTGACTCCCTCAAGCCACGCGTAAAGCGCTACTTTGCCTCTGTTCCCTTCCCTGAAGTGGAGCGTAAAGTGGGCAAAGCCATGCTTCGCACCTACAGCCAGTACATTCCTGCAGAGCAACGCATCGGCATCTTCCAGGTCATCGATAAATACTTCAAGGGCGACAGCGATGCCTTCGTGGATGCCTGCTTTGAGCAATCCATCTTTGGCAGTCCGGAGAATTTTGACCGCTTCATCCGCAAGCCCAGCCTCAAGCGACTCATGTCCGACTGGATGGTCCTTTTCCAACAGAGCATCAATGCGGGACAGATGATGCTCTCACTGAGCTTGATGGATATCAGCTCCCACTACAACGAAGCCCATCGCACCTGGGTACGCGGCATGATGGAGATGAAGCAAGCCAACGGCCAGCCCATCTACCCCGATGCCAACTCCACCCTGCGCCTCACCTACGGACGCGTTCGTCCTTACCAGCCCGCTGATGGTGTAGAGTACAACTACTTCACCACCCTCAAGGGGGTGATGGAGAAAGAAGACCCTACCAACCCCGAGTTTGTTGTACCGAGCCGCCTCAAGCAACTCTACCAAACGAAGGATTATGGCCGCTATGCCTTACCCACTGGCGAGATGCCCGTAGGCTTCATTATCGATACAGATAACACCGGAGGCAACTCAGGCAGTCCCGTCTTCAATGCGAAGGGTGAACTGATTGGTACCGGCTTCGACCGCAACTACGAGGGTCTGACTGGAGATATTGCTTTCCGCCCCTCATCGCAACGGGCTGTATGTGTAGATATCCGCTACACCCTCTTCATCATTGAGAAGTTTGCTGGAGCCAAACATCTGGTGGATGAAATGACCATTATTCAGACAACACATTAATACCATCAAGTGATGATACAGAAACAAGGAATGCTCCTTTTGCTCCTACTGCTGACTGTAGTCGGTACCTCAGCCTGCAACAGCCGTCCCTCATCGGGAAGTGCCAACGAGGCTGATACGCTCCAGAACGAAGTCACCGTTGCAACCGCCGATACCCTACCCCAAGGGGAGGTGATTGTGATGACCAAGGCCCTCTTTATCGAGCGCGTCTTCGACTATGAGAAGAGTAGCGAGTGGAAGTATAAAGGAAAGTTGCCTGCCATCATCGACCTCTATGCCGACTGGTGCGGTCCCTGCCGCCGCGTGGCTCCCATCATGAAAGAGCTGGCGCAAGAGTACGCTGGACGCATCGTCATCTACAAGGTCAATGTGGATAAAGAGCGCGAATTGGCTGCCCTCTTTCAGGCCAACTCGATTCCCACCTTCGTCTTTATACCCACCGACGAACTGCCCCAGCTGATGCAAGGGGCTACCACCAAAGAGAACTACAAGCAGGCGATTGACCAGTTCCTGCTCAAAGAGAACAAGAATAACAACAATAAATAACTTTATCATTTATGAACAAGAAGTTCTTCTACTTTTGTGCACTGACAGCTGCAACGCTGACCTCCTGCACGGACAATGACGTCTCTCAATACGACAGTCGCTACTCAGCTGACTTTGAGAAGGCTATTGGCGGTAAGATTGACCCCAGCCAGACCTGGGTGACCGGTACCGTCATTTCAGCTGAAGTAAAGACCTCGGGCGAGGCCACTGTCAGGGCCTATACTCTGGGTAAAGAGACCCGTGTGCTTTACGCAGAGAAAGATATTAATGGCAGCGGCACATTTACGTTTGGCATACCGCAGAACCTCGACACCCGCATTGCCTTCGAAGCAGACTATGGAGATGCCGAGAAGGTGTATCGCAAGATGGACCTCACCCTGGCCTTGACACAAAAGACCACCATCGACCTGAGCCGCGGTGCCACCACCCGTGCTATGGCCGAGAGCAATTCTGTACCCAATCCGCCTGCATCACTTTGTGGCAGTAGTAATCAAAGCACTGAGGATGGCTATGCCGGACATCACTTCGGCTATACCTCGTTCCCCGGATGGACTTGGGACAACTTAGCCCAAGCTGTTCCAGAAGCCAACGGCACAAAGCCGCATGAACGTAATCAGATAACCAACTACGAACTGATTTCCACAGGTCAGTTTTATCTTTGCCTGCTTTATGGCTGTACGGGAACCTATTACGAACGCACTCTGGGCTATTATTATTACAAAGAACAGGGGAAATACGATGACCTTGTGATGGTTGATTTATTGGATGTGCTCTCTTATGATTATATTGATGACTATGCCAAAGTACAATACCAACTCATGGGTCAAAACACCTGGATGGATACCAACTTTGATTACAAAGACGGCGATGGACTTACGGCCAACAAGGCAACGACCTCCATTCGTAGCCGCGTTGGAGACAACGCCTTCAATACCTTGCTTGTAAATAAAGAATATGGCGGCGAAAACGGCATTCAAGGTATTCGTGGACTCACTTTCCAGATTAACGTACCCGTAGGGTATCGTTTGGGATTCTATCTGAGATGTAACACGACCAATAATGATCAGAAGGAGGCCCTGCGTTCTTTAGGAATTGCAGAGAAATACCTAACGGGTAAAGCCACCTGTTTTTCTGGAGCAGATCTCAATATCAAAACAGCCTACAAATACCGTAGTATCATCCAGAAGTTCGACGGTTATACCTTCATGGGACTGGAAGACAATCCAACTGGTGGAGATTATGACAGTAACGACGTGACTTTCGGATTGACTGCAGGTAATGGAGGTTCGCTTCCCGGCGTATTGCTCCCCGGTGTCCAAGACCTGGATACTAAGAAGTATTACAACAACGATGGAACAATTACCGATGAGCCCAAGGAAAGCTACGTTCAGAACGTCATCGAAGGACGTGACCCGGATGATTTCGGTCCATCTACTACCCCTGGTGAAGGCGAAGAAGAGCAGGAGGTTATTCCTTCGGTCAAAGACCTGCCGGCATGGACCTTCGGCTTTGAGGACATGGGTATGACAGGCGACTTCGACTTCAACGACGTGGTGCTGAAAGTGGTGCCCAATACAGCCAACCGAGCTAAGATTTACATCTGTGCCGCGGGTGGTTCGCTTGATGCCGGGCTTCATTACGAAGGTCCTTCAGGCGACATCAACTTCGGTTCCATCCATCAGTATATGCCTTCGATGACCAACACCAACGGCAAGATTACGCAAGAGCCGGTATTGGTAGGCGAAGTTTCCTGGCCCGATGGCTTCACGATGCCCACCGATGCGTACCGCTTCTATATCACGGTGAAGGGAGAACGCATCAACGTCAACACGACTCCCGGACAAGCCCCGAAGGCAATCTGCGTTCAGGGCGACTGGCAGTGGCCGCTGGAGAATATCAGCCTCATTACAGCGTACGGCATGTTGACCAAGTGGGCCACCAACATCAACGATGCCGAAGTGCGCGACTGGTACAAACACCCCAATAAAACGCAAGTAGTTAGCTTCGAGTAACTCCCCTACTCCCTATA
>CAMCUZ010000032.1 GCA_945879145.1 uncultured Mediterranea sp.
AGTTGTCAGGAGATGATACTGTGTTCGTCTGTACGGATGGATTGTACAAAGTTGCCGAGAAGAATCTGGGGCTGTTATCTGCAGATGAAATTTCAAGGAAACTGAATGATCCAGAGGATGATGCCTCACTTATAGAGGTATCTTTTAAATAGGAAGAATGGGTGCCATACAAAGTTTCTAGCTATCACAAAAACGATACTTGACTTTTTAGCGAAAAGCTGAAAAGGCTTCTTAATTCAATATCCGAAATACATCATGAGTTCATGGAGTTGGGAATAATAGCATATCATCATGTATTATGGCAAAGATTAAAGTACAAGATAAGCAAGTGACTATCATCAATCATAACGACAATGATTAAGCAGAAAGAACGAAGGGCCTATATCCGAATTGTTTAACATGATACGATTTTTGTACTATGAAGAAGAATCGCAATATTTTAAATTATCCCTTAATGCTTTTCCTGTACATTGCCATCTTTGTTGTGCTCGATAAACTCTTTGGGAGAGGAATAGAAAATGGTTTTTGGGATTATTGTATCCAAGGTGTAGCTTTTATCACCGCCGTCTCGCTTGGGGAGGTTGCTGCAAAACACGGATGGGATACATGGTCAGATCTTATCAGCAAGTTCAAGAAGAAATAGTCAGACCAATTCCTATTATAAGTTCGTCCCCCATTCGAATGGCGTTCGAATGGGGGACGAAATCTATTCGGATGTTGTCTGGACTCAAAACATCTTGCTGACGCGCTCGATGCCGGCTACCAGGGTATCGACCTCCTCTTTGGTGTTGTAGAGACCGAACGAGGCGCGGACCGTTCCCTCGATGCCAAGGCGAATCATCAGGGGCTGGGCACAATGGTGACCTGTGCGAACAGCGATACCGAGACGGTCGAGCAGCGTGCCCATGTCGAAGTGGTGGATGTCACCTACCAAGAAGGAGATGACACCGCTCTTCTGCTTGGCACGGCCAAAGATGCGCATGCCGGGAATCTGCTCCATACGCTGTGTGGCGTAGCTGAGGAGCTCGTGCTCGTGGGCAGCTATCTGCTCCATGCCGATGGCAGAGACGTAGTCGAGGGCGGTGGCCAAGGCCGTGGTACCGATGTAGTCGGGCGTGCCAGCCTCGAACTTGAAGGGAAGCTCATTGAAGGTGGTGCGCTCGAAGGAGACATGCTGAATCATCTCGCCGCCACCTTGGTAGGGGGGCATCTGGTCAAGCCATTTCTCCTTGCCATAAAGTACGCCTACACCAGTGGGACCATACACCTTATGGGCCGAGAAGACGTAGAAGTCGGCATCCAGTGCCTGTACATCAACCTTCATGTGGGGGATGGACTGTGCACCGTCAACCAGTACGGGTACATCGTGAGCGTGGGCCGTGTGGATGATGTCGGCCACGGGGTTGACTGTGCCGAGTACGTTGCTCACATGGGCTACGCTGACCAGACGGGTGCGTGGGCTGAAGAGTTTCTGATACTCCTCCATGATGAGCTCGCCCTCGTCGGTGATGGGGATGACCCTGAGCACGATGCCTTTACGCTGGGCCAGCAGTTGCCAGGGCACGATGTTGCTGTGGTGCTCCATGGCCGATACAATCACTTCGTCACCTTCGTGCAAGAAGGCTTCGCCAAAGCTGTAGGCCATCAGGTTGATGCTCTCCGTGGTGCCGCGCGTAAAGATGATTTCGCTTGTGGAGCGGGCGTTGATGAAGCGGCGCACCGTCTCGCGGGCGGCTTCGTGTAGCTCAGTGGCCTGCTGCGAGAGGAAATGAACGCCGCGGTGGACGTTGGCGTTGACTGAATAGTACTCGTTGACCATGGCTTCGACCACACAACGTGGCTTCTGCGTGGTGGCGCCATTGTCCAAATAGACCAGCGGCCGGTTATAGACCGTACGGCCTAGGATAGGGAAATCCGCTCTTATTTTATTGATATCCATTGCTACGTATTATCGTTTGTTGTGCTATATCACCATAATCAGGGATGGTTATACGCTGAGTTTGCAGCCTTTGCATTGTCCTAGTTCGCCGCGGAAGCGCTTCTCTACCAGATGGTGCAGGCGGTCGCGGAGGGCCTCCATGCGGATGGTGTCAATGGCTTCGCCTACGAAGGCAAACATCAGCATCATGCGTGCTTCGGCTTCGCTGATTCCGCGCTGGCGCATGTAGAAGAGGGCTGCCTCATTGAGCTGACCTACCGTAGCACCGTGGCTGCACTTTACGTCGTCGGCGTAGATCTCCAGTTGTGGACGGGCATAGGCATGGGCCTTGGTCGTAGCGCAGAGGTTGCGGCTGGTCTGTTCGGAGAGTGTCTTCTCTGCACCGGGCTGAACCTTGACCAAACCGCTGAATACGCCCGTTGCTTCATCGTTGAGGACATACTTCATCAATTCCTTGCTTGTGCAGCGTGGGGCATTGTGCAGGATGGTGGTGTGGTTGTCCACATGCTGCTCTCCATCGGCCACGGCCATTCCACTTAGGTTGAGTTCTGCACCTGGTCCGTCGAGGGCAATCTCCATGGTGTTGCGTGTGTGGCCACCAGTCAGCGAGATGGTGCTGAGCTGGACGTTGCTGTTGGCCTCTTGCTTCATGTAGAGGTTGTTGATGCGCGTGGTCTGGGTGTTGGTCTCCTCCAGTTCATAGAGGTCGAACACGGCTCCTTCGCCAATAAAGGCCTCTGTGACCTGCGTCGAGACGTAGGTGGAGCCGGCAGTGGCATGGTCGCAAACCAGCAGTCGGGCCTGTGCACCCTCTTCCAGGATAATCAGCAGGCGGCGGTTGGCCATGAAATCTACATCCGAGCGGAGTGTGTTGACCAGCTGAATAGGCTTTTCGACCACCACGCCATGGGGCACGTAGAGCAGGATGCCATCTTGGGCAAAGGCGGTGTTGAAGGCCGTGGGAGCATCCTCCTGCCAGCGGGCCAGCTTGCCGTAATAGCGTGCTACCAAGTCGGGATGCTGTGCGGCCAGCTCCTTGAGGCTACCCATGAGCACCCCTTCGGGCAGCAGATGGTGGGTGGCAGGGAGCGGCGTGTCGTTGACCACGAAGTAGATGGCTGTACTGAGGTTGGGTACATCGCAGCGGAAGGCATCCTGTGGGTTGGCCGGCATCTGCAGGCGGTTGAGGTTGAGCGCAAAGTCGGGCTCCATCAGTGGGGCAAGGGAGGTGTAGCGGTACGCTTCGTGCTTACTCCCAGGCCATCCCATGCGGCTGAAGGCCTCCATCGCTTCACGGCGTGGGGCATTCAGGACCGGCACACTGTGGCGACAGATCATCTCCTTGGCATCGCGATACAGATCAATGTATTGTTGTGCTGCGTGGGTCATCATTGCAGTTCGTTTTTAATCCAGTCAAATCCCTGTTGTTCGATGCGGTTAGCCAGTTCAGGGCCACCGGTCTTGACGATGCGTCCTCCCATGAGCACGTGTACTACGTCGGGCTTCAGGTAGTCGAGCAGGCGCTGGTAGTGAGTAATCACCATGGCACTGGTCTGCGGGGTACGGAGCTTGTTGAATCCTTCGGCTACGATGCGCAAGGCATCGACATCAAGGCCTGAGTCGGTCTCGTCGAGGATGGTGAAGGTGGGTTCGAGCATGGCCATTTGGAAGATTTCATTGCGTTTCTTCTCGCCGCCGCTGAATCCTTCATTCACCGAGCGGTTGGCCAGTTTGCTGTCCAGCTCCACGACGGCTCGCTTCTCGCGCATCAGCTTGAGGAACTCGCCGGCCGAGAGGGCAGGGAGGTGCTGGTGCTTGCGGCGCTCGTTGACTGCTGTGCGCATAAAGTTGACCATCGATACACCGGGTATCTCCACAGGAGTTTGGAAGGAGAGGAAGATGCCTTCGTGAGCACGTTCCTCGGGCTTCATGGCCAGCAGGTCCTTCCCGTTGAAGGTCACTGTGCCACTGGTCACCTGATAGGCTGGGTGGCCCACCAGGATGTTGCTCAAGGTGCTCTTGCCGGCACCTTTCTGTCCCATCAAGGCATGCACCTCGCCATCCTGAATGGTCAAGGTCACCCCTTTCAATATCTCTTTGCCTCCAATTGAGGCATGTAAATCTTTTATTTCGAGCATGATGAGTTGTTGTTTCTTATCACTATTCACTTATCACTATTCACAAAAATCATCCCACACTGCCCTCCAGCGAGACGGCCAGTAGCTTTTGTGCCTCTACGGCAAACTCCATGGGCAGCTTGCTCAGCACCTCCTTGGCGTATCCGTTGACAATCAAGCCTACGGCATCTTCGGTACTGATGCCGCGCTGGTTGCAGTAGAAGAGCTGTTCTTCACTGATTTTGCCTGTGGTGGCCTCGTGCTCTACCACGGCTGTGGGGTTCTGGATGTCCATGTAGGGGAAGGTGTGTGCTCCACAGTGGCTGCCCAGCAGGAGCGAGTCACATTGGCTGTAGTTGCGGGCTCCATCGGCACGCGGCGAAACCTTCACCAGACCACGGTAGGAGTTCTCACTCTTGCCGGCTGAGATGCCCTTGCTCACAATCGTGCTACGGGTGTTGCGGCCCAGATGAATCATCTTGGTACCCGTGTCGGCCTGCTGGTAGTGATTGGTTACAGCTACGCTGTAGAACTCGGCTGTGGAGTTGTCGCCAGCCAGGATGCACGAGGGGTACTTCCAGGTGATGGCACTACCCGTCTCCACCTGCGTCCAGCTCAGCTTGCTTCCTTCACCCTTGCAGAGGCCACGCTTGGTCACGAAGTTATAGACTCCGCCACGTCCCTCTTCATCACCCGGGTACCAGTTCTGCACGGTACTGTACTTCACCTCGGCACGGTCGTGCACCACAATCTCCACGATGGCCGCATGCAGTTGGTTCTCATCGCGCATCGGGGCGGTGCATCCTTCGAGATAGGATACGTAGGCATCGTCATCGGCCACGATGAGCGTGCGCTCAAACTGACCCGTACCCCGGGCGTTGATGCGGAAGTAGGTGCTCAGTTCCATGGGGCAACGCACTCCCTTGGGGATATAGACAAATGAACCATCGGAGAAAACAGCTGAGTTGAGGGCGGCATAGAAGTTGTCGCGATAACCCACTACCGAGCCCAGGTACTGCTTCACCAGGTCGGGATGCTGCTTCACCGCTTCACTGATGCTGCAGAAGATGATGCCCTTCTCCAATAGGGTCTCCTTAAAGGTGGTCTTCACCGATACAGAGTCCATCACTGCATCCACGGCCATGCCACTGAGGGCCAGTCGCTCTTCCAAGGGGATACCCAATTTATCGAAGGTCTTCATCAGCTCGGGGTCCAGGTCATCCAGACTCTTCGCTTCACCCTCCTTCTTACGGGTGGGGTCAGCATAGTAAGAGATGTTCTGGAAGTCAATCTCCGGGATGCGCAGGTGAGCCCACGTAGGGGGCTGGAGAGTCGTCCAGTAGCGGTAAGCCTTCAGACGGAACTCCAGCAGCCACTCCGGTTCTTCCTTCTTGCGCGAGATGAGCCGAACCACCTCCTCGTTGAGCCCACGTTCGATAATCTCAGTGGGCAGGTCGGTGGTGAAGCCGTATTTGTAGCGTTCTTGCGTCAGTTGTTTGACAAACTTGTTTTTTTCTTCTTGCATGAAACGTTTCTCCTTATTTAATCCTCTGTCGTAGCCCATTCAGCAGCAGCGGGCAGGAAGACTCTGGCTAACTGCTCCATAGGGTAGTAGAGTTTGGATTGCTCTTTCTGCTCCTTGTTGATGAGCAGCGTGCCGTCGGCATCTACCCATTCAATGACGCAGATCAGTATGCTGGCAGCCAGCAGGTACTTGATTGCTCCCAGTCCGGCGCCCAGCCAGCGGTTGAGCCAACCCAACTGGACAGCCTCGATGGCCTTGGTGAGCAGCGCTGCAATCAAGGTGAAAGCCAAGGGGACAGCAATCCAAATGAGCACAAAGGCTACCACCTTGCTCACCGTGGGTGACTCGCCCATCATCGGAGCAATGCGTTCAGCTACTGTGGCATAGAGCGCCTTGGCGGCCAGAAGACCGGCAATCAGTCCCAGCAAAGAGGCCAATTGCTTAATAAACCCTTGCATGATACCCCGTATCACTCCAATGAGGAACAGTACCAGTATAACAATGTCTATGGTTGTCATGTTTTGAGTTTTTTAGTTTTTTATATTTAGCTACAAGCTACAAGTTACGAGTTACGAGCTACAAGCTACAAGTTTTTAATAACTCATGTTACTCCTATCACTATTATTACTCGTAGCTCGTAGCTAGTAGCTCGTAGCTAAAACACAGCTAGTAGCTAAAAATCACAACGTTGCCTTCACTTCAATCTCTTCGTAGGTCTCGATAACGTCACCTACCTTGATGTCGTTGCAGGCAGTGAGGCTGATACCACACTCGAAGTTGGTTCCTACCTCCTTCACATCGTCCTTGAAGCGCTTCAGGGCATTGATGCTGCCGGTGAAGACTACAATACCATCGCGAATCAGACGTGCCTTGTCTGTACGCTTCACCTTGCCGGTACGTACCATAGCACCTGCTACGAGACCTACCTTGCTGATGTTGAATACTTCGCGTACTTCGATGGTGGCGGTTACCTGCTCCTTCAATGTGGGAGCGAGCATACCCTCCATGGCGGCTTTCACCTCTTCGATAGCATCATAAATGACGGAGTATTTGCGGATATCTACGCCCTCCTGCTCAGCCTGCTTGGCGGCTGCACTCGACGGGCGTACCTGGAAGCCTACGATAATGGCATCGCTGGCTGCTGCCAACGAGACGTCCGATTCTGAAATCTGACCTACACCCTTATGGATCACGTTCACTTGAATCTGCTCGGTGGAGAGTTTGATGAGTGAGTCGCTCAATGCCTCTACCGAACCGTCCACGTCGCCCTTGACAATGATGTTCAGCTCGTGGAAGTCGCCTAATGCCAAGCGGCGGCCCACCTCGTCGAGGGTCAGCATCTTCTGTGTGCGCAGGCCCTGTTCGCGTTGCAGCTGTTCGCGCTTGTTGGCTATCTCGCGGGCCTCCTGGTCCGTGTCAATTACGTGGAAGGTATCACCGGCAGCAGGAGCACCGTTCAGACCGAGTATCAGTGCGGGTGTGGCCGGACCAGCCTCGGTCATGCGTTGGTTACGTTCATTGAACATGGCCTTGACGCGGCCGTAGTGTGTACCAGCCAGCACGATGTCGCCTACGCGGAGCGTGCCGTTGCTTACCAATACCGTAGCCACATAGCCACGGCCTTTGTCCAGACTCGATTCGATGATGCTACCTGTGGCCTTGCGGTGGGGGTTGGCCTTCAGCTCCAGCATCTCGGCTTCGAGCAGCACCTTTTCCATCAGTTCGTTGACACCAATACCCTTCTTGGCCGAGATGTCCTGACTCTGGTACTTACCGCCCCAATCCTCTACGAGGAAGTTCATGTTGGCCAGCTCCTCCTTGATTTTGTCGGGATTGGCAGCAGGCTTATCAATTTTGTTGATTGCGAATACAATGGGCACACCGGCGGCCATGGCGTGGTTGATGGCCTCCTTGGTTTGAGGCATCACGTTGTCGTCGGCAGCTACGATGATGATGGCAATGTCGGTCACCTTCGCACCACGGGCACGCATGGCGGTGAAGGCCTCGTGACCAGGCGTATCCAGGAAGGTGATAACACGTCCGTCTTCGAGCGTTACGTGGTAGGCTCCGATGTGCTGGGTGATACCTCCTGCTTCACCCGCGATGACGTTGGCTTTCCGGATGTAGTCGAGCAGCGAGGTCTTACCGTGATCGACGTGACCCATCACGGTGACAATCGGGGCACGGGGCTCCAGGTCTTCTTCAGCATCCTCTTCCTCCACAATGGCCTGTGCCACTTCGGCGCTGACGTACTCCGTCTTGAAGCCAAACTCTTCGGCTACTAAGTTGATGGTTTCGGCATCCAGGCGCTGGTTGATAGATACCATGATGCCTACGCTCATACAGGTAGCGATGACCTGCGTGACAGAGATGTCCATCATCGAGGCCAACTCGTTGGCAGTAACGAACTCGGTAATCTTGAGTACCTTGCTCTCGGCCATTTCGCGCTTTTCCAGCTCTTCGTTGCGTTCGGCAGCCATTTCGCGCTTCTCCTTGCGGTATTTCGAGGCCTTGCTCTTGGCTCCTTTCGAGGTGAGGCGAGCCAAGGTCTCTTTGACCTGACGTGCTACATCCTCCTCGTTGACTTCGCGTACGATGGGTTGCTGTTGCTGCTTGTTGCGATCCTTGTTGCGCTTGCCTTGTTCTTTGCGTTCGTTGCGGTCGCCACGTTCACCGCGTTCGTTGCGACGATCACCGCGGTTGCTGCCCGATGAGTGCATCTCTTCAATATCTACGCGGTCTTTGTTGATGCGGGCCCGTTTCTTTTTCGATTCGCTTGAGCCGGAGTCGCCTTTTGGTGAAGAGTCGTCCCGACGAATCTCCTTCATGATGGCTTCCTTCATCTGTTTGCGTTGGTCCATGCGCTGGCGCTCTTTCTCTTCGCGCTCCTTCTTGCGCTCCTCCTTCGATTTCTTCTTTGGGCGGGTGCTCTGGTTGAGAGCGGCAAGGTCAATGCGGCCGATGACGTTGATTTTGCTCACTGGCTCGGTGCGGCTGATCTTGAAGATTGTTTCCTCTTGTGCCTCCTCTTTCTGTACAGGCTCAGCAGGTTTCTCTTCTACTGAAGATTTGGAATCTGTAGCAGGCTTGGGTGCAACAGGAGCTGACTCCTTAGCCGCCTCTTTGGGTGCAGCTTCGGCTTGCGGTTGCATGGCTGCGGTTGGTTGTGAGGGGGCTGGTGTAGCCACTTGGGGGGCTTGAGCAGCCTGTTGAGGCTTTTCTGCCGTTTGGACCGCGGGCTGTTGGGCCTGTGGTTGTGATGGTTTCTGCTCAGCCGTAGAGGTCTGACTGCGCTGTTGCTGCATGGGCTGTTCTTCTTTAGGCTGCTCCACAGCGGCGGGCTTCTCCACTACAGTGGTGGGGCTTGTTTCAGGTGCTTTGGGTGTTGTTGGCTGTTGCGCTGCTGCGGTTGCAGTGGATGTAGCTGCTACGGTGGCAGGCTTTGGCTCCTCTTTGGGTGCGGCAGGCTGTACGGGCGTAGGTTGTGCTGCAGCCGGTTTCTGCTTGAATACTTCGCGTGAAGTCGTTTCGGTACGTACCTCTTCGACTGCGCTCTCACGTCGGTTATTACGTGAGTCGCGGGTCAGCATCTCCGACTTCAGGCGCAGGTCTTTATCACTGCTGAACTCCTTGGTCAGCAGCGCATATTGTTCTTCACTGATTCTCGTGTTTGGATTTGCCTCCACGGTAAATCCCTTCTTTTGCAGGAACTCCACGATGGTGGAGATGCCTACATTCAGGTCGCGGGTAACTTTATTAAGCCTTATTGTCATTCTATATCAGGGATTATGGATTAGGGAAATAGGGTGTGGATTACTCCTCAAACTCTTTCTTGAGCACACGGATGACCTCGTCGATGGTTTCATCTTCCAGATCCGCTTTCTCAGCCAGAATCTCGCGCGAGGCATTCAGGACACCACGCGCGGTCTCCAGGCCTACGCTCTTGATGGCATCGATTACCCAACCGTCGATCTCGTCGCGGAATTCGTCGAGGTAGATGTCTTCTTCGGGTGCGGGTGCATTGGGCTCTGCCTCGCGGAATACGTCAATCGTGTATTCAGTAATCATTGAGGCCAACTTGATGTTAAGTCCTCCCTTACCGATAGCCAGCGAAACTTCTTCGGGTTTGAGGATGACCTCAGCACGGCGGTTCTCTTCATCAAGCTTGATGTTGGAGCTCATCACGTGAGCGGGACTCAGTGCACGTTGGATGAAAAGGGTGGGATTCTGCGTGTAGCTGATGACGTCGATGTTCTCGTTACGTAGCTCGCGTACGATGCCATGGATACGGCTTCCTTTAACACCTACGCATGCACCTACGGGGTCAATGCGGTCGTCGTAGCTTTCAACGGCAATCTTGGCTCGTTCACCAGGGATGCGTGCGGCCTTCTTGATGGTGATCAGGCCATCGGCTATTTCGGGTACCTCCTGTTCAAACAGGCGTTGCAGGAAGAGGGGAGCCGTACGGCTCAGGATAATCTTGGGATTGTTGTTGGTGTTGTCCACGCGCAAGACAAGGGCGCGGGCTGTCTCTCCTTTGCGGTAGTAGTCCGACGGAATCTGTTCCGACTTGGGCAGCAGCAATTCGTTGCCTTCGTCGTCGATGAGTAGCATCTCTTTCTTCCAGATTTGATAGACTTCGGCGCTGATGACGGTACCCACCTTATCTACATATTTATTATAGAGGCTGTCCTTCTCTAATTCAAGGATCTTGCCAGCCAGAGCCTGACGCAGGTTGAGGATGGCACGACGGCCAAACTTGAGGAAATCAACGGGGTCGGTCACCTCTTCGCCTACCTCGTAGCTGGGGTCTATCTTTTGTGCTTCGCTCAGGATAATCTCCTTGTTGGGGTCGGCCGGTTGGTCGTCGGGCACAATGGTGCGGTTGCGATAGATCTCAAAGTCGCCCTTGTCGGGATTGACAATCACGTCGTAGTTTTCGTCAGAGCCAAACATCTTGGCTATTACGCTTCTGAATGACTCCTCCAGCACGTTGACAAGCGTGGGACGGTCGATGTTCTTTAATTCTTTAAACTCGGCAAAGGTGTCGATTAAGCTTACGGTTTCTTCTTTCTTGGCCATATAATTTTGTTTTTAGTTTCTCAGTATATATATATATATTAATAGACAAACTCGTCACTTGTAGCTCGTAGCTCGTCACTCGCGGCTATTTATAATCAATGACGTATTGGGTCTGTTTGATTTCGGAAAAGGAGAATGGTTTATCCTGTTCCTGCAGCTTGGGGCGCTTCATCCCCTCTTCCTTCACTTTGACGGATACGGTAAGCGTAATGCCCTCTTCATTGGCCTCCTTCAGCAGGCCGCGCCATTTCTCGCCGGTGGTCGTGATGACCTCGACCTGCTTGTCAATGTGGTTAAAGTACTGTTGCAGTACTTTGAAAGGCTGCCCGATGCCTGCCGATCCTACTTCCAATTCATAATCCTCAACGTCGCGGTCAAGGTGTTGATCAATGTAGCGGCTCAGGTTGACGCAGTCGTCAATCCAGACACCCTCTTTGTGGTCAATCTCCACTACGATGCGGTTGTCTGCACTAACGCTCAAATCTGTAAGAAAATACTCTTTTCCTTCTAACCATTGGTTTACAAGGCTTTTTACCGTTTCTTTTTCAATCATAGTCTCTTTTCTTGTTTCTGTTGTTTTCAGTGGCTGCTAACAAAAAGGAGGAGCAACTTGCCCCTCCTCTGAATCTCCACTGCGGTTGCAAAGGTAGTAATAATCTAATCATCTACAAAACATTAAAGAGAAAAAATGTTATTTAACAGTGTGTTTTACCTCATTTCCCTCTTTTCGTAAGGTGTAAGTGCCTCCTTTTTCGCTTAATTCAATGATAGAAAGCGCGTCGGTGGCGTGGTCAACGAGCATCAAAGCGCTCTGTTCGGCAAAGCGTTGTGCCTCCACGGTGAGGGGTTCTTGCGCGACGCGGGTAGTCAGGATGAGGCTATCGTTGATGAGCAGCGAGAGTGAGTCGCCTGCAAAGCCCGATTCGAGCACAAAGGTGTAACGGTCGATGAACTTGCGGTCTTGGTTCTTCTGTTGCTGCAGCCGCATACTCATATAGACAAAAATCACGACGACAAAGATGACGGCAAAGGCCAAAATGCCGTTACCAATCATAAATTGCTTGTTGGTGTTGAGGCGGTGTGTCATAGGATGGATGTTTTTATTATTGGTTGATCTTGTTCATTTTGCGGCAGATAGAAGCAGTTTTTATTCCTTTCTCTGTTTCCAGGCTTTTATTACGGGGATGAAGACGAGGGCGGCTGACATCAAAAGGGTGACTACCGTAGGACCATCAATACGCTGGGCGCTGGTCAGCACAATATAGCAGAGGGCCAGCCAGAGCAGGATGATGCAGATGCTTTGCGAGGAGGAGAGTCTTTTCTTTTTCATACCGTAGCTGAGGGATTAGAAGGGATAGCCAATGGCAAAGTGGAGTGCCAGACCATCACTGAATTTGGGGATGTTGTAATAACCGCTCTTACCTGTGTCGTACGGGTCGTGGAGCGCGATGCCTAGGTCCAGGCGGAATACCAGGAAGTCAAGGTCGTACCTCAAGCCGACACCGGTGCCTAAGGCAATCTGTTTGGGCAGGTCGCTCAGCGTAAGCTTTCCTTCTGGTCGGGCCGCATCGTTGCGTAGGAGCCAGACGTTACCAGCATCCAAGAAGAGTGCCCCATGCAGGTCGGCAATGAGGTGAAACCGATACTCTGCATTGGCCTCCAGGCGCACGTCGCCCACATGATTGATGTAGGCATAGCGTTTGTCGTTGTTAGGAACATAGCCGCCTGGTCCGATGCTCCGGGTGGAGAATGCACGCAGGCTGTTGGCTCCACCTACATAGAACTGCTCCGTATAGGGTGCTGTGGATGCGTTACCGTAGGCCCGTATGATGCCTGCTGTTACCCGGGTGGCCAGGCTATGCCCCTTGCCGATTTTGTAGTTGTAGCGGAATTCAGTATTCAACTTCAAGTATTGTGCAAAGGGTACACCCAGCATTTTCTTGCCCTTTTCGCTCACGCTCTTGCCTGCCATCCAATAGACCAATGAGGTCACGTTGCCAGCCGAAGCTACAGTGGTCTGCCACCAAATAGGGTTGCGTTTACCGCGTACGGAGGCGTTATCGTAGGTAAAGGTGTACTCCATCACGGGGATGAACTGGTCTTGTAGGCTGGTATAGAGTGCGGGGTTCTCCGCTTGCACCTGCTTGAAGTCCTCGGTCTGTCCGGAGAGCACGTTGAAGGTAAGCTTGAAGGGGGTGAGGCTATGCTTCATCGTTGGAACAGGTTTGAAGTCGTACGTCACGTTGCCGCCAAAGGCTAGCATCTGATAGTATCTGGCTCGGTTCAGGTGGTCAGCATAAAGCTTGAAGGTGGTGGTGGCGGGGAAGTCGTACTCTCTGTCGCCCATGCGAGGGAAGACGATTCGTGGAAAGGTGAGGGCGGTGGAGAGGCCCATCTCATAACTGTTCATCAGCGAAGAACTGTTTTTGCCTGTTTGCCATTCATACGAGCCGTAGAGTTTGACATTCCAGCTCTCACCTCCGCCAAAGACGTTGTTCTTTGTCACCGTAAACGATGCTCCTGGACCGGTTTGGTTGTTACTTTTCATTTTTAAATTGAAGTCGAGCTCTGCATCGTAGGGCTTATCTAGGGCGGCAATCATCCGCAGGTCGAGGGTGTCAGCTTGAAAGGCCGTATCGCGAGGTACGTATTGCATCTCGGTGTATTTGAAGATGCCCACGTTGGCCAGTCGTTCCTGGATACGTGTCTGTCGGTAGAGGCTGTAGCGGTGCATGAAGTCACGCCTACGGGAGATACCGGCACTGTCCTGCACGGCCTGCTTGCGGCGGAAACCTTGGTAGTTCACCCAACGGTAGAGCATGTTAGGGCGAACCTGCAGCTTGTTGTAGTAGTGTATGGTAAGGTCGCGGTAATGCAGGCTGTCGTTGGGCATCTCTCCTTTCCGGCCCAGGATCCAAAAGGAGCGTTTCCCTTCGTAGAACACCTTCTCGGCCACGGGGGGCATCCCCTCAGCAGGAACCAGTCGCATGGCCACATGTCCTCCACGTACTAAGGTGGTGTCTGCTTGGTAGGTGAGGTAGTCGGGCCGGAAATAGTAACAGCCCACGTTGCGCAGTAGGGTGCTGATGCGGGTGCGCTCGCCATCCAGGTCGAGTACGTTGAACTGCTCTCCCGGACTGATGAGTGACCTCTTGCGTCCCAACTCCATGACTCGGGTGGTCTGCGGATTGAATCCGCGGTATTCCACGGTATCAATCATATAGGGATTGCGCATATCTACAGTGTATTGCAGTTTCACCTTGAGTGAGTCATGCTTATCCACAAAGCTCCTGTAGCTCACGCGCCCATTGAAGTAGCCGTAGTCACGCAGCAGGTTATTGGCTGCTTTGACTCGGATGTCGGGGTTGACGTTGGAGAGCAGTACCGGATTGGCCCCGAATTTGTTAAAGATCCATCGTCCCAGTCCCTTCTCGGTCTGTCCAAAGGCATTATAGACCCATAGCCCCATGGGGATGGGCCAGCGCATGGTAGAGCTACCCAAAAAGGCGTTGTTGGGCGCAGTGGCCAGTGCAGCTTCTACCTCTTCGAGGGCCATTTCACCCACATAGGTGGGTTGTGGGTTGTGGATAATCATCTCACGTTGACCGGTATAGAGCTGCTCACCTTCGGGCAGGTGGCTCGTTGTGGAGCAGGCTGCCAGTAGGAGCAGGATGAGGATATGTCGGATAATCTGTTTCATAGCAAGTTACTTGTTTTTCTTTTTGAAGATGAAGAGCTCACCCAGACGGTCCATTTTGCGTCGGAGCACCAGGCCCACACCTGTTTCGGTAATCTCGCCATCCAGAATGCTTTCATAATTCTTATTATAGAACGCGCGTACGTAGCGGGTGCCTGTTCGGTCTAGTCGGTATTCCAGGGAGACATTGTCAATAAACGATTCGGCATCGTTGGTGGCATTCGCACCGGTGGAGACTTTGCCACCGATTACAATTTGTACGCGGTCATTGAAGAAGCGTTGCGAATAGCGGAAGCTGAAATCCTTCTGCGTATCGCCTGTTTCGGCATTGGTGCGATCTTCGATGCCTACGCTGATGCTGGCGTTTTTCATGCCGCCTGCCAGCGAGTTGATTTGGCTTTGCAGTACGCTGTTCAACGCCGAGCTCATGGTCAGTCCGCCTTTTCGTCCACCACCCAGGTAGATGCCAGTAGCCAGCATGGTAATAGCCTGCTTGTTGCGCTCATCGGCCCCCATGGATTGCAGCTCGTTCTGGATGGCGGCATCTTCGGGTGCTTCAATGTCGAAGATCAAGTCGGGCGCTTCCAGACTGTTCTTGATGCTGATGGAGACATCAAAGTTGACCATGCGTGGCTGTCCGCCGTCGCCATCAGTCACCGAGGCTCGGATGCGTTCGGTTGCTTTTAGGTTCAGCGTGGGGCTCATCGGATTGCCTCGCCAATCTACGTAGCTGCCGTTGGCAAAGGTGAACTCCTTGAGGGGGATGATGGGGATGGAGTATTTCATCGTGCCGCCACTCAGGGTGTAGCGTCCGGTCAGGTTGACGTCGCCTTGTGGCGTGTATTGCATGTTCAGGTCGCCTCCACCCTCCAGCTCAATGTATTTGCTGCGGTCCATGCTCAGGTCGGCCCGCAGGCGTACAGACTCGTCAAGGTGGAGATTCATCAACATGTCCATGCCTCCCAGTGAGAGCATGGGGGGCTCCTCCTCCGCTACCGAGGTGGTATCGCGGAAGGAGGTGAAGGTCACCAGTCCATCCAGTCGGTCTTCTACCGTCAGAGGTGAGTCGGTCAACACGTAGGTGAGGTTGGTGCTGCCCAACAGGTTCATGTTGCCTCGCATTTTCAGCGCATCAAGTGGCCCTTTGATGGTAGCCTTTAGATCAACCAGCGCTTTACCATAAACCAAACTTTCGCGGGTGCGGGGGGCATCTAGCAGCAAGTAGTTTTCGGCTAACAACTGTAGGTCGGCTGTAGGACGTTTCAGGTTGCGGAAATCCACCTTCCCGTCGATGGTGAAGGGGTTCTTGCTGGTAGTGAAGATGGCGAATTTGTTGAAGAGTAGTTGGTTGTTGGTGATGTTTACAGGGCGGTTGTCGAACCGGTAGTGTGCGCCTACCTGCTTGGCCTCTATGTTCACATCGTCCAGAACGAGCTGTCCATCTATTCGTGGCTTGTCGGTGTAGCCCGAGAGCCGTACTTCTCCATCTATGTCGCCGGCAAATGAGGCCATACCACCAGGAATAAAGGCGTTGGCAATCTTTAGGGGGAAGTGATCAAAGCGGCTCACTATTTGTAATGTGTCGTGCCCGTCAATGTCCTGCAGGATGCCGTCAGCCGAAAGCACCTCCTCGTCGTTGTAGCTGAAGTAGGTATTCACATAGTGTTTTTTCTCGTCGGCAGGAAGCCAGGTCGCTCCCAGGGTGACGTCGCCTACAGGTTGTTTCTCGTAGGTAAACTGCTGGATGTCGGCCTCGGCTGAGAGTTGTAGCGAGGTGGGTGTGGCAATGTAGTGGGCTTCGGTGGAGAAGAGTCCGGTGAGGCGTGGCATATAGGGGATCACCGCCGAGAGCTCTTTCAGCTCCAGCCGGTTCAACTCGATGTTGATGTTTTGCAGCGAGATGGTATCTGAGGGGTTGCTCTGTACGCGGAAGCTGAGGCCCTGGTCGCTCTCCATGTCGATGTTGGCATAGACGCGCATGTTTTTGTGCAGGTAGAGCCAGTTCCCCTTGTCTGCAAAGTGAAAGGTGCGGAAAGCGAAGATTGGCTTTTCAGGGGTAAGCTGGAAGAGCAGGCCGTTACCTTTTCCGTGTCCTTCACTCAGGGGGGTGGCCTTGATGCCAAAGAGTACGCCGGTATCTCCCTTGCCATCCACGTATTGGGCTGTCAGTTCTGCATCTTCGTTGCGTATCTCCCCCGTGAGGGTGGAGCGGAAGGTAAATTGCGGATTGGTAGGGCCATTCTCCACACCGCCTTGAAGCAGCATGCGGGTAGTGTCCTGTGAAATGCGAAAGAAGAGGGTGTCCAGTTGCAAGGAATCGACTCGTAGGCCATGGATGGAGGTACGTCCGTTGATGCCTCGACGGGGAGAGAAGCCGAAGCTGAAGCGGAAGTGGTCGTAGCTGATATCTTTGGTGGCAAGGAAGTAGCTGATGGGGTTTTGTTGTCCAGCAGTGAGTACCATGCGTGCTGAGGGGAGCGCTTCACGCAGGGCTGCATGGTCCAATCTGCGGTCGTCAATCTGCTTGGTCAGGATAGCCATGAAGTGATCACCTCGTTCAAAGAGCTCTTTTAGGGTACTGCGTGCTTTGAGGCGCAGGTTCATGTCGCCAGCATCGAGCGAGAGCTTCACGGAGTCGCGGTGGGCCTCGCCTTGGATGTCGAAGGCGAACGGGCGTTTCAGGGGTTTGGGGGCAATGCCGAGCTTATAAAGGTCTAACTGATTGACGTCGATACGGAGTTCTCCATCCAGGTAGTTGCGGTCCAGCCGCATGCGGGCATTGCTACTCATTTGCAACAGGGGATTCTTGCTGGTGAGCGATGCAGTGGCTTCCGACTGCTTCAACTCTCCTTTGAGTTCTACTTGGTGAACGTCCCAATGGCCATACTGAAGTTGCTGGATTGCGGCATAGAGGGTGGCACGGCTCTTGGGCTTAGCCGGTTCTGTGCCACGTCCCTCCAACATGACGAAGGCGGAGAGGTTGTAGATGGAGTCGCGTGGCATGAAGTGGTGTAACTGCAACTGCTCAATGTAGAGGTTGGCACTATAGGCCTCTGAGGCCATGTCATAGAGGGCATTCAGACCGATGTGTCCCTCCTGCTCGTTCAGGTTGAGTAGAGCCGATAGACGTGAGGCATCCAGTGCCAGAGTGGTCGTAAGGCGCATGCTGTCGGGGATGACGAGGTCTGGTGAGGGAGCTGTTCCACCCAGAGCGGTGAGGAAATTCAGGTTGTAGGTTTGCAGGTCAAGGTCCATTTGGATGTTGCGATTCAAGCTGTCGGTCAGATGGTGACATTCGCCCTTTCCATCCAGGGTGAAAGCACCAGGCAGATCGATATTGAAGCGTGAGAGGTACATCCGTTTGAAGTTTCCCTCCGTTCCGGCCCGTATGGTCAGGGGGTGGAAAGGGTAGGCCTGCTTGAAGCTTTCTGGCAGGTCGCCAGCCAGCAGGAGTATGTCCTGTTTGCCAATGCGGGCTTGTAGGCGCGAGGAGAGGTTACCGGTAGTGGGGGCATCCAGTAAGTCCCAGTAGCTGTTGGCCGAGAGGGTGATTTCGCTGTGTGGTGTGGTGAGCTTTAGGTTGGGTAGGTAGATGCGCGTAGAGTCAGAATAGAGCTGTCCGGTGAGTGAGCTCACGGTGAATCCCGACCGTTCCACGAAAGAGAAATTACGGATAGTGGCCAGCAGGTCGCGGTTACTGAAGCGGACTGAATCCACCTCGGCCTGCAGGTTATGGAGGGCGAGGTGTGCGGGGTCGAGTCCGGCAGCGGGTGTTGTTGTACGACTTCCGCTGTCATAGTTCAGTGAGCTGTGGTCGAGCAGGAGGCGCTTCATGGCATAGCTGTTGCGCCCCAGGTCGGCCACCGTTTCCTCCACTTCAAAAGCGCCGATGTGCGTAGCCAGCTGCATGGAGTCGGCAGGCAGGCGTAGCTGCAGGTCGATGTTCTCCAGTTGCAGCCGATGAAGCAGGATGCGCCAGCCAAGTGGCGACGAGGTTGAGTCAGCGGGTGTGTTGGTTGTATCGGTGAGGGCGATGGTTAGCTGGGTCTCTTTCAGGGCAACTTCGTTGAGTACAACCTCCTCTGCAGGCAGGTCCACGCCATGGCTTTTCAGAAAGAACTCACCCAGCGATCCGTTAATCTCCATGCCGTCAATCAGGTTCCCGCTATGTAGCGTGACGCCTTGCAGGCGCACTTTGTCGATTTCAACCTTGCCGTGGAAGAGGGGGAGTGCCTGTACCTTCACCTCCAGCAGCTTGAGCAGCAACAGGGTGTCGGCTGTTGTCTGTCTCTCGGTGGTAAGCAGGCTATCGGTATGAAGGGCGAGGGCTTTCGGCAAGTCGGTCGCTACACTGTCTGGGCGGAGCACCTGCACCTGGCTGACACGCAGATTTAGGGGAAAGCGCAGGTCAATGCGCCCTACGCTAATCTCCATACCGGTCGATTCGGAGGCCATACGAGCTACCTCCTGCCGGATAAAATTCTGGATAAAAGGTACGTAGAGTAGCACCATCATGCTGAGAAACAAGATGATGGGTGTTGCTATTGCCCAAAGGGCTATTCGGATTCCTTTTCGTTTCTTGGCTTCTTCCATGCTGTTCGAACCTATTTGAGCAGGCAAATATAACCAAAAAGCTTCAAATATGTTCGTTTTTTACCGCAGAATTATTGTTCGATTTCCGTCTAAATCTCCACCAAAGCATGAGGCCTGCGCTGGTCAGTCCGAAGGGAAAGCCCATCCATACGCCGGGCAGACCGAGTCCTAAGGGGAAGGCAAAGAGGTAACTGGCTGGAAGAGAGATGATGAAGTAGGCGATAAAGGCAATGATGACCAGCACCTTCACGTCGGCGATACCACGAAGGGCGTTGGCGTAGTTGATTTGCAGTCCGTCGCCAAATTGGTAAGCGATAAAGACCACAAACAGCGAAGCTACCATGGCAGTCACCTCTGGACTGTCAGTGAACCATCCGCCCATCTCCTTGTGCATCAGGATGAGCAGCAACGAGAGCATCACCTCGAGTATCAGCATCAGATGAAATCCGGCTGAGGCGGTCTGCTTTACTTGGTTCATATCGCCTTGGCCATAGAAATGACTGATGCGGATGGATACGGCCGTGCCTAGTCCCAAGTACATCATGAAGTTGAATTGAGAGATGGTGCACATGATCTGGTGCGAAGCCAGGGCCACCGTGCCGAGCCAGCCCACCATGATGGCTGTCAGACTGAACGAGGCGGTCTCCATGCCGCTTTGCATGGCCATAGGGAAGCCCAGCAGACAGAGGCGCCGGAACAGTTGCCGCTTTTCCTGGTGATGCTTGTGGCTAAAGAGACCGATACGGAAAGGGGCAAAGCGTTCCCCCCGGCTCAGAATGATGACGTAGGCCGCTACCATGGCCAAGCGAGAGCAGAGCGTGCTGATGCCTGCTCCCTGCAGCCCGAGCTCGGGAAATAGTCCGATGCCGTTGATGAGCAGCCAGTTGCCCAGGATGTTGAGGCCGTTGCCAGCCAGCAGAATCCACATGCCGTAACGGGTTAGGGCAATGCCATCTGTGAACTGCTTGCCACTATTGAACCACATCACGGGCAGCAGCGTGGCGCTCACTATCAGGTAATAGGGGCGTATCAGGGGAAGTAGCTCATCAGGTTGTCCCAATCGGTCGATAAAGAGATAGAGTAGGAGGGCTAGCAGGGTGAGCAGTATGCCCACGCCACTATTGGCCTTGATGGAGCAGCGCAGGGCTACCCCCGCATCCTCCAACCGTTTTTGTCCGCAGAGCGCACCAACCACCGGGGTAAGCCCCATGCTGAATCCTATGCCTGTCACCACCGCCAGAATCATCAGGTTATTGACAAACGAGGCCGCTGCCAGCTCCTGCGTGCTGTGGTGACCGATCATCAGGGTATCGGCAAAGCCTACCAGCATCATGCCGATTTGGCCCACCACGATGGGCAGGCCAAGTCGGGCAAGTGCGGTATAGTGCGTGCGGTAATTCATTCTACTACAGTCATCTTTTTGATTACAACATCAGTCTCAGGTCGGTCGTTGCGGTCGGTCTTCACCTGTTGAATGGCATCAACAATCTCCATGCCTTCCACCACCTCGCCAAACACAGAATAGGCACCGTCCAGATGAGGCGTTCCGCCTACGGTGGTGTAGGCCTTCACCTGCTCAGGGGTGAAGTGGAACTCCGGCTCTTTGCTCACTTCGGCTTCAGCCTCAGCCATCAGTTTCTCCTGCAGGTCCATCAAGCCATCCTGGTCGTTCTTCTGTCGCATCTTGAAGATTTCCTTCATGTGCTTGCGGGCCAGGGTGTCGAAGGCGGCATTGAGGCGCTGGTTCTTCATCTGCTGCTCCATGCTGAGCAGGGTGGAGTCGTTCACCACCTTACCCGTAACGATGAAGAAGTGGCTGGCCGATGAGGCTCGTTCGGGGTTGACGTTGTCTCCTTGGCGTGCAGCTGAGAGAGCACCCCGCTTGTGGAAATACTTGGGGTAGATGAACTCAGCCGGTACGGTGTAGTCCAGGTCACCCTCGCCCAGCTGTGCCCCTTTGGGTGCATTCTTCGAGGTAGGGTCACCCCCTTGAATCATGAAGTTGCGGATGACGCGGTGAAAGAGCAGTCCTTCGTAGGTGCCGTCAGCCACCAGTTTGAGAAAGTTGTCGCGATGGCGAGGCGTCTCGTTGTAGAGCTTCACCACAATATCGCCCATTGAAGTCTCAATTTTTACTTTTGTCTCTTTGTCCATACTGTTGGAGTTTGTACCGGGTTTGCAGCTGCTTGTAATCAATTGCAAACCCAATAACATGATTGTTAATGATTTAATTGCTTTCATTGTTTTCTCTTTTTTAAAAGAGAAACAGAAAAATGTTTCTCAATTAATTATTACTTAATCCCTTATCCTCTTTTTAAGTTACTCCTTCTTTCGTCTTTTGCGCGGGCAAAAGAGAAAGAAGCAAAGAGAAAACCCGCCGGCTGCACCTCCGGGGCTACTCCGAGGGGAGTCGGGCTAAAGCAGAAAAAACTCGCTTCGCTCAAACAGGTTTCTGCTTTTTAATGCCCTCGTTTCCCCTCTCCGCTTTACGCCCCTACGATGAGGCCGGAACCTGCTCAAGTAGGTGGGAACCTGCTCATGTGGCTGGAACCTTTTCACGTGGGTGTTTTCTTTGGGGAATCGCAACTCTGTTGCGTTAAAAAATCGCAGCTTTGCTGCGTAGTTCGGAAGGGCAACCCCGAAGGGGCACAGGCTTCGTTGCCCTTACCAGAAAAGTTGAGGTCGCAGACCTCAATTGAGCCCTTCCCGAGGGGGAAGGGTCTGGGATGGGGCTGACCCCTCTCCTTAGGCAAGGAGAGGGGACGGGGAGAGGTTGTGAAAGCCTGCCTCTAGGCAAAGAGGCCAGCTCAGAAAGCCTGTCTCCAGGCAAAAGAAAGCCTCTCGAAAGGCAGTGGTGAGCAAATCACCAGTGCCTTTCGGGATACAACTCATTCCACCATTCCGGGCTGTCCTGCAGGTAGCGGGCAAACCAGGCCATGATGGCTTTGTGCCACTGGGCGCGTTTGCCTAGGTCGCTGATGTAGTGATCTTCGCCATCCACCATGATGAATTCCACGGGTTTACCCAGTATCTTTAGGGCATTGTAGAGTTGGATACTCTCGCCGGGGGGTACGTTGGTGTCCGACGTACCGTGGAGCAGTAGCAGCGGGGTATTAATCTTGTCGGCGTTGAAGAGTGAGCCGTGCTTCGTGAAGAGCTCAGGCTTCGTCCAGGGATAGCTTTCTGCAGCGGCTACGGCGTTGTAGGAGTAGCCCCAGAAACCTTCGCCCCAGTAGCTGGTTACGTTGCTGATGCCGGCGTGCGATACGGCAGCGGCAAACAGGTCAGTCTTGGTCTGCAGGTACTGCGTCATGAAGCCACCATAGGAGGCACCGATGCAACCCACGCGCTTGGCATCTACAAAAGGATGGGCTTCGAGGAACTTCTGCGTTCCTTCGATGATGTCGTCAGCAGTGTAATCACCCCAAGCGTTGACGTGGCGAGCCGAGAACTCCTGACCGTAGCCGATGGCTCCGCTGGGTTGGATGACATAAACCACGTAGTCGCGCGAGGCAAATACTTGGGCACTATAGGGTGAGAGGATGCCGCGGGTGGTTGGGGTCGTACCACCGTAATAATAGACAATCAGCGGATATTTCTTGTTGGCATCAAACGAAGGGGGCAGACAAATCTGACCATCAATCAGCGTGCCATCCTTTGCTGTGAACTGCCAAGGCTCCACCTTACCCAGTTCAATGCCGTCGAGCATCTCCTTCATCGGGTTAACTATCAGGCGCGAGGTCTGTTTGCGCGCATCGTAGGTATAGGCCACGTAGGCGCTCTCATTCCCACTGCCGATGTAGGCTGCTACGTTCGGGTTGCCATCGGGGATGCTGAAGCGTGAAATCACCTCCTCGGCCAAGGGTAGCTGGGTGAACTGGCGTGTCTTGGGTGAATAGGTGTAGATGTGCTGGCAGTCAGCGTCGGTCGTATTGAAGTAGATCAATCCGTTGGTGGGGTTCCAGCTGATAGGCTGCACGGTGGGGTTGAACTCCTTCGTGATGGGATCCACTTGTCGGGTAGCAATATCCAGGATAAACGCTTGGGTATCGAAATCATTGGCGATGGGCAGCTTGCCGCAGTTCTTACCTATACCACCGAAGGCCGATGGACTACCCACCACCAGCAGTTGGCTACCGTCGGGTGAATAGGAGGCTTGGTTAACGTAGGCATCCCATTGCACCAGCGTATCTACCTTCATGGTTTGTAGGTCGATTTCAAAGAGGGCATTCAATGAGTAGGGACAGTGGGTGATGTCCGGCTTCGAGGTAGAACAGAGCAGGCGTTGTCCGTCAGCAGAGATGTCGTTCAAATAGACGCTGTGGCTACCGTAGGTAAGGCGTTCCATGGCACCGGTGGCCAGGTCGTAGCGGGCAATGTGAGAGCGACCGCGGGAACCAGGAATGCGGTCGTCAGGATGGAAGAGTCGTTTCAGTGGACCATCTACCTTCTCTCCCTCATCATAGATGGAACAGATGAGATAATCCTCCGTAGGTGCCCAGGTAAAGCGCTCCTCGGGCAGGCCTTGGGCGATGAGCTCCTGCTGCTGCGTGGCGGGGTCGAGGGTAAAGAGGTCGTAGCCTTCAGCTCCTTTCAGCGTGCGGTAGAGCTTGATGCTGCGGGGCATCCAGCGCCACTTACCATCCAGATCTGGATTGATGAGGCGACCCGTCTTGACCTCCGTCAGTTCGTTATGGCTGCGGCTGTTCTTCAGGTCGAAGCTCTCGGAGATAGAGGTAATGAGGTAACGGCCGTCGTTCGAGAGGGAAACGTTGCGTGCCAGGTTGCGGAAGTTGGTGTTGTGCAGGGCATAGCGGCGCTTCATGGTGGCGTCAAGGCGTACGCCCACCTCAGCAAATGCCTTGTCGGCAAGGAACTCGCACTTCACCTGTGGCATCAGCTTGTCCTCGGGCATAGCCAGCAGGCGAATGATGATCTCTTGGTCGTCTTCAGGCTCCAGCGTGAGGGATACTTTCACCGGGCGGACGGACTGGAGTGAATCGTCGGCTTGTTCTTTCGACTGGCGTGACTTCCCATTGACGAATACTTCAAAGCGTGAGGGTGAGCTCACTTCCAGCGTACCTTTAGCAAAGCGCTCAGCGCGCAGCAGGGTCTTCACCAGGTACATGCGGCTGGTCTGGTTGGCTGTTGACTTGGGTGCATCAGCTGCTGTCTGGGCAGGGGTGAAGGAGGGGTCGAGGAGCAGGTAGCCCGCTGTATCAGCCTGCAAAAGCTGTGCTTTGTCGGCGTCGAAGTGGAGGCTCACCTTGCTTTTCAACATATCGCCCACGTTGAGCCGTTTGCCCGTCATGTTGATGCTATCGCCTTGCAGGGGTTGGCGCAGGGTGATGGTAGGGCGCAGCAGGAGGTTTTGTGCACGTACAGGTTGCGGAGCAGCTTGCTGTTTGCTGTTACCGCTTCCCTTTTCTCCTGCCGGCTGAGTAGCTTGGGCAGAGAGCATGGTCGCTGCTGCCAGCAGGATGTTGAGTAGGATAATCTTTTTCATAACTAATTGTTATTTATAATATTTCTTTCATGGTTGCATCGCTAACTGTGGCCAGGGTGCTAAGTGGGGAACGGGGGCAATGAGGTCTATCGGCTGTTTAGATACGGGGTGTACAAAACGGATGCGACGGGCATGGAGCGAGATGCTGCCGTCGGGGTTGGAGCGGGGTGCTCCATATTTCAGGTCGCCCTTGATGGGACAGCCCATCTTGGCTAGCTGACAGCGTATCTGGTGGTGGCGCCCTGTCTTCAGATCCACCTCAAGTAGCCAGTAGCGCTCGCTCGTGGCGATGAGGCGGTAGTGCAGAATAGCCTGCTTGCTGCCAGGACGCTCACGGTCGTATGCGTAGCTCTTGTTCTGCTGTTCGTTGCGTACCAGGTAGTGGATCAGCTCCCCCTCCTCCTGTGGGGGGCGGGCGGTCACGATGGCCCAGTAGGTCTTCTTCACCTCGCTCTGTGCCAGCATGGTGTTGAGCCGCGAGAGGGCCTTGCTGGTCTTGGCAAAGATAACAAGGCCGCTCACGGGGCGGTCCAGACGATGAACAACCCCGAGGAATACATTCCCCGGCTTGTTGTACTTCTCTTTGAGGTAGCGCTTCAGGCTCTCAGAGAGTGGCTCGTCGCCTGTCTTGTCGCCTTGGACAATCTCCGAAGCGGCCTTGTTGACAATGATGAGGTGGTTGTCTTCGTAAACAACGGTCATACGGAGGTCTTACATGTTCATGCCGCCGTCAATCTGAATCACCTGTCCGCTGACGTACGAAGCCATGTCCGAAGCCAGGAAGGTGGCTACGTTGGCTACGTCTTCGGGTGTACCGCCACGGCGCAGGGGGATCTTCTTGCACCATTCAGCCTTCACCTCGTCACTCAGCGCGTCGGTCATGGCTGTCATGATAAATCCAGGGGCGATGGCATTGGCGCGGATGCCGCGTGAACCCATCTCCTGGGCTACCGACTTAGCCAGGGCAATCATACCAGCCTTCGAGGCCGCATAGTTACTCTGACCGGCATTACCGTGTACGCCGACTACTGAGGCCATGTTGATGATGCTACCCGCTTTCTGACGCATCATGATGGGTGTGCAGGCGTGGATGAAGTTGAAGGCCGACTTCAGGTTGACGTTGATGACCATGTCCCACTGCTGTTCGGTCATGCGCATCATCAGGCCGTCGCGCGTGATGCCGGCATTATTCACCAGGATGTCAATACGGCCAAAGTCGGCATGGATGGCTTCTACCACCTTGGCTGTATCTTCAAAGTTGGCAGCATTCGAGGCGTATCCTTTAGCCTTTACGCCCAGAGCTTCGATTTCCTTGGTGGTCGCTTCAGCGTTCTCGTCGATCACCAGGTCGGTGAAGGCTATGTTAGCGCCTTCTTGAGCAAATTTCAATGCAATAGCCTTACCGATACCGCGGGCGGCACCTGTTACAATGGCTGTTTTTCCAGTTAAAAGTCCCATAATTTTCTGTAAGTTTAAAATAGTTGGTTTAATAAATGAATTTATCCTAGTTTGTTTTGCAACTCAGCGCACCCAGCACGAGGCGTGTGACGTAGCGGTCGCGCACGTCGTCGTCCAGGTAGGCACCCACTTGTCCACGGATGTAGGGGGCC
>CAMCUZ010000033.1 GCA_945879145.1 uncultured Mediterranea sp.
GAAATAGAGCTTGCCGTCCATGCGGATGCAAGTTCCGATTTTAATGTCTTGGGCATTAATCATACTTAGTGTTCTTTATATATATAAATAATGTAATAAATGGCATGTTAATCACACCTTATTCGGTGCGTTTTGACCCCCTTAGGGCTCGTTTTCGGGCGCAAAATTAATGCAAATCAGTAAAAATAGCAAAAACTTTTGAGAGAAAATGAGTTATCATTTGGTTTATTTGAAAAAAGTCTCTATTTTTGCAGCCCGAATTCGTGAGAATAATAACATAAAACATAGATACGAAGATGAAAAGAACATTCCAACCCTCTAACAGAAAGAGAAAAAACAAGCACGGTTTCCGTGAGAGAATGGCTACCGCCAATGGTCGCCGAGTATTGGCTGCACGTCGCGCTAAGGGCAGAAAGAAACTCACCGTTTCTGACGAATACAATGGCGTGAAGGCATAAGCCGCGCTGTTTTTGAAGGTCTATAGGTGTCGCAAAGTGTCCATTGTGGATACTTTGCGACATTTTTTTAACCAATTGTGCGTTTTTATCAAAATAAACATTATTTTTGCATCGAATATTTTGTTTTGTTCAAAGACGGCATAACTTTAACTACGATGATACCATGAAACAAACGACATATCCAATCCTGATGTTGACCATCTTATGGTCGCTCTTGCTGCTATCGGCCTGCTCTCAGCCCGATAAACCTTATCTTATTGGCGTTTCGCAATGCAGTCAGGATGAATGGCGCTCTAAGCAGAACGAAGAGATGCAGCGCGAAGTATCGCTTAACCAGGGCGTAAAACTCGAGGTGCGTTCGGTGCGCGATAACAATGAACTACAGATTGCTGATATCACCTATTTTATCAACAAAGGAGTGGATCTCCTGATTGTGAGTCCCAACGAAGCACATGCTGTAACGCCGGCAGTAGAGCAGGCTTTTCATGCCGGCATTCCTGTGGTGGTTATCGACCGCAAGATAGAGGGTGACCAATATACCGCTTTCGTAGGGGCCGATAATGTGCAGATTGGCGAGGCTATGGGGCATTATGTGCGCTCCCTTAAGCAACGCCCGTTGCGGCTGTTTGAGATTGGGGGATTGGCAGGGTCAACACCGGCTATGGAGCGCACAGAGGGGTTACACCATATCATCGATACGTTGCAGGGCGTTTTTCTGCTGGGACGTATTGATGCATCGTGGAACTTGGAGGATGCTGAACGCCAGATGGATAGCGTATTCCGTGTCCGTAAGGATATCGACTTGGTGGTTGCACAGAATGACCGCATGGCCCGCGGGGCGCGTCGGGCTGCTCAGCGGAACCACGTAACTCCTTCCTTAGGATTCATCGGCGTAGATGCCCTTACTGGTCCAGGTCAGGGCGTGGAGGAGGTGATAAGCGGCGACTTGAGTGCAACTTTTATCTATCCTACGGGGGGAGACAAGGTGATACAGACTGCTCTGCAGATTCTGAATGGGGAGCCGTATGAGCGTGAAACCATCCTCTTCTCGGCGCAGATTGACCATACCAACGCCCATATCGTGAATATGCAGGGGTTGATGCTAAGTGAGCAGACTGCTACGGTCAATCGGTTGGTGAGCAAGCTCGACCGCTTTTTGGAGCAGTACAACACACAGAAGTTGCTCCTCTGGGCCGTTGTAACGATTTTGAGCCTGTTGGTCATCGTATGTGCGTTCATTGTCCATGCCTACAGGAGCAAGGTGCGCATCAATACATTGATAAAGCAGTCCACGCAAGCTAAACTGGCCTTCTTCACCAACGTGAGCCACGACTTTCGCACCCCGCTCACGCTGATTGCCGATCCGATTGAACAGTTGCTGGCCGACACTTCGATAGGGGAGAAGCAACGCTTTTTGTTGACCACTGTTCGACGTAACGTCACCGTGCTACTCCGCCTCATCAATCAGACCCTCGATTTCCGTAAGTACGAGAGTGGCAAACTGCGCCTGCGTTTGCAGGAGTTTGATTTGGCACAGGGGGTCCATGAGTGGAGCGAAGTCTTTAAGGTGCTGGCTGATCGGAGGCGGATTCGCTTCTCGATTCTGGTAGATCCTGGAGATTTTCCCATGATAGCCGACCGTGAAAAGATGGAGCGCATTCTCTATAATCTGCTGAGTAACGCCTTCAAGTTTACTCCCGATGAGGGAGCAATTCAGGTCAAACTCCAACGTCAAGGGGAGCAGGTTCTACTCACCGTAAGCGATACTGGTATAGGAATGTCTGCCTCTCATGTCAAGCATATCTTTGAGAATTTCTATCAAGCGGATGTCCATCACTCCGGTTCGGGTATCGGTTTGGCCCTGGTCAAAGCCTTCGTGGAGATGCACCATGGTATCATCCATGTAGAGAGCCGCGAGGATCAGGGTACCTGCTTTATCCTCCAGCTGCCGCTTCGCCAGGCCGGTACACTCGATGAGGCCGTGCAGCAGAATGTGGCCCTTGAGGTGATGCGCGAAGGCGCCTTGGTTGAAGCCTCTTCGGCTCACCATAGTCAGGGGAAAAACTCATCCTACGAAGCCGAGGGCAAGACCACCATATTGATCATTGACGACAACAGCGAAGTCCGTACCTACATCCGTTACCTGTTGCAGGAGGAGTATCGTGTGTTGGAGGCCTCGAACGGGCAGCAGGGACTCGACTTGGCTATTGCTCAGGTGCCTGATGCCATTATCTGCGACGTAATGATGCCTGTGATGGATGGAATGAGTTGTTGCCACGCCTTGAAGGGCGACCTCCATACCAGCCACATCCCCGTGATGATGCTCACCGCTTACGCTTTAGATGAACAGAAGATTGAGGGGTACGACTGCGGTGCCGACTCATACATCGCCAAGCCATTCAGCGCTCCGTTGCTTAAGTCCCGCTTGCGCAACCTGCTTGAGGGACGCCGTAAGTTGCAGCAGTTCTACACGAATACCCTGCTATCGCCTTCTCTTTCCCTTACGGTAGGTGCAGCATCCGAACAGCCGGTTGCCGAACATCCTGAAGCCGAGCAGCAGCCTGCTGATGAGCCGTTGACTCAGCGTGATCAGCAGTTCTTAGGACGTTTCCGCCAGTTGGTGGAGGCGCGCATGTCCGATAGCAACCTCAATGTAGAGACTCTGGGCAGTGAGATGGGGCTGAGCCGTGTGCAACTCTACCGTAAACTGAAGGCGCTGACAGATCGTTCTCCTGTAGAACTTCTCCGCACCATGAGGCTACAGCGGGCCAAAGAGTTGCTCGTCTCCTCTGGCAAGAGTGTTTCCGAAGTGGCCTATGAAGTAGGTTTCTCCTCTCCATCCTATTTCACGAAATGCTACAAGGAGGCCTTTGGAGCAACCCCTACAGCCAAGAAATAATTGGTTGCAGTAGGCTGAAACAGACCTTAAATAGCTATTTTTCGTTCAAAGACTATCACATTTGTTGCATGTATCAAAACAACGGATGGTTGCAACATCCGTGATAGCTTGATTGACTCCGGTGCGCTACTTTTGCACCATCCTTCTGAGGAAAGGGCTCGGCCTATCCCCGCAAGCGCTGGCGAAAGGAGTAGGTTCAAACTCTCTCTGATATGAAGGAGAAATTACTGGAGTTATCAACTTAAAAACAACAATGCTATGCGTAAATCTAATACCATTAGCTTAAAACAATGCTGCACTTTCTTGGTGCTTCTTTGCTGCTCGGCGCTTACCGCTTTGGCGCAGCAGATTCAAGTAAAAGGTACGGTGCTCGACAAGAAGTTGGGCGAAACCATCATCGGAGCCTCCATTGTAGAGGTTGGTACAGAAAGTAACGGTACAATTACTGATTTTGATGGAAACTTTACCCTGAGTGTAAATAGCGGAGCTACGCTCCAAGTGTCGTACGTAGGTTACAAGACCCTGACCGTAAAAGCAGAACCCACGCTTCGTATCGAGTTGGAAGAGGATTCGCAGGTGCTGGGCGAAGTGGTGGTGACAGGTTATATGGCCGAGAAGAAAGCCTCACTCACCGGCTCGGTCTCTGTAGTTAAGATGAAGGATGTAGCCGATGTTCCGACGGGCAACGTGCTTTCCAGCTTGCAAGGTCGCGTAGCCGGTATGAACATCACTACCGACGGTACGCCGGGTGGTGGTAATACCTCTACCTTGATTCGTGGTAAGTCCTCTTTCCGCGATGGAGCCAACTCACCTCTTTATGTTATCGACGGTGTGATGACGCGTGAAAATATCTCCTCTATCCTCTCCTCTAATGATGTAGAGTCTATCCAGGTACTGAAGGATGCTGCTTCGGCTGCCATCTATGGAGCACAGGCTGCCAATGGTGTGATCATCATCACTACCAAGCGGGCCAAACAGGGTGAAATCAAAGTGGATTTCGACATGTCACTCACGATGCAGACCTACCAGTGTGGTTTCGATATGCTGAATGCCGACCAGTGGGGCGAGGTTTATTGGAGTGCCTATAAATACGCCAACAACGGTGCTACACCTGTCAGCGAAGTCTATGGCAATGGTGCTACCCCCAAGCTGCAAGACTATATCGGTCTGAACGGAGCCAAGGTGAAGGCTCAAGATACTGATTGGCGGAAAGAAATTTATCATACGGCACTGATGCAGAACTACAGTGCAACCCTCTCCAAGGGTTCAGACAATGGCTCTTTCTCGTTGGCTATGAACTATCTGGATCACGATGGATTGGTGAAGAATACCAATTTCCAACGTATCAACACCCGTATTGCTTCTAACTACCGTTTCCTCAACAACCGCTTGCGTATCGGTGAGAATGTGGCTGTAAACTATTGGACACAGACCCTCAGCCCCGGTGGTGTGGATGAGAATGCCATCAAGCAGCACCCTGCCAAAACTGTCTATACGGAGGATGGCCGCTACAACGATGCCATCAACGACGTGCTGGGCGATGCCCCCAACATGGTGCGCCTCATGGAGAATGAAAAGCAGAACCAGCACACCTACTGGCGTATCTTCGGTAACGCCTACCTGGAACTTGAGCCCATCAAGAATCTGGTATTGCGCACCAACTTCGGTTTGAACTACTACGATGAAAAGAACAAAACCTTTGAACCCGCTTGGGAGCGCGACGATGTCAATAAGCTGACACAGAGCAATGCCTCTAAGTTGGACTGGGTATGGACCAATACGGCTACCTACAGCCACACTTTTGCCGACAAGCACAACCTTACGGCTCTGCTTGCTACCGAGGCCAAGAAGAATCACAGCGAATCCATGTTCGGTTATGGTACCGGCTTGGCTGTAGAGAACAAGGATTACCTCTATCTTGATGTGGTGACAGCTGGCAAGAACGTGGGTGCAGGTGCCTCCAACTATGCCATGGTCTCTTACTTCGGTAAGGTGAACTACGATTACGAAAGTCGTTATCTGGCCTCTGTTACCGTGCGTCGTGATGCTTCCAGCCGTCTGGCCAAGGGTAACAATGCACAGGTGTTCCCCTCAGTCTCTGTAGGTTGGCGTATCTCCAGCGAGAAGTTCATGGAGAAGAGCCGTAGCTGGTTAGAGGATCTGAAGCTGCGTGCCTCATGGGGTATCAACGGTAATGACATCATCGACAACGAAGCCCCCTATTCTAAATACATGGTCAGCCTGAAAGATGCTAGCTACAATATGGTAGGCGATGGAACTACGCTGGCTCCTGGTGGATTCAAGGTGCGCTCTACCAATCCGCTGCTGAAGTGGGAGAGCACCCGTCAGCTCAACTTCGGTGTGGATGCTGCCTTCCTGGGCGGCAAGCTGACTGCCTCACTCGACTACTTTGACAAAGAGACCAAGGACATGCTGGTAGAGAAGCCCTACATTGCCGTGATTGGCGAAGGTGGCTACTGCTGGTACAATGGTGGTGTGATGGCCAACCGCGGTGTGGAAATGGCCCTCAACTGGAACGACAAAATCAAGGACTTTGGCTACAGCATAGGCTTGAACCTCTCTTATTATAAGAATGAGGTAACTGACTTGATGAGTGACATCTACTACACATTCGGTGGAGGTAATGGTGTAGATAAGACCCTGGTAGGACAGCCCTTCGGCTCGTGGATGGGCTATAAGACCGATGGCGTATTCCGCACGCAACAAGAGGTGGATGAGTACAAACAGAAGTATGATGTACAGTTCGGCGCTCCTGGTGTGGGTCGTATCAAGTATGTCGATGCCGATGGCAACGGTATCATCAACACCAACGACCGTGTATGGTTGGGCTCTGACAATCCCAAGGTCATTGGCGGTCTGACGCTGGGCGCCAACTGGAAAGGCTTTGACCTCAACCTCTTCTTCAATGGCATGATTCGTGATGCGTTCAACAACTCCAAGTATTACACCGACCTCTTCCAGTGCTGGAGTGGTAACCACTCTACCCGTCTGCTGGAGGCTATGAACGCCTACGAGCAATTCAAGTCAACGGGTGTCTATAACAGTGACGTTCCGGCCTTGACTACCTTGAACAGCAACAACGAGCACGAAGTGTCGGAATTCTACATTGAAGATGGCAGCTACATCAAGCTGAAGAGCCTGACCCTGGGCTATACCTTCCCCAAGGAGATCCTGGAGAAGATCAAGATGCGTCATGCACGCATCTATTTCCAAGCACAGAACCTCTTCACCATCACAGGCTATACCGGTGCCGACCCCGAAGGACTGGGTTATCCCTATCCGCTGCCTCGCACCTTCTCATTGGGCCTCTCGTTCGGATTCTAAACGGCGTACATGGACTAATTGATAGCAATCTTAACAATCATTTTTTCAAAACTTGAGCAATATGAAGAATAAATATATCCTGGCCGCCTGCTTCATGGCGGTGCTGACCACGGGCTGTAACGAAGATAGCTTCCTCAGCCAGAAGCCGCAAGGCAGTTTAAGTGAAGAGATTATGACCTCGACCGATGGAGCCGAATTATTGGTCAACGCAGCATACGCTGCATTGGGAGGCCCCGAGGGCCAGACCTGGAGCGTGTGGTGTCATCCCACCAGCAACTGGACCTATGGTGAAGTGCGCTCCGACAATGCTTACAAAGGCGGAGGCGGTGTAGGCGACCTCAATGAAGTACACCGCATGGAGATTTTCGATGTGGATGCCACCAATGGCTTCCTCGACAGCAAATGGTACCACCTCTACTGCAGCGTGCAGCGTTGCAATTCAGCCCTTAAAGTACTGAATGCTGCTACCGATGAGCAGGTGAAGGAGCGCAGCTCACGCATTGCTGAGATGAAGGTGCTCCGCGCTCACTACTACTTCGAACTGAGTCGCCTTTTCAACAAGATTCCCTATTTTGACGAAAATGTAGAAATTCAGGATTATCCCAACATCAAGAATGATGAGTTTGATCGTAACGAGATTCTCTCCAAGCTGGCTAAGGAGATGACAGATGCCGCTCAGGTGCTGCCGGCCACACAGCCTGAAGTGGGCCGTATCCATAAATACATTGCCCTGGCTTACGCGGCCAAAATCAAGCTTTATCAGGCCTACCAGCAAGATCCTACTACGCATGCCGTCACCTCCATTAACAAGGATCTGCTTCGCGAAGTGGTTTCGCTCTGCGACCAGGTAAGCGCTTCAGGACGCTATAGTCTGCTGGACGATTTCCAGCAGCTCGACCTGATTGCATACGAGAATGGTAGAGAGTCAGTCTTCGCCATCCAGTACTCCATGAACGACGGTACCGAGAGTGCCGGACGCATCAACTGGAGCAACCTGCTCAACTCACCCGGTGGCTCTAGCCCCTATCATGGCGACGGCTTCTTCCTGCCCAGCCAGGACCTGATTGATGCCTATCAGACCGATGAGGCCGGTTTACCCGACTTTGGTTACCAGCAGAAGCCTCACTACAGCTGGGCTGAGTTGAATGGGGATGTCTTCACCCTTAATAACATTGATGCTACGGTCGATCCCCGTCTGGACTTCGTAGTAGGACGCCCCACCATCACCTGGAAGACCTACAAAGAGGGACCGTGCCACACGTGGGTGCGTGATATGGGTACTTATGGCTACAACTGCGCCAAGCGTTTCTGGGTATCGCCCGAGAGTTCTGATATGTTCAGTGGTTGGCCTTGGGGAGCTTCGCACCTCAACTGGCAGGTTATCCGCTATGCCGATGTTCTGCTCTGGAAGGCTGAGGCCTTAATTGAATTGGGTGAAGAGCTGGATACTGCGCGTGAGCTCATTAACCAAGTCCGCGACCGTGCTCGCCAGAGTGCTTACGTCAAGGACTTCAACGACCCCTCGAAGGATGCAGCCCGTTACCTTATCGGTCTCTATCCCGCTGCTGGATGGACACAGGCTTACGCTCGTGAGGCACTCCGTCGTGAGGTGCGTCTGGAGAAGGCCCTCGAAGGCGAACGCTTCTTCGACCTGGTGCGTTGGGGTATTGCTGAGCAGACGATGAACAACTATATCGATCAAGAGAAAGAGGGTCGTATCTACTACGGTAACGCCCATTTCACGGCCGGAAAGGATGAATACTATCCCGTGCCTAACAATCAGTATGGCTTCTCTCACGGACTCTACACCCAGAACCCTGGTTACGCTCCATTCAAATAAAATAAATGTTGTAACCAAACTGGATAAATGTTGCATACCCCGTTGTTGAGCGGGGTATGTAACATTTCAAATACCAATCGAAACAAATCTTACACTCCGTTCAGCTACTCTGCACTACATTTGCAGACGAAAATAATAATGCTCATTAAAACGGTGAATACCATGAATGTAAAAAAGAAATTCTTAGCGTTGAGCTGCGGCCTCTTGATTGCCGCCTCATGCTGTTTTGCTCAAACAAAAAACGTTGCTGAAACTGTGCAAATCCTGGGTGAACGTCACGCTATGGTGCGCATAGATACAGAGAAAAAGTACCTGCTCCTTCCTGTAGAGGAGAAGGAGGAGATGGCTCATGTACGCGTCATCAAGAATAATCAGTTGTTGAAGACCTTTAACCTCCGTCTTGCGGTGGATAAGGTGGATTATTTCGTGCCATACGAGGTCGAGGAGGGGGCATTACTCGACATCACCTTTATGGCCAATTCGCGTTCTACCGGTGCTATCAACGGTTTTACTTGCTGGAAACGGATGAATTATGCTGACCAGTTCGATACAAAGAATGTGGAAAAACATCGTCCGGCGTACCATCACACTCCGGCTTACGGTTGGATGAACGACCCCAATGGTATGTTCTATCAAGATGGGGTGTGGCACCTCTTCTACCAATTCAATCCTTATGGTTCCTATTGGGAGAACATGTCGTGGGGACACTCAACCAGCACCGATTTGGTGCACTGGGAGCACCAACCCGTTGCGCTCGAAGGAGATGGTCTGGGCACCATTTTCAGCGGTTCGTGTGTTATCGACACGGAGAATACCGCAGGCTTTGGAGCCAATGCCATCGTAGCCTTCTATACTTCGGCTCGTGAACGTCAGACGCAGTCGATAGCCTATAGCACGGACGGTGGCAAGAGTTTCACCAAGTACGAGAGAAATCCTGTTCTGGTCTCTGAGGCACCTGACTTCCGCGATCCCAAGGTGTTCTGGAATGCTGAGGCAGGCTTTTGGAACATGATTCTCGCCGTAGGTCAGGAGATGCAAATCTTCTCCTCACCCAACCTCAAGGATTGGACGCTGGAGAGTAGCTTTGGCCGTGAATACGGTAACCATGGCGGTGTGTGGGAGTGTCCCGACCTGATGAAGATGCCTGTTGAGGGCACCGACAAGCAGAAGTGGATGCTGATTTGCAACATCAACCCCGGAGGTCCTTTCGGAGGTAGTGCCACGCAGTACTTTATCGGAACGTTCGACGGTCACACGTTCACTTGCGAGTCGGCTCCCGAGGTGACCAAGTGGATGGACTATGGAAAGGACCACTACGCTACGGTAACTTTCTACAATGCGCCTGAGAAGCGTAATGTGGCCATTGCCTGGATGAGCAACTGGCAGTATGCCAACCAGGTGCCTACCCGTCAGTTCCGTTCGGCCAATAGCATTGCCCGTGAGTTGGGTCTCTTTGAATACCAGGGCGAGACGTACTGCAGCGTACGTCCTGCCAAGGAGATGGATGCTGCACGTGGAGCAGTAATCAGCCAGCCCACTGATCAGTGTGAAATCGTCGTTACACTTCGTGGTGAGGCAGAGATTACCTTGCGCAACGCCAAAGGCGAGCGGTTAGTGATGCGATACAATCCAGAGGAAGAACTCTTCTATATGAACCGTCTGCAGAGTGGCGACGTCTCCTTTAGCGACAACTTCCCCACCATCACAATGGCTCCCACCTACGGTACCCTCAAGCAGTTGCGCATCTTTGTGGACAAGTGCAGCATCGAGGCACTCGATGCCGACGGCAAGATGTCCATGACCAACTTGGTCTTCCCCTCCGAACCCTATAATAAATTGACCATCAAGGGTAAGGCTAAGGCTAAAATTTACCAGATAGAGAAAAAGAATTAGTATTTATGTGAGTTCGATACATTCGAGCTTACAGTAAGAACCGATACAAGCTATAACCGATAAGGTTAATAACCCTCTTGTTTATTTACTCAGTATAAGAATCATAATGAAAACAAATAAATTTGCGATACTTTCGTTGATGCTCTGCTTCTTTGCCATGGGATTTGTGGATCTGGTAGGCATTGCATCCAATTATGTGAAGGCCGATTTGAATCTGTCCGACTCAGAGGCCAATCTGTTTCCTTCTCTGGTCTTCTTCTGGTTTCTGATTTTCAGTGTGCCTACGGGCATGTTGATGAACCGCATCGGACGCAAGAAGACGGTGCTTCTCAGCTTGGTGGTAACCCTCTTCTCCTTGCTCTTACCCCTCTTTGGCGACAGCTACACCTTGATGCTGCTCTCGTTCTCGCTGTTGGGCATCGGTAACGCACTGATGCAAACCTCGCTCAATCCGCTGGTTTCATCGGTCATCCGCGGCGGCAACTTGGCCTCTACGCTCACATTCGGTCAGTTTGTCAAGGCCATTGCCTCATTTATGGCCCCCTATATCGCCATGTGGGGCGCTATGGCTACGATTCCCTCTTTCGGTCTGGGTTGGCGTGTGCTCTTCCCCATCTACCTGATTATCGGCTTAGTGGCCACGTTGGCACTCTATGGCACTTCGATTGAGGAGGATCCCATTGAGGGTAAGGCTTCATCGATCATGGATTGTGTCAAGCTGCTCTCCCGGCCGGTGGTTCTGCTCTGCTTCATTGGCATCATGTGTCACGTGGGCATTGATGTGGGTACCAATACCACAGCTCCCAAGATCCTGATGGAACGTCACGAAATGACGCTCAATGATGCCGCTTTTGCCACCTCGCTCTACTTTATCTTCCGTACCATTGGTTGCCTCACGGGCTCCTTCTTCCTGCGGGTGATGAGCAACCGCCTCTTCTTCCTGATTAGCGTGGTGATGATGGCGTTGGCTATGGCCGGTCTTGGTTTCGGTACATCGAAGGCGGTGCTCTATACCGCCATTGCCCTGGTGGGTTACGGCAATAGCAACATCTTCTCACTGGTTTTCTCGCAGGCGTTGCTCTCCGACAAGAGCCGCCAGAATGAAATCAGCGGTTTGATGATTATGGGCCTCTTCGGTGGTACGGTCTTCCCCTTGGCTATGGGTGTCGCTGCCGATGCTATGGGGCAGCTGGGTGCAGTAGCAGTAATGGCCGTGGGTGTTGCTTACCTACTGCTCTTCTTCTTTAGAATGAAAAAATAAACTTAAATACGTATATATCATGAACGAAATTATTGTTGGAATGGGCGAGGCATTGTGGGATTGTCTGCCCGAAGGAAAGAAGATTGGTGGAGCTCCTGCTAACTTTGCCTATCATGTGTCTCAGTTTGGTTTCAACAGCCGTGTAGTCAGTGCCGTGGGCAATGACTCTCTGGGCGACGAGATTCTCCAAGTGCTTGCCGAGAAGAAGGTTAATGCGCAAATTGACCGTGTGGATTACCCTACGGGTACGGTTCAGGTGACGCTCGACCAAGTTGGCGTACCGCAGTATGAGATCAAGGAGGGGGTAGCTTGGGACAACATTCCCTTCACACCTGCTCTTCGCGACCTGGCTCTGCGCACGCGTGCTGTCTGCTTTGGCTCGTTGGCTCAACGTAGTGCGGTGAGCCGTGCCACGATCAATCGCTTCCTCGACACCATGCCCGATACGGGCTCTGAACTGAAGATTTTCGATATCAACCTGCGCCAGAATTTCTACACTCAGGAGGTGCTTTGTGACTCCATGCGTCGCTGCAATGTGATGAAGATCAACGACGAAGAGCTGGTTACTATCAGCCGTATCTTTGGTTACCCCGGGATTGACCTGCAAGACAAGTGCTGGATTCTGCTGGCCAAGTATAACTTGAAGATGTTGATTCTGACCTGCGGCACCAACGGCAGCTATGTCTTCACCCCTGGCTTGATCAGCTTCCAGGAGACCCCCAAGGTGAAGGTGGCCGACACGGTAGGAGCAGGTGACTCGTTCACCGCTACCTTTACTGCTGCCATTCTGAAGGGACTCTCCATCCCCGAGGCCCACAAGCTGGCAGTTGAGGTGAGTGCCTTTGTCTGCACCCAGAGTGGTGCCATGCCCACCCTGCCCCAGACGCTCCTTGATCGGATGCCGAAGTAACCCTTCGTACAACACACCTTTAAATATTACGCAAGGACAAGCTGTCATTGAATAGGACATGCTTGTCCTTTCTCTTTTTTTTTGTAAATTTGCAGCCAGTATTATCTTAATTCCAATATCACATGAAAATCAAGTTAAGACCTCTCTCGTTTTACCTCCTTTCTTTTGTGCTGCTATTCTGTCTGTTCACCTCTTGCGATCATGGTGAGGAGCAGAAACTTTACCGGATTGGTGTATCACAGTGTAGCGGTGGCCATTGGCGGCAGAAGCAGAACAATGAGATGCTGCGTGAATTGTTGCTCCAAGAACAGGCCACGCTAGAGATACGCTGTGCAGACGACCAGGAGGCCAAACAGATTGAAGATATTCAATATTTCATGGATAATCACTTCGATATTATCGTGGTATCTCCCAATACAGCGGCTGCATTAACCGATGTGATCGCCAAGGCCTACAGAAAGGGCATACCGGTGCTCCTTTTTGACCGTGTGGTGAATGGTGACCAATTTACCGCCTTTGTAGGTGGTGATAATGTGGGCGTCGGTAAGCAACAGGCCGCCTATATTTCCAAACGGTTGCAATCTACTGGGGGAGAGGTCATTGAACTTACAGGGGATATGAAAACCTCTCCGGCCTGGTTGCGTCACGAGGGACTACATGAGGGATTGAAAGGCTCTCCCCATATTCGCGTGATAGCCTCTGTTGATGCCCAATGGGATGGCCCTTTGGCTTTTGAAAAGACCGACTCTCTGTTGCGCCTCTATCCCGAAGTCGATGCCATTGTAGCCCATAGTGACTATATGGCCGCTCTTGCCAAGCAAGCAGCCGATCGGTTCATGCCGGGCCATCAGATTATCTTTGTTGGTGCCGATGGCTTTGGAGCACCTGGGCTGGGTATCGAGGCGGTGGAGAAAGGTGAACTCGATGCCTCAGCCATCTACCCTACAGATGGTGATGTGATTATTCAGACCGCTCTGAAGATTTTGCGTGGTGAACCGGTCGCACGTCAGTCTCTGCTGCCCAGCTACCTGGTGAGCACGGCTCAAGAAGCCATTCTGCTGATCAATATGGAAAAGGCACTTACTGCTGAGGTCAATCGGGTGGTACGTATGCACGACCGGGCACTCTTTTACCTGAAGCAGAGTCGGCTGGAGCTGATGCTGCTTTACGCCTTGCTGGGTATCTTGGCTTTGGTATGCTCAATCTGTTTCCTGTTCATCAGATTGAACATGTTACGTAAGGCCAGCAACAAGAGATTGCATGAGCAACAGAACACGCTTCGCCAGCAGAACGAACAATTACTTACCATGACGAAGGAACTGGAGGAGGCCACCAATGCCAAACTGGTCTTCTTTACCAATATCTCACACGACTTTCGTACCCCACTTACGCTGATTGCAGCTCCTGTTGAAGAGGCGCTGTCCGAACTGAACGAGTGCACCGATAGTGGCCAGAAGCAGGCGAAACGGTTGCTGTTGATGGCTCAACGCAATGTCAAGGTCCTGCTTGATCTGGTGAATCAGATTCTGGACTTCCGTAAAGTGGAGAATGGCAAGATGCAGTTGAAACTGCAACGGGTGAATATCAACGAACAGATAAGGGGCTGGTACGACTCCTTCTTATCGCTGGCTAAGCGTAGGGAGATTAACCTGAATCTCCACATCAGCCCGGGAGAATGGATGGTCAACGTGGACGTTGGGAAACTTGAACGCATGGTCTATAACCTGGTGGGAAACTCCATAAAGTTTACTCCACCCCATGGCATGATTCTGCTGGAGTGTCTGCGGGGTGATGACCTGACCATTCTGGTTCGAGATACGGGGCCAGGCATAGACAGAGACAAACTGAACCTGATCTTTGAACGCTTCTATCAGATTGAACATAACAATACCGAAGGATCAGGCATCGGACTGGCACTGGTCAAGAAGTACGTTGAACTGATGGGAGGTACGATTCAAGTAGAATCCCAGACCGCAGATGATGGGATCGCCGAGAGTGGTACTGTGATAACCCTTCATATCCCCTTATCCCCTGCAGCCGTGCGTGACCTTCCCATCGAGCACCATTTGGATCCCGACCACTTATTGGCTTGCTCCAACCTGACCTCAACGAGAGGTGAAACAGATGTGCAACAAGACGAGGATGAGCGTTTACCCTTAGCACTAGTCATTGATGACAATGCCGATATGCGTGAGCTCATCTCGACGTTGCTCTATGGCCATTACCGGGTATTGACGGCTGTCGATGGTGAGCAAGGGTTGATTTCTGCCCAGCAGCAGGTGCCGGATATCATCATCTGCGATGTGATGATGCCTGTGATGGATGGATTGGAGTGTTGCCGGCGGCTAAAGAGCGAGATGTCAACCAGCCATATCCCCGTGGTGATGCTAACAGCCTGCTCGCTGGATGAACAGCGTGTACAGGGAATGCAGTGCGGAGCCGAAGCCTATCTGGCGAAGCCCTTTAATAGTTCGGTCCTTTTGGCTCAGATGGATACCCTGTTAAAGAATCGTGTCCGTATCGCTTTGCATCATGCCTCCGGATGGCCGAAGGAGGATGAAATGATGGGGCAACAGAGCGCAATAGATAGGACGCGCGCCGAGCAACAGTTGTCAAGGTATGACCAGCTGTTCCTGGAAAAGCTGCGTGAATCGGTTGAAAAGCATTATGCTGATCAGTCTTTCAATGTGGAATCGCTGGCTGATATGGTTTGTTTGAGCCGTACCCAGCTCTATCGTAAATGCAAAGCCTTGACCGGGGAGTCGCCCGTAGAGGTGATACGCAACACCCGTTTGGAGCATGCGCGTCAACTGCTGATGAGCAGTTTCGTTTCCGTAGCCGATGTGGCCCGTGAGGTAGGTATTCCAGATGCGACCTATTTCTCAAAGTGCTACAAGTCCTATTTCGGTGTCATGCCAAGCAAGATAAAACCAAGCTAGTCTCAGTTCACATTTTTGATTCATCCTCTTGTTACATTTGTTACACGGGTCAAGGTTGCAACATATTTCCTTCATGTTGCAACCTTATTTTTTGTCTCTACCTTCTGTCTCTACCTATCTTTGTGCTCGAAATAGAGCGATGAAACCACATGTAACCCTAAACCGATGAACAAAACAGAACTTTAGTCATAGTAGGATTAATCAGCTAAACTTTTCCGGAAAGAGATTTGGATAACCTTTTCTGTAGGATAATGAGAATTTTGATGAAGTTAGGAAGATTGTTAACGGATAACATAGAGAACAGAAACATTTCATCAATTACTACTTTTTTTTATGAATAAAAGATTATTATTTGCTCTCCTCATGGTAGTCTTGTCGGCAGTTGACCTTTGTGCTCAGACCATGAAGATTACCGGCGTAGTGGTAAGCAAAACCGATGGAGAGGGGCTCATAGGAGCCACCGTCAGAGAGGTTGGCACCGAACAGGCTGCCCTTACCGATTTAGATGGTAATTTTGTGATTCAGGTCAATCAGGGTGCACAACTCATCTTCTCGTACGTAGGCTGTGAGTCGCAGACGTTGAAGGCTGTCGATGGCATGCGCGTAGAGCTGGCGGATATGACCGAGCTTCAAGAGGTGGTTGTGACCGGTTATCAAGTGCAACGCAAGGCAGACTTGACAGGTGCTGTCAGCGTAGTCAGTGTCAGCGAGCTCCAGAAGCAGAATGAGAACAACCCCATCAAGGCACTGCAAGGTAGGGTGCCCGGTATGAATATCACAGCCGATGGAAGCCCTTCGGGAGCAGCCACTGTGCGTATTCGTGGTATCGGTACGCTCAACAACAACGACCCGCTATATATCATTGATGGTGTGCCCACCAAATCGGGCATGCACGAGCTGAATGGTAACGATATTGAGTCCATTCAGGTGTTGAAGGATGCTGCATCAGCCAGTATCTATGGCTCGCGGGCAGCCAATGGTGTGATCATCATCACCACCAAGAAGGGTAAAGAGGGTAAAATCAAGGTTGATCTGGATGCCAGCATTACAGCCTCATTTTATGCCAACAGAATGAAGGTGCTCAACGCTGAGCAGTGGGGACGCGCTTTTTGGCAGGCTAATGTCAATGATGGCCTGGATCCCAACAACAATAACTTGGGTTATCACTTCGACTGGGGTTACGATGCGGCAGGCACTCCTCAGCTCAATAAAGTGACGATGCAGAAGTATCTGGATGAAGCCAATACCATCCCTGCATCTGATACCGACTGGTTTGATGAAACAACACGCACCGGTGTGATACAGAATTACAACGTCAGTGTGAGCAATGGCAGCGAGAAGGGGTCTAGTTACTTCTCTTTAGGCTACTACAAGAACCTGGGTATCATTAAGTACACCGACTTCGAACGCCTTTCTGCCCGTATCAATACCGATTATAAGTTGATTGGTGACGTGCTGACCATCGGTGAGCATTTCACGATGAACCGTACCTCGGAAGTGAGTGCTCCCGGTGGTTTCCTGGAAAACGTGTTGCAGTTTGACCCCTCATTCCCTGTATATACTACGAGCGGTGAGTTTGCCAACTTGGCTGGTGGCTATGCCGACCGTGAGAATCCATTGGGTCGCCTCAGCCGCAACAAAGATAACCGTTACACCTATTGGCGTGCTTTCGGTGATGTCTATCTGAACCTGGCACTCTTCAAGGGCTTTAACCTGCGTACGACGGCAGGTATCGACTACGCACAGAAGCAGCAGCGTATCTTCACGCTCCCTATCGACAATGGTAACGTGGCCAATCCAGAAAACGCTGTCGAGGCAAAGCAGGAGCATTGGACCAAGTGGATGTGGAATGCCGTTGCAACCTATAATATGGAGATAGGTAAGCACCGTGCAGACTATATGTTAGGTATGGAGTTGAACAGACAGAGTGACGTCTGGTTCTCGGGCAAGCGCTACGATTACGAGATTCTGAATCCCGATTACATGTGGCCCGATGCAGGTACCGGTGTGGAAAAGGCTTATGGGTCAGGCAGCGGTTACTCACTGGTCTCATTCTTCGGTAAGGCCAACTACACCTATGCAGACAAGTATATGGCTTCGGTCACCGTACGTCGCGACGGTTCAAGCCGCTTTGGTAAGAGCAACCAGTATGGTACCTTCCCCTCGATCAGCTTGGGCTGGCGCTTGACTCAGGAGTCGTTCATGGAGAAGACCTCAAGCTGGCTGACCGACCTCAAGTTGCGTGCATCGTGGGGACAGACCGGTAACCAGGAGATCTCGAATACTGCGCGCTATACCCTGTATTCCGCCGTTTATGGTGATGCCAACTTTGGTGGTAACAGTTACGGTACCGCGTATGATATCGTGGGAACCAATGGCGGACAACAGCTGCAGTCAGGCTTCAAGCGTGTACAGATTGGTAACAACGACATCAAGTGGGAGACCACCACGCAGACCAACATCGGTATCGATTTCGCCCTTTTCAATAATACCTTATATGGTAGCTTCGACTACTTCGATAAATCCACCAAGGATATCCTGCTCTACATGGCGGGTATCGCAGCCATGGGTGAAGGCTCATCCATGTGGATCAATGCCGGTGAGATGAAGAACAAAGGTATTGAGCTTAACTTGGGCTACCGCGGCGAGATGGGCGACTTTAGCTACGATATTACCGCCAATGTCGGTACCTATCGGAATGAGATTACCAAACTGCCTGAGACTGTAGCTGCCAACGGTGATTTCGGCGGCAATGGCGTGAAGAGTGTGATTGGTCACCCCATGGGTGCACAGGTCGGCTACATCTTCGACGGCATCTTCAAGAGTCAAGCTGAGGTGGATAATCATGCTGAGCAACAGGGCGCTGCAGTAGGTCGTATGCGTTTCCTCGACCTCAACAAGGATGGCAAGATTACGGAGGCCGACCAGGATTGGATCTACTCACCGGTACCCGACTTCTCCTACGGCTTCAACATCTACTTGCAATACAAGAACTGGGATTTAACCATGTTTTGGCAAGGTGTTCAAGGGGTGGATGTCATCTCTGACCTGAAGAAGGAGACCGACCTGTGGGCCGGTGTGAATGTGGCCAACCTCAACAAGGGCGACCGCTTGCTTCAGGCCTGGTCACCCAGCAACCCCAACTCCACCATTCCCGCGCTCTCTACTTACAACAACAACAATGAGACTCGCGTATCAAGCTACTATGTGGAAGATGGCTCGTTCTTGAAGTTGCGCAACATTCAGCTGGGTTATAATGCCCCTAAGGCCTTTACCAACAAGCTCTTTATGGAGCGTCTGCGCCTCTATGTGTCGGCTCAAAACCTACTGACGATCAAGAGTAAGAGCTTCACAGGCGTAGATCCTGAGAATGCTAACTTTGGCTATCCCATTCCTGTTAATGTCTCATTTGGACTTAACGTCACTTTCTAAAATAACGGTATGAAAAAGATATTCAACTATATAATGGCTGCCGCATTGGGTGTGATGGCAGCTGGCTGCTCCGACTTCCTGGAGGAGCAGGTGCCTCAAGGTACGCTCGACGAGAACCAGGTGAAAGATCCCTCGTTAGTAGAGAATACCATTATCTCGGCTTATGCCGGCTTTACGCAGAGTGAGGACATCAATGGCTCGTTCTCGATGTGGAACTATGATGTCCGTTCAGACGACGCTTATAAGGGGGGTAGCTCGGTCAATGATGGTGACGTGTTTCATCAGCTGGAGGTGCAGAAGGGGGTGCTCACCACGAACTGGAACATCAGTGATATGTGGAATCGCCTCTACATTACCATCTCGCGCGTGAATTCCGCCATCAGCGTGCTTGAGAAGTGTGATGACTCTTATGCGCTCAAATCACAACGTCTAGCCGAGATGAAATTCCTGCGAGCTTACAGCCACTTTTTGCTGAAGCGCCTTTACAAAAATATTCCTTTCATCCTGGATGCTAACCTCGATTACGACGCTTACGGCCAGCTGTCGAATACCGCATACAGCAACGACGAAGCCTGGGCCGCTATTGCCCGCGAACTGGAAGAGGCCTATGAGTTACTTCCTGTTGTTCAGGTCGATAAGGGTCGCCCCACCAAGGCTGCTTGTGCTGCTTTCCTTACCAAGGTTTATCTGTACAAGGCTTACCGTCAAGACGATGCCAAGAGTAACCAGGTAACCAGCATCAATGAAGAGGACTTGAATCAGGTGTTGAAATACTCTGACCCCACCATCTATACGGCCGGTGGTTATGGGCTCGAGGCCGATATGCACAACAATTTCCGTCCCGAGGAGCAGTATGAGAATGGTTGTGAATCCATCTGGGCTATCCAATACTCGCGCAATGACGGCTCAACGTATGGCAACCTCAACTGGTCAAACGGATTGATTTGTCCCAATATCGCCGAGGTTACGGATGGTGGTTGCGACTTCTACAAGCCTTCGCAGAATCTGGTCAATGCCTTCCGTACCGACAACAGTGGTCTGCCTCTGTTGGACAGCTACAATCAGAAGGATTACGACATGACAACCGATAATGCCGACCCTCGTCTCTTCCTCACCGTAGGTCTTACGGGCCTACCCTACATGTTCAACTCGAACTTCATCATGGATCGCACCTCAAACTGGAGTCGTTCAGGAGGGCTGTATGGTTACTATGTTACGCTGAAGCAGAATGTAGATCCCGCGTTGATAGGTCAGTACCTTATCAAGGGATCGTTCTGGGCCACCAGCATGAATCGCATCGTCTTCCGCTATGCCGATGTCCTGCTTGAACGGGCTGAGGCGTTAGCCCAGCTGGGTAAGAGCGACCAAGCAATCGCTTTGGTTAACCAGATTCGCTCACGTGCTGCATCAAGTACCCAGATGATCAGCAACTATCCGACCAAGTATGGTGTGAAGTTCTATTGTAAGAATTACACTGGTTCGTACGACAAGGCCCAGACCCTTCAGATTGTGAAGATGGAGCGTCGTCTGGAACTGGCTATGGAGTCAGAACGCTTCTTCGACCTGGTGCGTTGGGGCGAGGCTGCCGAGACGCTCAACAACTATTATGCCTCAGAGAAGACCAAGTGTACCGTCTATGGCGAGGCTGAATTCACCGCTAACAAGGGTGAGTATCTGCCGATACCTTTTGCACAGGTCGCTGCATCCAACGGCAATTACACTCAGAACATTGGTAACTGGTAAAATACATTCAGATGATATGAAAACAAGAAGTAACAACATAAGTGCTCTTTTCGCACTCTTGCTGATGATTTGTTTAGGGGCTTGTACCTCGGATAACGTCAGTGACTTGCAACTCTCGGGCGACTGCACCATTGAGGCGCTTTCACTCGACAATTACGAGGGTAAGGTGAATATGGCTACCCGTACGGTCACCGTCAACCTGCCCGAAACCTACGACACGAAAGCGATGACCGTCACCGACCTGCGCCTTTCTGAAGGGGCTGTGGCCAATCTTCAGCAGGGAGAGAAGGTCAATATGGATGGGGCTCAAAACATCCATGTCACCAACGGTGATCTCTTCCTGGACTGGACGCTGGTAGCCAAACGGGATGAGGCAAAAATCTACTCTTTTGTCATCAACGAGGTGTATAATGGCGTGATTAACCAAGAGTCGAAGACGATTACGGTCTATGTACCTGGCGATGTCAATCTTTCAGCTTTGGTGCCTACAGTAGGATATAGTGAAGGCGCTACATGCACACCACTCAGTGGGGTAGAGCAGGACTTCAGTCAACCGGTGGTCTATACCATCACCAATGGTACCGCTCAAGCGCAATATACCGTTATCGTGTATGCCATTTCCAAGCCAAAGGCTCTCTTCGTTGGCAACGCCTCGACCATGTCTGAACTCGATCCGGAGGCTAAAGAGGCCTGCTCATGGATGTTGTCGAATGTGGAGCAGTCGCTCTATGCTTCGTTTGCCGATATCGCAGCAGAGCGTATCGACCTGTCGGAGTGTCAAGTCATCTGGTGGCATTTCCACTATGATGGCGGTGTGGACGGACATGATCAGTTTGTGGCTAAGGCTCCCTATGCGCTGAACGCCAAGAATCAGCTCCGCAGCTATTATGAGAATGGAGGCTCTCTGCTCCTGACGCGTTATGCCACCAACTTGCCCTCGTTCATTGGCGTGACCGGTGAGGATGAGTGGACCACGCCGAATAACTGCTGGGGACAGAATGAGGATGCTGCTGAGCTTTGTGGTGGTCCGTGGGACTTTAAGATCTACAGCGGTCAGGCTGGTCATCCGTTGTGGCAGGGCCTGGTTGCAGGCGATGATCCCCAGGCGGTTTATACCACCGATGCAGGATACCATATCACCAATTCAACCGCTCAGTACCACATCGGCACCGATTGGGGTGGCTATGACGATTATGCCATGTGGCAGGCTCGCACGGGTGGCTCGATTCTCGGTGTAGGAGGTGATGGCGCTATCGTAGCCTGGGAATACCCAGCTCACGATGGAAAGGGCGGCATTATCTGCATTGGAACGGGATGTTACGACTGGTACTCATACACCTTCGAGGCTGGCTATGTGGAGAAGTTCCATAAGAACATCGCCATCATGACCCGCAACGCCTTCAACCACCTGTCGAAATAACCTTTTATTCATCTCCATACAAAAAACATATCATTCATGAAATCAATGATACTATCTACATTGGTGTTGTCGGCTTTATCGCTGACAGCATGCAGCGATGACCACTTCGCTGGTGATCCTGAAAAGGATTGGACCGTTACTACTGAATACTTTACGCCTACCGAAGAGGCCGGTTATACTACCTATTGGAAGCCTGCCATTGGCCGTGTAGGCGACCCGATGCCCTTCTATGACACCAAAGCCGGCGAGTTCAAGGTGCTCTATCTGCAAGAGTTTGATAACAACGACCGTTGGTGCTATCACCCCATTTATGGTGTATCGACTGCTGATGGCGCGACCTACCAAGGCTTGGGTGAGGTACTTCCTACAGGAGCGAGCCAGTATGAACTGGATGCTGCACTCGGAACCGGCTGTGCGGTCTATAATGAGAAGGATGGCCTCTACTACATTTACTATACCGGTCATACCACACGCGAGGTGGTGATGCGTGCCACCTCACCCGACTTCAAGACCTGGACCAAGGACAGAGTCTGGCTTATCAATGGGGCCGACTACGGCTATTCCGAGGTGGATTTCCGCGACCCGCAGGTGTTCCAGGATGAGAATGGCCTCTGGCACATGATCATCTCCAGCAAGTTGAAGTTTGCTGAGTTTACCTCAACCGATCTGCGTGAGTGGAGCTATGCCGGGCAGTTCTCGTGCATGATTTGGGACCGTATGTTGGAGTGTCCTGATATCTTCAAGATGGGCGATTGGTGGTACATGATTTACAGCGAAGCCTACCGGAGCGACTGGAGCCGCAAGGTGAAATACATGATGGCTCCCACACTCGAGGATTTGAAGAAGTGCTTCAACGAGGGACCCAAATGGCCCGCCGACGACAAAGAGGGAGTCTTGGATACCCGAGCTTTCTATGCCGCAAAGAGCGCCTCAAATGGTACAGACCGCCTTATCTGGGGCTGGTCACCCTACCGTACCGGTACCTCGATCCACGACAAGAACGTAGCCGTAGGGGCCGAGGGAGAACCCAACTGGTCGGGAGCACTCGTCTGCCACAAGCTGGTGCAGCATGCTGATGGTACGCTGAGCGTGGGCGAGGTGCCCGCCATGGCGGCTAAGTATGACAAGCCGGCTGAGGTGAAGGTGATGAGTTCTGACCACTACGCCTCAGGTGCTATCCAGGGTGAAGGGTACGTCCTTTTCAATCGCCTGGGCTATCACAACCATATCTCCTTCACGCTGACCACCGCTGGCGAGGGCGACAAGTGGGGCGTTTCATTTGCCCGTGGCACGGATGCCACGAAGTACTACTCGCTGGTGGTGAACCCCGAGTGGGCCAATGGTCGCCGCAAAGTCAACTTTGAGCAAGAGGGAGCAGAAGGGAAGGGCTTTATCGTCGGTGCTGATGGTTACATCTTCCCTCGTCCTGCCGATAATAGGTATCAGGTGGATATCTATACCGACAATTCAGTGGTGGTGATGTACATCAATGGTGAATACGGTACCACCCAGCGTATCTATGGCTTGCAGCAGAACTGCTGGTCCATCAATAGCTACGGCGGCAACGTCACCATTGATGACGTGAAGGTTACTCAATATTAATTACAAACAGACGCTCAAATCAGCGTTTGACGCAGAAAGGGACAAGCGGACGATTCAACGACCGTTTGTCCCTTTCTTCGTATAAAATCAATGATTCTGTCCTATTTTCTCCTAAGTAACTCCCCTCTACCTCTAATCAATCTCTAATCAATCTCTAATCAAACTCTAATCAAACTCTAATTCCAGATTAGAGCTGGATTAGTGTTACCTTAGCGTAGGTATTGAGTTACTTTAGACTTACCTTAGACTTACCCTATACCTACGGCTTATGAGCTCATTTTCTTTTAAGTAGGTAATTTATTTTGTCTATTTCATTGAAGGCTGCTTCCTGATACTGTAGGTGTATCCGTTTTACATTTAAAATTGAATATCCTTTGGTATTTCTCTCGGTTTGCACTATCTTTGCAGGAAAAAATTCATTATGGAGAAAACGAACGAACTGTTGGGCTCTAAGCCCCATTTTGCCTTGCTGGACGGATTGCGGGGTGTGGCTGCCTTGTTGGTGGTGTGGTATCATCTGTTTGAAGGATTTGCCTTTGCCGAGGCGGTCAATGGGGCTGGCGAGGGGGTTATTACAGTCATCAATCACGGCTATCTGGCTGTGGATTTCTTTTTCCTGCTCTCTGGTTTCGTGATGGGCTATGCCTATGATGAGCGGTGGGGCAAGGGCTTCACGGTGCGTGAGTTCTTCCGACGTCGCCTGATCCGCCTACACCCGATGGTGCTGTTCGGTGCTCTTTTCGGTGCTCTGACCTTTTTGCTGGGCGGTGCGCAGCAGTGGGATGGTTCGCCCGTAGCGCTTCACTTTGTCCTGCTGGCTGTGGTGGCCGGTTGCTTTATGATTCCTGCGCTGCCGGGAGTGGGCTATGAGGTGCGTGGCAATGGAGAGATGTTCCCGCTCAACGGGCCCTCGTGGTCGCTCTTCTTCGAGTATATCGGCAACATCCTCTATGCGTTGGCCATCCGCCGTCTCGCCACGCGTTGGTTGGTAGCACTCGTGGTGCTGCTTGGCCTGCTGCTCACCGGCTTTGCGCTGACCGACCCTTCGGGCTACGGTTGCCTCGGGGTGGGATGGACACTCGATGGGGTGAACTTCGTCGGCGGATTGCTCCGTATGGCCTTTCCCTACAGTTTGGGGCTGCTGATGAGCCGTCGCTTTAAGCCTTGCCGTATCAAAGGGGCTTTCCTGCTTTCTACAGTGCTGCTCCTCGTGCTCTTCCACGTGCCGGCCATTGCACCGGCTGGTGGAATCTGTCTCAATGGACTCTATGAGATGGGCTGTATCATCGTTGTTTTCCCCCTTATCGTCTGGCTGAGTGCCTCTGCCGCACAGGGTACGCCGAGCCAGGAGGCGCTCTACCGAGGCCTGGGGCAGCTCTCTTATCCGCTCTACTTGGTTCACTACCCCATGATGTACCTCTTCTACGCCTGGCTCATTCGTGAGCAGCGCTATGGACTGGCTGACTGCTGGCAGGTGGCTCTGCCTCTCTATGCGGGCTGTGTGCTTTTTGGCTGGCTGGTCTATCGCTATTACGAGGCTCCCGTTCGCAAGCGCCTCGCTGGGCGGGGATGATTTTTCGTGCTTTTTCTTGGGGTATTTGCTCTATGTGCTTAAAAAACGCTATCTTTGTGGCGAGAAAAACAGTGGAATGATGACTATAAGAGAATTTTTTTCGTTTAAGCACAATGCCCTTTTGTGGGGCAACCTCATAGCCATGGTGGTTGTGGCGGTGCTGCTGGTGTTGGCCGTACTCAAGGGCCTAAACCTCTACACGCATCATGGCGAGGCAGTGAAGGTACCTGATGTAAAGGGACTTAGTGTGGACGAGGCCGAGATGCTGATGCAACGTGCTGGTCTGTTGGCGGTGGTCTCCGACTCCAACTACGTCAAGACGATGCCAGCCGGCTGTGTGCTCGACATGGTGCCCGTGGCCGGCCAGCAGGTTAAGTTGGGCCGTACCGTTTTCCTCACCATCAATACCTTCAGCATCCCGTTGAAAGAGGTCCCCGACGTGGCCGACAACAGCTCCCTGCGCCAAGCTGAGGCTTCCCTCCGTGCGGAGGAGTTCAAGCTCGACAGCGTGGAACTGGTGAGTGGAGAGCTCGACTGGGTCTATGGCGTGAAGTACAAGGGCCGTCTGCTCCGCCCGGGTGAGAAGGTGCCTATTGGAGCGACGCTGCAGTTGCTCGTAGGCTGTGGAGGTGAACTCCCTGCCGACAGCGATTCCGTAGCCATACGCCCTCATCAGACCCCCATCCCTGCAGGCACCCAGCAGAGCGAAAAAGAGGAGGAGTGGTTTTGATAA
>CAMCUZ010000034.1 GCA_945879145.1 uncultured Mediterranea sp.
ATGTAGAAGTTGCAGGCACTCAGCATGAAGGCTACCTGATTGCGCAGTCGGCCGGTATATTGGTCGATGAATTTGCGTACAATCTCGTTGTAGGGCATCTCCATCACGGTGGGCATCCGTTGCAGACGGTCGATATAGACGGAGTCGCTAAAGAGGGGATTCTCGGGCGAGGTACTGCACTCCTTACCCAGGTCGATGTAGTTCTTGGCCTTCCAGTCCACCAGGAGGCTGTCCAGGGGATAGGTCATGCTTGTAGGCAGGTCGATGAACTCTTCATGGGCGATGCCGTTTTCTTGGATGGTTACCTCCACACGCTCTTGTGCCGCAGCGTGGGTAGAGCTCAGGCTGCAAACAAGGGGGAGGAGCAGGAGGGTGATATAGGGTCTTCTCTTCATGGTTGGTACAGGAGTTTGGAAGTTAAAAGCGGAAGCTGCATTGCAGGCCGACCGACTTTTGAGAGGAGCTGCTGCTGACGGTCTTCGTGTCGATAAGGGCAGGCTCCACACGCATACTCAGTTCGGGAGTGATGTCGAAGTTGGAGAGTTCTGCATCAACATAGGCATCGACTACCGAGAGCAGATAGACGCCGATAAAGGCGAAGATGCTGAGGTCACGGTAGCGTCGGTAGGTATCTTTGCGCTTGCGCAGGGTTTCGGTGAGTTGGGTTTTCGAGACGCGGTCCAGGTAGCCAGGGGGGAGCAGGTCGGTGATGCTCGACGAGTCCCAACGGTTGTTGGCGGCATCCTTGTAGGCGCTCATATAGTCTTTGTACATCTTGTTGTTCCAGCTCAAGGCGTAGGCACAGCCGGCAAAGCCACCGTAGAAGATGGGGAGCTTCCAGTACTTGCGGTTGTAAATCTGGCCTCCGCCCGGAAAGATGAGGGCCAGCCAGGTGGCCTTGGTGGGGTTGGGCACCCATTGCTTCCGGTTGAGAGCCTGGTCCAGACTGTCGGTGGGTAGGGGTTGGCTCTGTAGCGTTGGGGGAGTAGTTAGCTCTAGCATCTTGCGCTGATTTTCGGCGGCCAGGCTGTCGGCAGTCGTGTGATACTGTCGTTTCGAGGCAGCCCGCGGCTGGTTTTGGGCAATGATTGCCGTGCCGCCTACCATTTGCAGCAGGCAGAGCAGCAGCACGAGGCTGAAGCGCACGAGATGGGTTATGAACGTTCTCTTCATCTATTTCTTTAGCGAATCAAAAATGCGCATGATGTGTTCCAGCTCCTCTTCGTTGGCGAAGGGAATGCTGATTTTCCCTTTGCCCTGATCGGAGCAGGTCAACTGTACGCGGGTGTTGAAGAATCCGGAAAGCTGCTGCTTCAGCATGTTGTACTCTTCGGGCAGGCGTTGCTGCTTGGGGGCGATTTTGCGCCCGTTGCTGACAATGCTTTCGCCTTGGCTGAGTTGCTTTACGAGCTCTTCGACACGGCGCACTGAGTAGCCTTGTGCCACAATCTCTTCATAGAGTTTGACCTGCAGCTTGGGGTCGTCGAGACTAAGCAGGGCACGGGCATGGCCCATGTCAATCTGTTTGTTCTTCAGCCCCATCTGTACCGGTGCGGGGAGCTTGAGCAGGCGAAGGTAGTTGGCTACGGTGGTGCGTTTCTTGCCTACACGCTCGCTGAGTCGCTCTTGCGTCAGCCCATATTGGTCGAGCAGGTGCTGGTAGGTGAGGGCAATCTCCACGGAGTTGAGGTCCTCGCGCTGGATATTCTCGATGAGGGCCATCTCCAGCACGTTCTCATCATCAGCAGTACGGATATAGGAAGGCACACGCTCCAAACCCGCCATCTGCGAGGCGCGGAAGCGTCGCTCACCAGCGATGATCTGGTACTCTTCATCGTTGATCTTGCGCAGCGTGATGGGCTGTATGATACCGATTTCGCGGATGGAGTCGGCCAGCTCTTGCAGTGCCACAGGGTCGAATTCACGCCGTGGCTGGTTGGGGTTGACCTGAATCTTGGTCAGCTCCACCTCGCTGATGGAGGAGGAACCACCGGTCTGCACCTCGTCCATGGAGAAGAGGGCATCCAGGCCACGTCCCAAAGCATTTCTTTTCTGTGCCATATTTTCTTTTTGTTTCAAGTTACGAGCTATTTGCTACGAGCTACGAGCTACAAGCTACAAGCTACGAGCTACGAGTTATGATCGTTGCTATTCATTCTCTTTTGCAATGATTTCGCGGGCCAAGGCCAGGTGGTTGCGCGCTCCGGTGGAGTCGGCATCATAGAGAATGGTGGGCAGACCGTAGCTGGGCGCTTCGCTGAGCTTGACGTTGCGCTGGATAACGGTTTTGAACACCAGTTCCTGGAAGTGGCGTTTCACCTCGTCGTAAATCTGGTTGGCCTGGCGCAAGCGCGAGTCAAACATGGTGAGCAGGAAGCCTTCAATCTCCAGTTTGGGGTTGAGCTTCGATTTGATAATCTTAATGGTGTTCAGCAACTTGCTGATTCCTTCGAGTGCAAAGTATTCAGCTTGCACGGGAATGATGACCGAGTCGGCTGCCGTCAAGGCATTGACCGTAATCAGTCCAAGTGAGGGCGAGCAGTCAATCAGGATATAGTCAAACTCCTCTTTGAGTGGAGCAAGTACACTCTTCATGATTTTCTCCCGGTTCTTCAGGTTGAGCATCTCAATTTCTGCACCCACCAGGTTGATGTGTGATGAGATGATTTTCAGCGTTTCAATCTCGGTGTCGTGGATGGCTTGTTTCACGTCGGCTCCGTTGATGAGGCATTCATAGATGGTACATTCGGCCTGCTTGATGTCCACCCCAAGGCCCGAAGAGGCATTGGCTTGTGGATCCGCATCGACTACCAGCACGCGCTTCTCCAGCGTGGCCAGCGAGGCGGCAAGATTGATGGTGGTGGTGGTCTTTCCCACACCACCCTTTTGATTGGCTAATGCGATAATCTTTCCCATATAATCCTTTTTAGTTTTCCGATGCGAAGTAAGCTATTCTTGCCGAGAGCAGCTATATAAATAGGTAAGAAGTTGCTGAAACGGTTGAAAACTCATCTGTTTTGTTAATAACTCGGGACTGACTCTTGTCCCTCTGCGCTAAAAGAGGCTCAGTGCATAGAGGTAAACGGCTGCAGCGGGTATGGCCATGAGACTGCTGTCAAAGCGGTCGAGCATTCCACCGTGGCCGGGGAGGATGGTGCCAGAGTCCTTGATGCCCAGGTGGCGCTTGAGTAGCGATTCGGTCAAGTCGCCCCAGGTGCCAAATACCACTACGATGAGCGCCAATCCCATCCACTGCAGTGTGGTGAGGAAGGGAAAGTAGTGGGCCATGACCGCCGAGGAGGCCATGGCGAATAGGCCACCGCCGATGCTCCCTTCCCACGATTTCTTAGGTGAGATGCGTTCAAAGAGGCGTCTCCGTCCGATGAGTGAACCTACGCAATAGGCTCCAGTGTCACTCAACCAAAGGAAGATAAAGAGGCTCAGCGGAAGCACGGGGTTGTAGCTCACCTCTCCCGTCTGCAGGTCGTTGTGGAAGGCCAGCACGTTGAGAAGGGCAAAGGGGAGGGCTACGTAGAGCTGGCTCATCAGGCTGTAGGCCCAGTTGGCCACAGGGTTGGGCTGCTTGAGGTAGAGCTCACGAATGATGAGGTAGAGTAGCAGGGCAGGGTAGGGCAATAGGATGTAGGAACCGGCACTGTTGGTGCAGAATCCCCAGAGACCCAGCATGAGAAATGCCCCGCAGAGGCCAGTCAGCAGGGCGGGCACACGGGCCTCTCCACTTTGGTTGATGAGTCGTGCAAACTCATGCACGCTCAGCGCGCAAATCAAGGTGAAGAGCAGGGCGAAGGTGTAAGGACCGAGTAGAATCGACCCAGCCAATACAGCCACAAACACGATGCCCGTCAGGGCGCGCAGGATAAAATTGTTTTTCATGTCTTTTTTTAGTTACTAGCTACTAGCTACAAGCTACGAGTTACAAGCTACTAGCTCAAGCTACAAGCTTGGGGTTATTCTTCAGTTTGGGGTTCTTCTTCTCTCTTGGGTTCTTCTTTCGCTTTGGCTGCCTCTTTACTCTCCTTTAGGTTGGCGCTGATGATTTCGGCTGAACGGGAGGCCCAGGGGCGTGGACCGAAGATGGCCTCTACGTCTTCGGCAAAAATGACCTCTTTGTCGATCAGCAGCTGGGCCAGCTGGGCGTGTTGCTCCTTGTGCTCCAGCAGAATCTGCTTGGCACGATCGTACTGTTCGTTGACGATGCGCTTTACCTCGTCGTCGATTAGCTCAGCTGTCTTTTCGCTGTAGGGGCGCTGGAAACTGTATTCGTCGTTGGTGTAGTAACAGAGGTTGGGGAGTCGTTCGCTCATACCTAGGTAGGCCACCATGCCGTATGCCTGCTTGGTCACTCGCTCCAGATCGTTCATGGCACCAGTGGAGATGCGACCAAGGAAGAGGTCTTCGGCGGCTCGTCCGCCTACAGTAGCACACATCTCATCGAGCATCTGCTCGCGGGTGGTTATCTGGCGCTCTTCGGGCAGGTACCAGGCTGCGCCCAGTGCACGTCCGCGGGGTACGATGGTCACCTTGATGAGTGGGTTGGCGTATTCCAGCAGCCAGGAGATGCTGGCATGTCCTGCTTCGTGAATGGCGATGGAGCGGCGCTCCTCCTCCGTGGTTATCTTCGTTTTCTTCTCCAGTCCGCCCACGATGCGGTCAACGGCATCGAGGAAGTCCTGCTTGTCCACCTTCTTCTTTCCATGGCGTGCGGCGATGAGAGCAGCTTCGTTGCAGACGTTGGCAATGTCGGCACCCGAGAAACCTGGTGTCTGGCGAGCCAGCAAATCGACATCGACCTTCTCGTCAAGCTTCAAGGGGCGCAGGTGTACGCCAAATACCTCCTTGCGCTCATTGAGGTCGGGCAAATCCACATGGATCTGCCGGTCAAAGCGCCCGGCACGCAACAGCGCCTTGTCGAGCACATCCACGCGATTGGTGGCTGCCAGGATGATGATACCGCTGTTTGAACCGAAACCGTCCATTTCGGTAAGCAACTGGTTAAGGGTGTTTTCTCGTTCGTCGTTGCCTCCCATGGCAGCCGCCTTTGCACGGGCGCGGCCTACGGCATCAATCTCGTCGATAAAGACAATACAGGGTGCTTTCTCTTTCGCCTGACGGAAAAGGTCGCGTACACGCGAGGCGCCTACGCCTACAAACATCTCCACGAAGTCGGAACCGGCCAAGGAGAAGAAGGGTACATTGGCTTCGCCTGCCACGGCCTTGGCCAGCAAGGTCTTACCGGTTCCCGGAGGACCTACCAGCAGGGCGCCTTTGGGTATTTTACCTCCTAGGTCGGTATATTTCTGAGGCTCCTTGAGGAACTCGACAATCTCCTCCACCTCCTGCTTGGCTTCAGCCAGTCCGGCAACATCCTTGAAGGTGACCCGTTGGTTGGTGCCTTTCTCGAAGAGGCGGGCTTTCGACTTGCCTACACTGAATACGCCTCCGCCTCCACCGGCCCCGTTCCATTTGCGCGACAGGTAGATCCAGAAACCAATGAGTAGGACGAAGGGGAAGATTTGCCAGAAGAAGGTGCTGAGAAAATTACCGCGTTTCTTGTAATTGGTCGCTCCATCGAAGTGCTGTTCCTCGCTCTCCTTCTCGAGAAAGGTGCCGAGGCTTTCGCGTGAGGGGGCCTCCGTGATGATAAAGGGTGAGCGTCCCACGTTGTTCGAGTCGTTCTTGAAGACCTGTGCCACGTAGCGTGGCTTGATGTAGGCCTCTACCGTGTTGTCGTCATAGCCTACGACCTTCTCTACATAGCCGTTTCTTACGTATTGCTGGAACTCATTGTAGCTCACCTCGCGCGAGGTGGTGGCGCTATCGTTCGTGAAGTATAGTCCGAGCAGCATCAAGGCAATGATCATGTAGAGCCAATTGAGGTTGAACTTGGGCAAGTTTGTCTTGGGTATGTTGCCGTTGGGGGTCTTGGGTATCTTGTTTTCTTCCATTTTGTTCTATAGTAAGTTTTTGTTAGTCTAAGTCTGCTATTTCGGTCAGTTTGGCATCGGCCCAGAGGTGCTCCAGGTCGTAGTGCTGGCGTGCTTCAGGCAAGAAGACATGTACCAGTACCTCACCGTAGTCCATGGCCACCCAGTTGGCGTTGCGCAGTCCATCCACTGCGTAGGGCTTAGCATGGGCACCTATGCGTGCCTTTTCGTGGATAGACTCCACGAGGGCGGTTACTTGGCTGGGTGAATTGCCTTGGCAAATGATGAAGTAGTTGCAGATGGTGTCATCAATCTCCGTGAGATTGGCCACCACAATGCCTCTACCTTTTTTATCTTGAATACCTTCAATAATCTGTTCAATCAATTTTTCTGTTTCGTTCATTCTTCTTGAGTTTTTATGTTTTTAAGCTGAGCGATGCGTTATCGCCTGATGCCATTAGTTTGCAAAGATACGCCGAATTATTGGTTCTAACATAAAAAAGACCAAAACTCTTTGATTCTTAGTTTTTTTTAAGAGGGGTGCAGGGGGTGCTGAAGGGGAATGAGGATTTTTTTTGAAAAAAAGTGGTGAAAAAGTTTGGTGGTTCAAAAAAAGTCCGTACCTTTGCAACCGCAAAACGGAAATAAAACGTTCTGCGAAGGACATTGGAGTATGGTGTAATGGTAACACTACAGATTCTGGTCCTGTCATTCCAGGTTCGAATCCTGGTACTCCAACGCAAATCAAAACCAATCGCTTAAGTTACAAGCGGTTGGTTTTTTTGTATCTTCAATGTTGCACAACAGATTCTAGATACGCCCCTACAGTTGCGGTTTACATCATAATTCCGCCATCTGCTGCGGTTTACATCATTACAATACCAGTTACGGGTTGCGTAATACCTCCTCGAACATTTTTTGGTAGGCTGCGGCCTTTTTCTCTATCGCTAAGGGATAGGCTCGCGAGGAGGAGGGCATGCGGTAGAGGGTGATTGTGCGATTGCCGATGGTGAGTTGGGTACTTCCGCCTACGGGTGGGGGAGTGACTTCCCTTGTTTGCTGATTGGCTGTAGTAGCCAGGGTGCAGAGGGTTTGGGTGGCTTTCTCGCCTGTGGTGACGATGGCCTGGCAGAGGGGTAGCTGGCCCAGCAACGCAGGAATGTCGGTGGGGGTGACCACCTCCAGGAACTTGTCGCTGGCATTGTCGCGCAGGCGGCGCACTGCCGAGGCGGTGTCGTAGAGGGCGATGCCTTGCTGAGTAAGAAAGGTCACCAATTGCTCCTTGTTGAAAGCTTTCCGGTCAGGGAGCTCGAAATGGTGCTTGTCGGCAAAGAAAATCAGCCCCACGATACGCCACATGTCGTTGGTCCAGTTGGGGTAATAAAACTCCATCGACCACCGCTTTTGCTGTGGTGGAAAACTACCCAGCATCAATAGGCGCGCATCGTGGGGCAGAAAAGGCTGAAGGGGATGAGGCTCAATCACTTCTTCTCCTCATCAACTTTCTGCTTAGGCTCTTTCTTGGCCAGCATCACTACGTTATAGACATATTCGCTCATCCACTGCTCGCTGTAGCCCAGGCGCTCCTTGTAGGCACGTACCTGAGCTGCCGTCTTGTGAACGTCATCTTGCTTCCACACCGTCTTGGTGCATACCTCGTGAACGGTCTTCTCCGTCATGGTACGCAGTGCCCCCTTGAAGATGGAGGGGAGGCGGAATTTCCATTGCATCAGGTTGCCCATCAGCATCATCAAGTCGTTGGAGAAACCCTGGTACATGAAGAGGTAGGCCTGTACGTCGTTCTGCGTACGGCAATGCTTCTTAATGCTGTTGTCAATCTCTTTGAAGAAGTTTTCGCTCAGTCCGTAGTCAGCCATCAACATCTTGCGCGAGGCTGCTTTCTCAGCTGTGCCAAGCCGTCCACCTTGTGTGGGAATCTTGAAGAGGCGTTTGAAGTTGGCCACATCGGGCACAAACCGGATGTTCGTTATGCCCAGCTGGGCAGCGATGACCGATTGAAAATATACACGGGTCAGCGAGACGAAGTCTTCTACGTTTTTTGAGGTGTCTTGCTCACCCTTTTTGCCGAAAATCTTAGAAAATAATCCCATATTTTTGTTTTTGTGTGCAAATATAGTGTGTATCTTGCGACTTTTAGCTATCTTTACCACGAAAAATTTAGTCAACCTCTATGAAAACCTCTTTTTTGATACCATTTATAGCCCTTTTTATGGGTTTTTGGGGGAAGGTCACAGCACAGGAGCAACAGTGCATGTTTACGCACTATTCGCTCGATGATGGTCTCTCGCAAAACACGGTGATGAGCATGGCTCAAGATAGTAAAGGTGTAATGTGGTTTGCCACGTGGAACGGCTTGAATCGTTTCGATGGCACGCGGTTCTATAATTATAAGGTACAGTGGGGTAATCCTTCGGGGCTCTCCAACAGCCGTATCGACCACATTTGTTTGGACCGCTACGACCGTATTTGGGGCACGACATACAGTCGTCATGCTTGCTTCTTCAATCCTTTGACTGAGGAACTCTCGCTTGTGCCTGCCGAAGGCGAAGCGGGATCGGATGCCGCCATCGTTAAGGTGGAAGTGTTGCCTGATGCCGTCTGGCTGTTGGCTGATGAGGGTGGAGCCGGACGTGCCGTGGCTATCGATGCTGAGGGTCAACCGCAAACCAGCTGGTTCTCTGCTGAACAGCTGGGGCGCGTGGTTGGGGTGGTCGCTGATGCACAGGGCAACGAGTGGATCTACGGCGAAAAGGGCCTCTTCCGCTATCAACCTTCCCTGTCTCAGCCACATCCCGAGCATGTGGCCTCGCACCAATTGGCTGATACAGGTAGGGGGGATTTGAATCACTTTGCCGATCACCATTTTACTACGGCCTTGCGTTGCGGTGAGACGCTCCTGCTGGGCAATGCCTACGGACAGGTGTGGCGCTATGATGGCCATGACCTGCAGTGTATGCCACTACAAGGGGCTGCTTCGCCTGTTATAGCTTTGAGCTGCCTCTCTGATGGTCGTCTGTTGGCTGTCACCGCCCGCCATGGTCTCTTCCTCTGCCAGCTTGCCGAGGGTACACAGCATCCAGTGCCCCTCCCAGTCGGTGCTTCATCCGAACTTTTCGATGCATACGTGGATGCCGCTGACGAGGTATGGCTCGATCAGCACATCCCGGGCCGTTTGTTGCATTACAATCCGGCGTTCGATAGGTGGCGTACCGAACAGATGGTGGTTGAACCCACCTCTACCGACCGCTCTCGTCCAGCGTTCCACGCCCACGAAGATATCCGTGGTACCCTTTGGATTCACCCTTACGGCGGTGGTTTTGCCCGTTACGATCGGGAGGCCGCCCGTTTGCGTCCCTTTTACAACAGCATGTCGGCCGCAGACGGCGAATGGCGCTTCAGCAACAAGATTCACTCCTCCTTCTCCGATGCACAGGGCAATCTCTGGCTCTGCACCCATTCCAAGGGACTGGAGAAGGTCACTTTCCGTACTCGCCACTTCAGCCTACTGGTACCAGAACAGCGCCCCTATGAATCGCTCAGCAACGAGGTGCGTGCCCTCTTTGAAGATAGTGGCGGACAGGTGTGGGCTGGCTGCAAGGATGGACGCCTGCGTCTCTACGACTGTAGTCGCCGTTTTGTAGGCTATCTCACCGCCGATGGACGGATTAGTACGTTTGGCGAACCGATGTCAGGCAATGTATATGCCGTTACCGAAGATCGCAACCATAACCTCTGGATAGCTACGAAAGGCGACGGCCTGGTCAAGGCCGAGCCGCAGGCCCCGCAGCGCTACCGTCTTGTCCGGTATCGACATCATCAGGATGACCCCTATAGCTTGAGCAATGATAACGTCTATTCGGTCTATGAAGATAGCAAGGGACGCATCTGGGTGGCTACATACGACGGTGGTGTGAACTATCTCATCACCACCCCCGAGGGGAAGCCGCGTTTTATCCATGCTTACAACGACCTCAAGCAATACCCCATTGACCGCTGCAATAAAGCTCGCTTTGTGACCGGCGACCGCCAAGGTCGCATCTGGATTGGGACTACCCTCGGAGCGTTGGTAGCCCCCGTGGCGTTCGATAATCCTCAGTCGCTTCGCTTTCTACATCTTTATAATGAGGCAAGCGACGAGCAGAGTCTGAGCAACAACGATGTGCATTGGATTCTGCCCACCCGCAACGATACGATCTACCTGGCCACCTTTGGTGGTGGCTTGAACCGCCTCCTCACGCTCTCTCCCGAGGGCACAGCTACTTTCCGCAGCTACGGTACAGTAGAGGGGCTCTCGTCGGATGTGGTGCTCTCCATCCGCGAGGACCGTTCTGGTCACCTTTGGATGAGTACGGAGAGTGGAGTGAGCCGCTTCACTCCTTCCACTGAGACCTTCATCAACTATAGCGAGAAGGAGGTGGCGCCCCATGCCCGCTTCAGTGAGGCTGCTTCGGAGTTTACCTCCTGGGGCCGAATGCTCTTTGGTACAAGCAGCGGTATCTGTTCTTTCAATCCCGACTCCACCTTGCGCAGTAACTACGTGCCCCGTATTGTCATCTCCCGCCTTCGCATTGAGGGACGCGATGTACAGCCCTCACCCCGCACCTTCTTGCCTGTGGCTGCCGATGGCATGAAGGAGCTGGTGTTGACTCACCGCGATAATGTCTTCAGCCTGCAATATGCTGCCCTCGACTTCACCGACCCGCAGCGCATTCAGTATGCCTACATGATGGAGGGACTGGATAAAACGTGGAACTACGTGGCCGGCAGTCGTACCGCCATCTACACCAACGTTCCAAAGGGACGTTACCTCTTCAAGGTGCGTTCCACCAATGCCGACGGTGTGTGGGTGGATAACGAGCGTGTACTGCCCATCGAGATTCTCCCCTCCTTCTGGGAGACTCCCTTGGCTTACTTCCTCTACGTGCTTTTCGTTTTGCTCTTTATCGTGGCTGCGGTCTATATCCTCTTCACCATTTACCGGCTGAAGCACGAGGTGGCTGTAGAGCAGCAACTCACCGACATGAAGCTGCGTTTCTTTACCGACATCAGCCACGAATTGCGTACACCTCTCACGCTGATTGCCGGCCCCGTAGAGCATGTGCTGAAGAACAGCCGTCTGCCGGATGATGCGCGCCATCAACTGGAGGTTGTCGGACGAAACACCAGTCGCATGCTGCGGCTCATCAATCAGATACTTGACTTCCGCAAGATACAGAACAAGAAGATGAAGCTCCAGGTGCAGCGCATCGAGGTAGTGGAGTTTGCTCATCGGTTGATGGAGCACTACCTGGCCGTGGCCGAAGAGCGGGGCATCGACTTCACACTCGATTCCAGCGCCCCACAGATTCCACTCTATGCCGATGCCGATAAGCTGGAGAAGATCATTTTCAACCTCCTCTCGAATGCCTTCAAATACACTCCTGATGGCAAGCAAATCCGACTCTTCGTGCGCCAGGAGGGGGGCGATGAGGGTCGTGTACTCATCGGTGTGTCCGACCAGGGCATTGGCTTCGACGAGAGTAAGAAGCGTTCCATCTTCCTCCGTTTTGAGAACCTGGTTGACCGCAAACTCTTCCAGCAGAGTACCGGTATCGGCCTCTCGCTCGTCAAGGAGTTGGTGGAGATGCATGGGGCAGAGATTGAGGTGGAGAGCTGTCCGGGAGAGGGCAGCTGCTTCACCGTCAGCTTCCATGGAGGTAAGTCGCACTTTCCTCCTGGTACCGAGTTCTTGCAGGATGATGCTAGCGTGCACCTATTGTCTCCACAGCCCGATGAAGCTCTTCCCGAAGCCAGCCAGGAGCAGTCCACGCTGCTTGTGGTGGAGGACAATGCCGAACTGCGTCTCTTCCTCCATACCCTGTTTGCTGCCGAGTACCATATCGTGGAGGCTGCCAATGGCCGACAGGGGTTGGACCTGGCGCAACAGCTACTGCCCGACTTGATTATCAGTGATGTGATGATGCCCGAGATGGATGGTATTGAGATGCTGCGTAGCCTGCGTGCCAATGTAGCTACCAGCCATATCCCCGTGGTGTTGCTTACAGCCAAGACCTCCATAGAGAACCAGATTAAGGGATTGGAGTATGGTGCTGATGCCTATGTGACAAAGCCTTTCAGTTCCACCTTCCTCATCGCGCGGGTCAAGAACCTGCTCTCAGGTCGCAAGCTGCTTCAGACCGCCCTCCTTTCGCGGTTGATGCCTGCCAGCAACCAGCTGGCTCCCCTGGGCGAAGTCAAACTGCCTGCCGAGGCTGCTCCTGCCACTGCCTCTGCAGCTGATGCAACGGCTGAACCTACGCCAACCGATGATGTGCAAGCCGTACAGTCGCCCCACGACCGTAAGTTTATGGATAAACTGGTGGCGCTGATGGAGAAGAACATGGATAATGGCGAGCTGATAGTGGATGATTTGGTGCAGGAGATGGCCGTGAACCGCAGTGTATTCTTCAAGAAGCTCAAGACGCTTACCGGTCTGGCCCCTGTGGAGTTTATTAAGGAGGTGCGCATCAACCGGGCTATCGAGTTGATTAAGACCGGTGAGTACAGCATGACGCAAGTGGCTTATATGGTGGGTATCAACGACCCGCGCTACTTTAGCAAGTGCTTCAAGGCCAAAATGGGCATGACTCCCACAGAGTTTCGCGACAAGCTGAAGCAGCAGTGAGTCTTTTTGATTTTCTCTGTAGGGGCGGAATATTTTCCGCCCGAATACTTCTCAAGGATAAACTTTTTTCATACGGATGAAAAACTCTTTTCTTCCCGATGAAAAGGATTTATTATCAAGCAGGAAATAGCTCATCCATGGGTACCGAGCCATACGGCCAGCAGTCCCACCAGCAGACTGGCCATTGCGTAGAGCAGGAAGAGGATGTAATGCCCCTGTTGCAGTAGCTGTAGCGATTCGTAGCTGAACGTAGAGAACGTGGTAAAGCCGCCACAAAGACCTGTGGTGAGCATCAACCGTACCTCGGCTGTCAGCTGAAGCCGGCTACTCCATGCATAGAACAGCCCTATCAAGAAGCAGCCCACTACATTGGCCGTGAAGGTTCCCCAGGGAAACAACCCATCCTCTCGGCGAAGCAGCAATCCAATGCTGTAGCGCAACACGCTTCCTACTCCTCCACCCACTAAGACGGCAAGCCAAGCGGGCATCATACGGCAGCAGGTATTTGGGTATAGAAAAAGCAGGCCGTGGACAAGAGAATCAAGCCCAGCAACCCATAGAACCAACGGGCCTGACGCCGACCTACATTTTGCACGATGAATTGTGCATTGCGGGCCGTGAAGAACCAATCCCAGTTGCAGAGGGCGGCCAGCAGAGCGAGCAGACCGGTCAGGGCAAAGATGCCCAGTATCAGGTAGTGGCTCATGCCTTCTCCTCCTCGGATGCTACGCTCTCTTCTGTGGCAGGGGCATCAAGTTCCAGAGGACCCATCGTCACCGTACGGCTCTCGTCCTCGGCCACCTCGATGCAGACCTTTACTGCATCCATCGGCAGTAGCTCTTCCACCAATTCTGGCCACTCGATGAAGCAGAGTGCGCCGCTGTAGAAGTAGTCTTCGTAGCCCATGTCATACACCTCTTCCAACTTTTTGATGCGGTAGAAGTCGAAGTGATAAATCAGTTCGTTGTCCTCTTCCGAGCGGTATTCGTTGACAATGGCAAACGTTGGCGAGGTGATGACGTCGGTCACGCCCAGTGCCTCGCAGATAGCCTTGATGAAGGTGGTCTTGCCTGCACCCATTTTGCCGTAGAAGGCAAACACGGTGTCGTCGCCCATCTGCCCTACAAACTGGCGGGCAGCTTCGGCAAGCTGGTCGGGTGATGAAATGATAATTTTATCCATGATGTATGCTGTTTAGTTCCTTGCCCACCTTGCAGAGCGCATAGATGAGGATGGAGATAAAGATAATTGATGCCCCCGAAGGGATATTGAGCTGATAAGAGAGCAGCAGTCCACCCAGGCAACTGATGTAGCCGATGCCCATGGAGAGGAGGATGATGCGTCTGAAGCTATGGCTGAAGAGGTTGGCCGTCATCTGCGGCAGGGTGAGGAGCGAGATGACCAGTACGATGCCCACCATGCGCAGGCAGGCTACCACGGTCAAGGCGATGAACATCATCAGCAGATACTCCATGCACCTTACGGGTAATCCTTGGGAGAGGGCAAACTCGCGGTCGAAGGCGATAGCCACAATCCAGCGCATGAAGAGGCCAAAGAAGATCAGCAGCAGGAGTGCTACGGCCCCGATGAAGCAAAGGTCGCCCTGCGTGATGGTGAGGATGTTGCCAAAGAGATAGGCTGAGAGGTCAGGCGTAAAACCGGGTGCTAAGAAGCTGAAGATGATGCCGAGCGCCATGCCGAACGTCCAGAAGACGGCGATGGCCGAGTCTTCGCGCATGTCTTTCCGCTTGCTCAGCCACTCCACACCAAAGGCGGAGAGTACGGAGAAGAGGGCAGCTGATAAGAGGGGCGGAACGCCTGTATAGAGACCTAAGCCAATGCCACCGAACGAAGCATGGGTCAGTCCGCCGCTGATAAAGACCAATCTTCGCGTCACGATATAGGTACCCACCAGCCCGCAAGCCAAGCTGGCCAGCAAGCTCCCTATCAGCGCACGCTGAAAAAAGGTGTAGCCTAAAAGTTCGTAAAGCTCCGTCATTTGCTTCTCTATCTACTGTTTGTTTGTTCCACTCTCCTGCGTGGTTGACCCACCACTTCTCCGTTCACCGATAATTAAGAAGACCTCATCTTTCACTCCCTCGGGGAGTGCGATGCCTCGTAGCTGCAGGCTGCGCACCCATCCGGCCACCTCCTCGTCGCGCATGGTATAGAGGACGTCGCGGAACTCCTCTTCCTGTTCGGCGGTATAGGCCTCGGGTGGTGTACCGATGTAGCGGTCCAGTTCTTCATCGTCGTAGTACTCCACACCACGACTTACGGCGGCCAGCAGGCTCTCTTTCTCGCATACCTCGTGTTGGCCGCAACATTCGCTATCCACCGGCTTTACCTCGGGCATGGCTTGAATCTCGCCTCGCTCCATCTGTTGATGCAGCTTGCGGTTACGCCAAAGGCCCGCTACAGCAGCCACTGCAACGACCACGACCAGACTGATTATCAGTATCCACATGGCTAATGTTTCTCTTTTCTTACACGTTTCAAGCGGCGAAGATACAACATTTTGGGCAACTATCGGCTATTTTTCATTGAAAAAGTCACTCATGTACTGTATGAATGGATACTTGGGCTGGTCACATACCATGTAGGGGCGGAATATTTTCCGCCCGAATACACCATCATGAAAGATTCATGTAGGCGCGTCCGGGCGGAAGATATTCCGCCCCTACAGCTATTCGGTGTGTTATTCGGCCTTCAGGGTGAAGGTGAATTCACGGTCTTGATAGGGCAGCAGGTACTCGGGACGGGCAGTGCGGCCCCAGCTGTCTTCACAGCCGAGTCCCATCTGTACGAGGTCGATGCTCACTGTGGTCAGCTTCTCTTCAGTCAGCTCGCCGCTGTGGGTCTGGTGCTTACGCAGGCCTTCGTCGAGCGTCTCCTGACGGTAGTGAAGGGCTGAGGCGGAGAAGGGCACCGTAGCGGTCACCGTCAGCTTGCGACCTGCGGCACTCTGCATCTGCCACCAACGGATGTCGGTCTTCGTTCCAGTCTCTTGCGGACGGATATAGGGGTAGAACTGGCTGGCTACGCTCTGGCAGTAGATGCCTAAGTCGGCAGCCTGCTTGCGGTCGGCGTAGTTCTCCACGGGGCCGCGACCGTAGTAGGTCAGGCGGTCGAAGCTGCGCGGCATGGTGAACTGCATGCCGAAGCGGAACATATTAGCCTCCTTGGCACTGGGGTCGGTGGTCATCTTCTGTGTCACCTGAATCGTGCCTTCGCCGTTGATGCGATAGGTCATGTTCAGCTTCGCTTTGACATCGGGCAGTTCGTAAGCCGCCTCTACCGTCACGATACCGGTTTCATCGGTGTTATGGGCCAGCGAGGTGAGTTTCATCTTGGGCTCTTTCCAAACCCTGTATCGGTATTGCAGGCCGGCACCCATGTCGTTGTCGGTCGGTGCGCGCCAGAAGTTGGGGGTCAGTGAGAAGCCGTCGAGCAGGTAATCTACGCCCTTGACGCGGTAGGTGCTAAGCAGGCCGGTGTAGCGGTCGAACTCGATACGGAAGCCATCACCCTCCACCAGTAGGCGGTAACCCTCTTTGTGGTCGGCCGCACGGAGTTCTGCCACTTGGCGGTCGGCGGTGGTAGCCGCAGCGAGCTGTGCTGTGCAGGGTTCAAACGGACGGAGGGTCAGTTGGTCCTGAGCCACGGTGAAGCCAGCGGGGAGTAGCTCCTCAGCCTGCTTGAGGCGGTAGCTGACGTTGAGCAGCCACTCGCCCTCGTTATCCACCTTCGGCAGGGGCAGGGTCTGTGTAGCTGTTGCTCCTGGAGCCACGTTCAGCTCTTCTACGCGACCGCTCTTCACGGCGTTACCATCCTTTGTCACCTCCCACCAGAGCTCGTAGTTGGAGAGATTGCGGAAGAAGTATTCGTTATAGATCTTCACTTCGCCACGGGCCAGGTCGCCCGCTGTGGTGTGAATATCCTGATAAACGCGTCGTACTTCGTATGCGTGGGGATTGGGTACGCGATCTGGGCTGATGAGACCATTGTTGCAGAAGTTCTGGTCACTGGCATCGGTAGTGTTGAAGTCGCCACCGTAGGCATAAATCATGCGTCCGCCTTTGCCTGTCCAGCGGATAGACTGATCGACGAAGTCCCAGATAAAGCCACCTTGGTATTTGGGATATTTGCGGATGATGTCCCAGTACTCCTTGAAGCCACCTTCCGAGTTACCCATGGCGTGAGCATATTCGCACTGAATCAGCGGTTTGGTGTTGTTGCTGTCCTGACAGTACTCCTCACAACGGCTATAGCTACGGTACATGGGACAGTAGATGTCGGTCTTGCCTGTCGTTCCGGCCTGTTCATACTGCACGGGGCGCGAGGCATCCATTGCCTTCACACGGTCATAGGCCGCCTCGAAGTTGGAGCCATAGCCGGCCTCATTGCCCAGCGACCAGAAGATGACGCTCGGATTGTTGAAGTTGCGGGCCACGTTACGCTCGTTGCGTTCGATGTGAGCCTTCAGGTAAGATGGGTTCTTGGCCAGGGTCTTCTCGCCATAGCCCATGCCGTGGCTCTCCACATTGGCCTCGGCCACCAGGTAGATGCCGTACTGGTCACACAGTTCGTACCACTGTCCGTCGTCGGGGTAGTGGCAAGTGCGCACGGCATTGATGTTCAGCTCCTTCATGATGCGGATGTCTTCAATCATCCGCTCGCGTGATACCACGTAGCCTCCATCAGGATCCAGTTCGTGGCGGTCGGCACCCTTGAAGAGCACCGGCTTGCCGTTGATCAGTACCTGGGCGTTGCGGATTTCAATCTTGCGGAAGCCCACCTTGATGGGAATCACCTCGCTGTTGCCCTCCATCGTGGCGGTCAGCGTATATAAATAAGGTGTCTCTGCGCTCCACAATGAGGGCTTCTCTACGCTGAGGTTTGCTTCAGCCGTAGCCGTTGTCGTTTCAGCCACGGGGCGTCCCTCGGCATCAGCCAGCTTGAGCGTCACCTTGCCGCTTCCTTTGCGCTTCAGTTCCACGCGAAGTGAACCGTTGCTGAAGTTCTCGTCCAGGTCAGGGGTGAGGCGGATATCCTCGATGCGTCGCTTCTCGCGGGCATAGAGGTAGCAGTCACGGCCTACGCCGGAGAAGCGGAAGAAGTCCTGGTCCTCCAGGTAGGTGCCATCACACCAGCGGAATACCTGGAAGGCGATGAGGTTCTTCTGCCCTGGTTTCAGGTAGGGGGTTACATTGAATTCAGCCTCCAGCTTGCTGTCTTCGCTGTAGCCCACGAAGCGGCCGTTCACCCAGAGGTAGATGTTCGAGGTTACGGAGCCAAAGTGGGCGATAATCTCCTTGCCTTTCCAGTCGGCCGGCACCACCATTTCGCGGCGGTAAGAACCTACATGGTTATCTTCTACGGGCACAAAAGGTGGATTATTCGGGAATGAGCTGCGCCAGGCGTAGCCTACGTTGACGTAGATGGGGTCGCCATAGCCATTGAGCTCCCACACGGCAGGCACCTGCATCTCGTCCCAGCCACGGTCGTTGAAGTCGGTGCGGAAGAAGTCGGCAGGGCGTGCATCCGAGTTGCGTACCCAGTTGAACTTCCAGGTGCCGTTCAGACTCATGTAGTTGGCTGACTGTTTCAAATCGCCCTTTAGGGCTGCTTCAGCCGATTCGTAGGCAAAGTAGTTGGTGTGCATTTCTGCACGGTTCACGGCGTTCACGTTCGGGTCACGCCATTCGTTGAAGGTTTGAGCTGAGGCCGCTGCAAAGGTCAGTGCCAACGCTCCAGAGGCAAGAATTCTTTTCATGTTATGCTGAATTTAGGGTTTATGAGTGCACAAAGATAGCATTATTTTCCTATTCATGCGGCATTTTGTGCCATAAAGCTGCATTTATGGTATAAAAAAAGGAGACCTACTCGTCACGAGCAGGTCTCGAAGTCGAATGAAGCCTGAATACCCTCAGCGTAGAGCGTTGCAGCATCGGCGGTAAACCAACCACGAACACTTTGTGCTTACAGCTTTTTCCTTTACCTTTTATACCGTAATAATAATTAAAATTTAGGGCCCTTGTATTTTGGTTGCAAAATTACATTCAGCGAAATATACTACCAATAGTTGAATAATTAATGGATAAATTTACCATAATTACCTTTGCAAAAAGTGGATTATTCTTTTTGGGACTGAATTCTCGCCTCTTTACAGAAAAAACGCTGAATGCGCCGCTACATTTCGGCTGGTCTGTTGCACATCTCGATGGGAAGCGCTATTTTTGTCACCGTATTAATGCGTTTACTCTGTATGGATAAGACATCAACCTCCCCTTTGCTCCACCTGCAGCGGCAGCGACTGCTGTTGCGTATGGAGTATGAGTTCGAGAAAGAGGAGTTCAAGCGGCAGACGGAGACGATGGGAGTGGGGCGCAAGGTGAAGCGCGGCCTCTGCTGGTTTCCGGCTGCTACGGGACGTACCTATTATAATTCGTTGAATCAGCTGGTCATCGAGGTGACGCGCAGCGAAGATACCGACATAGAGCATCACTTTGAGTTTGGCCGCCCCGTCTGCTTCTTCAGCGAAAGTGCCGACGGGTCGCTTCACTACTATCCCTTTACGGCCACGGTGAGCTATGCCGACGAGGTACGCATGGTGGTGGTCATGCCGGGAGGAGATGCCGTGATGCAGGTGCAGCAGGCCGACCGCCTCGGGGTGCAACTCTACTTCGACGAGACCAGTTATCGTACGATGTTCGAGGCACTCAGTGAGCTCCTGAGGGCGAAAGGCAACCGCCTGGCTGAGCTGCGCGATATCCTCTTGGGAACAGACAAGGCAGGCTTTCGCGAGCTCTACCCCGTGCGCTTCCCCTGGCTCAACCCTACTCAGGAGCAGGCGGTGAACCGGGTGCTCTGTGCACGTGATGTAGCCATCGTTCACGGCCCTCCCGGTACGGGCAAGACCACTACGCTCGTTGAGGCGATCTATGAGACCCTCCACCGTGAGCCGCAAGTGCTGGTGTGTGCACAGAGCAATATGGCTGTGGATTGGATTGCGGAAAAGCTGGTGGATAGGGGAGTGAATGTGCTGCGCATAGGAAATCCCGTGCGGGTGAACGACAAGATGCTCTCCTTCACCTACGAGCGACGCTTCGAGGCTCATCCGCTCTATACTGAACTGTGGGGAATCCGCAAGGAGCTGAGGCAGCTGGGCAGTCAGGGACGGCGGGGTAGCTACACGGAGCGGGAGAGCCTGCGCAACCGCATGAGTCGCTTGCGTGACCGCGCCACGGCCCTTGAAGTAACCATCAACGCCGACCTCTTGGAGGGGGCGCACGTGATTGCCTCCACCCTGATCAGCAGCAACCATCGATTGCTTAGTGGCCGACGCTTCGGCACACTCTTTATTGATGAGGCGGCTCAGGCGCTCGAGGCGGCCTGTTGGGTTGCCATCCGTAAGGCCGACCGGGTGGTGCTGGCTGGCGACCACTGTCAGCTGCCACCCACTATTCAATGCTATGAGGCGGCCCGTGGTGGACTGGACCGCACGTTGATGGAACAGCTTGTTGCCAGCAAGCCGGCCTCCGTTTCGCTGCTTGAGGTGCAGTATCGCATGAACGAGTCCATCATGCACTTCTCCAGCGAGTGGTTCTATCAGGGACGGCTCCATTCGGCCCCCGAGGTGAAGTACCGCAGTATCCTGGATTGGGACACCCCCATCGTCTGGATAGACACCTCCGAGCGCGAGTTCCGCGAAGAGTTCGTGGGCGATAGCTACGGGCGCATCAACCGCGATGAGGCCCACCTGCTACTGGAGCAGCTCACCAGCTACATCGATCGCATCGGGGGGCATCGTATCCTCGACGAGCGCATCGACTTTGGCATCATCTCGCCCTATAAGGCCCAGGTGCAGTACCTGCGCAGCTGCATCAAGCAGAGTACCGCCCTGCGTCCCTACCGCCATCTGTTCACGGTCAACACCGTGGATGGCTTCCAGGGGCAGGAGCGCGATGTCATCTTGATTAGCCTGGTGCGTGCCAACGACGAGGGTCAGATTGGCTTTTTGGGCGATCTGCGCCGCATGAATGTGGCCATCACCCGTGCCCGCATGAAGCTCATTATTCTGGGCGATGCCGCTACCCTAGGCCGTCACCCTTTCTATCGCAAACTGCAGGAGTATATCCGTTCGCTCGGGCAGGCATAGGGCGCCCTCCCTCGTCTGATTCCAGGGAGTCGTGCATCTTGCCGACGAATGATCAGGCTATTTCCAATCATTTCGGGCTTTTCTGTACTTTCGTTGCATAGGGTCTCGTATTCTATTCAATTCATATGCATTAGGACAAAAAAAAGTCCGATTATTTTTGAATTATAAATTAACTGTACTATTTTTGCAAGTCATTTTTTTATTTTAAAAGGTATTAGGTTATGAAAATTGGTTTTGACAATCAAAAATATCTAAGGATCCAATCGGAACATATCAAGGAGCGGATTGAGAAGTTTGGCAACAAGCTCTATCTTGAACTCGGAGGCAAGCTCTTCGACGACCATCACGCAAGCCGCGTTCTCCCTGGCTTCATGCCCGACAGCAAGCTCTGCATGCTGCAGCAGATTGCCGACAAGGCCGAGATTGTGATCGTAATCAGTGCCAAGGACATCGAGAAGAACAAGGTGCGTCAAGACCTTGGCATCACCTACGACAAGGATGTGCTGCGCCTGCGTAAGGAGTTCATCAACCGAGGCTTCCTTGTGAGCAGTGTGGTAATCACTCACTACAATGGTCAGAGCAGCGCCGATGCCTACCGCCAGCGTCTGGAGCGTCTCGGCATCAAGGCTTACTACCACTACACCATCGATGGCTATCCCGACAACGTGGCCCTCATCGACTCTGACGAAGGCTTCGGCAAGAACGACTATGTCGAGACAACACGCCCCCTCGTCATTGTGACTGCTCCTGGCCCTGGCAGCGGGAAAATGGCGGTCTGTCTCTCGCAGCTCTACAACGAGCATAAGCGTGGCATCACGGCTGGATATGCTAAGTTTGAGACCTTCCCTGTGTGGAACCTTCCGCTCAAGCACCCTGTCAACATTGCCTATGAGGCAGCGACTGCCGACCTGATGGACGTCAACATGATTGACCCATTCCATCTGGAGACCTACGGCAAGACAGCCATCAACTACAACCGTGACATCGAGATCTTCCCCGTGCTTAATGCCTTGTTCGAAGGCATCTATGGCGAGAATCCCTACAAGTCGCCCACCGACATGGGGGTCAATATGGTGGGCTTCTGCATCAGCGACGACAATGTCTGCTGTGAGGCCTCGCGTCAGGAGATTATTCGCCGCTACTATACAGCCCTCGGTCAGATGGCAGAAGGCAAGTGCAACGACAATGAGGTCAACAAGATTCGTCTCCTGTTCCGTCAGGCAAAGATTACCCCTGACTACCGCAAGACAGTGGTTGCCGCCCACAACCGCAAGGCTGAGGTGATTGCTAAGGGCGAGGTGGAAGAAGAGTTTGCAGCAGCTGCTGCTATCGAACTCGAAGATGGCACGATCATCACTGCCGAAGCAGGCGAACTGCTTGGCTCGAGTGCGGCTCTCATCCTCAATGCCGTGAAGTATCTGGCCGGCATCGACCACAGCATCAAGCTCATTCCTCAGAGCCTTATCGAGCCGATTCAGAATACCAAGATTACCTATCTGGGTGGACGCAACCCCCGTCTGCATACCGATGAAGTGCTCGTGGCTCTCTCCGTGGTGAGCACACAGGACGATAACTGCCGCCATGCGCTCGAAGTGCTGCCTCAGCTCAAAGGCTGCCAGCTCCATTCTACTGCCATGCTGAATGATGTCGATCGCAAGATCTTCAATAAGCTCGGTGTGGATGTAAGCTGCGACCCCATCAAAAAATGAAGGTAATCTCCGATTTTGGAGCAGTTATACTGACCTTGTTTGAGCAGTATATCTCCTATGGAGGTAGAAGTATATCTTCTTTTTTGACAATGTACTCGTTGCTCCTCGTAGGCTGCTCGTGCGTACCTCTAATCGATCTCTAATCATTCTCTAATCAAACTCTAATCAATCTCTAATTGGGAATTAGAGTCAGATTAGTGTTACTTTAGACTTACTATTGAGTTACTTTAGACTTACCTTAGAGTTACTACCTACCTGCTGATGTCTTGTTGTTAGCAATTAATAAACATATATTAATATAATGTACGGTATAGTATAAGGTTTTTAGTATATGTTTGTAGTTTAAAGGTTTGTATGTTAACGGGTTTTAATTAGAGAAAATATTAAACAGGTTAATGCGTTTTTCAACTAACTCTATGATTATAAAAATCCCCGCCCAGATAGCTTGTGGGCGGGGATTTTATTTAGGGAATCTATTCAGCCTTTTAGAGGCTGGATGCGATTAGTTGTTTTCGGGGCGGAGTTTGCGAACCGTTACAGCGGTCTGCCACATTTCGCTTTCGCGCAGGGCCTTCAGCTCAGCTTCCAATTTTACGCGGTAGTCGGGCTTCGAGTTGCTGTCGATAGAAATCTGAGCCTCGTTACCACACTTTACGCTGGCATACAGCTTCTCAACCACAGGCTTGATGGCATCGTGGAAGGGGCCCATCCAGTCGAGTGCACCACGCTGAGCAGTGGTCGAGCAGTTGGCATACATCCAGTCCATACCGTTCTTGGCGAAGAGAGGCATCAGCGACTGAGTCAGCTCTTCTACCGTTTCGTTGAAAGCTTCAGAGGGAGTGTGGCCGTTTTCACGCAGTACCTCGTACTGAGCCAGCAGCAGACCCTGAATAGCACCCATCAGCGAGCCACGCTCACCGGTCAGGTCGCTGGTCGCTTCGCGCTGGAAGGTGGTCTCAAACAGGTAGCCTGAACCGATACCGATACCCAGAGCCAAGGTGCGATCCATGGCGCGGCCGGTAGCATCTTGGTAGATTGCGTACGATGAGTTCAGACCACGGCCTTCGAGGAACATCGTGCGGAGCGACGTACCTGAACCCTTAGGAGCTACCATGATGACGTCAATATCTTGGGGAGGAACGACGCCCGTGCGATCGCTCCAAGTGATGGCGAAACCGTGAGAGAAGTAGAGGGCCTTGCCTGCCGTCAGGTAGGGCTTGATGGTGGGCCATACGCTCATGACGGCTGCGTCAGAGAGCAGACACATCACGATGGTGCCCTTCTGGGCTGCCTCTTCGATAGAGAACAGGGTCTCACCGGGAACCCATCCGTCGGCTACAGCCTTATCGTAGGTCTTACCGGGGCGCTGGCCAACGATTACGTTGAAGCCGTTGTCGCGCAGGTTGCATGACTGGCCGGGGCCCTGTACGCCGTAACCCAGTACGGCAATGGTTTCATCTTTCAAAATTTCACGTGCTTTTTCCAAAGGAAATTCCTCGCGGGTCATTACATTTTCAATGACGCCGCCAAAATTCATCTGTGCCATTTTTCTTACTTTGTTTTTAAAAGTTTACTATGATGTTAATTCAATATCTTTTTGTCCCAAACGATTTTTGATCGGCAGACTACCTCGCCTTCGTTCTTGCGCACTTCCACGCTTACCGTGCCGTCAGCCTCTTCGGGGTCGGCATAGAAGTGAAGCGTGTCGCCGTAGTAGCTCTCGGCTACGTAGGCCATCTCAAAGCGGCGGATGCGACGCTCGCGGAAGGTGTCGAGTGGGAAGAGATCGAGGATATGCTCAATGTAGCGGATGCTGTTGAAGTGGCCGTTGATGTCGATGTCGCTGTACTTGGCCTGCAGGGAGCATTGGGGCTCGGTGGTACTCACCTTGATGCGCGAAGGCTTCTCGATGGGGCAGGGGGCATCGCAGACGTAGTCAGTGATGCTTCCACCATGCAGGGCCAGCAGATCGGCTGGCTTGCGTGTGTCGAGGTTGATCATGGCCCACACCGAGCGTGCATAGCCCAAGGTATGGCCGTTGCGATCGAGCAGCGCAAAGTTGCGGTCGGTAAAGAGCCGATAGACATTCTCCACCCAGGTCTGTATCGTAAAGGGTTCGTACTGCTGGGGCAGCTCGGTCAGCTCGATGGCCAGTCGCGAGAGTACCCAGGTATAGTTGGCCTCGTTGAGCGAGGCGATGCCAAATCCACGGTCGGTAGCGTGAAATCCAGCACAGTTGAGCAGGTGATTGCCCAGCACACCCAGTGTCAGCCGCCCACTGAAGTCGCAGTGGAAAGGCTCCGCTACAAAGGGATAATTACCAATCTTATCGTTGTGGTCCATTTTAATTTAGTTACGAGTTACTAGCTACAAGCTACGAGCTACAAGTATATCACTAATCACTAAACACTAATCACTAATCCCCTTCTCTTTCTGGTACTTGGCTTCGCGGTCGGCCAGGTATTCGTTGACGCGTTCAAAGCAGCTGGTGGTGATGGCCACGCGGCCTGAACGGACAAACTGCAGCACGCACTCCTGAGCCTTCAGCTCTTCAAAGAGTTGGGTGATATCTTCGCTCATGCCGTTCTTCTCAACGATGGAGAACACTTCGTTCACCTCCACGATGCGAGCAGAACGCTTGCGGATGATTTTCGACACCTCGGGTCGGCTCTCCAGCACGGATGTGGTGATTTTATAGAGGGCAATTTCGTGCTGATAGATTTCATCGTCGGTAAAGTAGTGCGCTTGAAGCACGTCGATTTTCTTGGTGATTTGCTTGACCACCTTTTCAATCGTGTCCTTATCGGTCCAAGCTGTAATGGTATATTTATGTACACCAGGAATGGACGAGGCCGATACGTTGAGGCTCTCGATGTTAATCTGCCGACGGGTGAACACTGCCGTGACCTGGTTGAGCAAGCCGGCAAAGTTCTCCGAGTGGACGATAATGGTATATAGAGTCATATTGCGTTATTAATTTCCGTTTTCTAATCACTAATCACTAATCACTCTTCCTCAGCATTCCAGCAGCATCTGGTTCACTGAGCCTCCGGGCGGGGTCATGGGCAGTACGTTGCCCTCCTCCACTACGCAGGCTTCGAGCAGGAAAGGCCCGTCGGTGCTGAGCATCTCGCGGATGGCCTCGTGCAGCTCTTCGCGGCGCATGACGCGGCGTGAGGGGATACCGTAAGCGGCTGCTATCTGCATGTAGTCGGGGTTAAGCATCGGGGTAAACGAGTAGCGGCGGTTGAAGAACATGGCTTGCCACTGGCGCACGTTGCCCAGATAGTTGTTGTTGAGCAGGATCATCTTGACGGGTGCCTTCTGCTCCATGATGGTGCCGAACTCTTGCAGGTTCATCTGCAGACCGCCATCGCCCATGAAAACACATACGGTGCGGTCGGGGCGACCAAAGGTGGCTCCTACGGCAGCGGGCAGTCCGAAGCCCATCGTACCTAATCCGCCCGAGGTGATGATGC
>CAMCUZ010000035.1 GCA_945879145.1 uncultured Mediterranea sp.
TTTGGTACACATTTAATTCGTTATAAATATGTCTACCTATATCAGTATAAGACAGCTATTTCTTATCTCGAACTGAGGTATTATAATTCAAAGCAAAATCATAGAGCAAAAAGCGTGATCTCTCATCCTTCTCCCTCGCTGCGGAAAGCTTCGTCCATCTCTAGACAGAGGCGGGTGAAGCGTTGGCAGAGGGTGGGTCCCCATTTGTGTTTACGATGGGTAGCAAGATAGAGCTGATACTCTTTCTCGTTCCATCGGGGGTAGAGGCTGTCGGTAAAGTAGCCACTGTACTCGTTCAGGGTATCGCCGCTGAAAGTCACTATGCTGGGTTCGTTGCCAAACCATTCGGGTAGCATCATCTGCTGCGCAAAGGCTTCAAACTGCTCCGTGGCGAGCAGGTTTCGGAAACGCAATACGCTCCACACACAGAACCAGTGATTCTTGCGCTTGACGTAGGGCAGCATCCGCTTGATGCGCTCACGCAGCTGACGCAAATCGATGGGCTTATCGTGGAGCATGGTGCAGAACACCTGATTAGGCAACTGCTCGTTGGACAGCTGCGGATGGTTGATGGCCTCAATCTCGCGCGCCAAAAGCTGCCATTTGCATACAGCGGCAACCAGCTCGACAAACTCCTGTACATCCAGTTCGTCCAGCTGCATGAGTTCGTTGACCAAAGCATCCAGTTCATCGATGTGACGCATGAAGATGAGCTGCAAACGCTCAGGCACCTCCTTGCGGAGCTCTTTCTGTGCGGCACGTAGCAGGGGAACAGTGAGCCTGCCATCGTGGTCGAATCGCAGGCTTTCCAGGTAGCGCTCCAGCTCCTGTCTTCCCTCGGGCGAGTCGGCATAGCGCTTCAAGTGGGACATGATGATCTGGCGAGCCTCGTCGGTGTCAATCTCCTCGTTGGTCAGCTCATCCATGCGGATGAAGTGGGCCATCAGGTAGCACATCAAGGCATAGATTTCAAACAAGAGCCACATGCGCTCCATGTGAGTCATGGGGGATTGCTTGGCCTTGACCATCTTCTGCATCTCTTGTTCCACAAGGCATGCAGCAGCAATGGTGTCATCGATGCCGTTGAGGTTGACCTCAGGAATAGCTTTCAGACAATGTAGCACCTCGGCCACACTCCATTGATACTGCTCGGCCTGCACACCCTCGAAGCGACCCTCGGCCTGAAAGCCCTCCACCACCTGGTTGATGAAGGGGGTGAGCATACCCAGCACAAAGCGATTGATCTCCTTGTGATAAACCTGATTGATACGGGTACGCACATTGCAGAAATTCTCGCGCTGAAGGCGAGCATCGATATCGGCGAGTGCACACACCTTGGCCGTTTTGAGCAGAAGTGACTGGAGGTCGAGGTCCAGTTCTGCGGTCGTGCTGAAGGAATAGGCCGAGACAAGCAGCTGCCCCTGGGTGAGCAGGGCCTCGACCAACTGGTCGAATGCGTCGTAGCTGAATGATTCTTCTGTCATCCGATAAAGGTTTTGAGGGTTTTGAGCCACAAATATAGCACTCTTTTCTGAATTTTCCCGCTCTATTTCCCGATAATTCGCCCAGTTTTCCCGTTTTCAACCCTAAAGGGGACTTGATCAACGGGAAAAGTTGGCTGAAGGGGCATGCATGCCCTACCTTTGCATCACCATGTTTAATCAATGCTATCTTGTGAATGATGGAAAATACCCTTGTAACCCCCACCGAGGCATTGCAGGCAATGACCCCGGTACAGGAGGCGCTGCTCGAAGCAGAAAGCTTCCTGAATGAACACTATCAGTTTCGCCACAACCTGCTGAGTGGCAAGACGGAATTTATACGGCTCCCCGATGCAAAGACCTGGGAGGTGCTGACCGAATTAGCCGTCAACTCAATCATCCTCCACGCCAAGCGCGAAGGCATAGGAGGCAAGCGATCGCCCAAAAGCGACATCGAAGAGCTACTCCACTCCAACCAAGTGCCGCTCCATGACCCTATCCGTGAATTCCTTGATGAACTTCCGCAATGGGACGGCAAGAATCATGTTGCTCAGCTCTTTGGCCGACTACCGGGAGTCACCTCGGAGCAGCTCTCGTGGCTCAGCACCTGGTTCCGCTCTGCCGTGGCCCACTGGCTGGGCATGGATACGCTCCACGGCAACGAGTGCGTGCCTGTATTGATTGGTGAACAAGGGTGCGGAAAGAGTACCTTCGCCGTACGGCTACTACCCGAAAAACTGCGCATCTACTTCCTGGACCACATCAACCTGGGGAATAAGTTCGACAGCGAAATGGCCCTGACGCACAACCTCTTGGTGAATATCGATGAGTTTGCCAACATGGGTAACTCGCAGCAGGGACGGCTGAAGCAGATGCTCTCGAAGGTAAAGGTAAACGGTCGCCCCATCTTTGGTAAGGCACAAGAGGACCGTAGGCGCTATGCGTCGTTCCTGGCCACCACAAACGAGGCTCAGCCCCTCTGCGACGAGACGGGTAGCCGCCGCTACCTCTGCATCAAGATTCCCAAGGGTCAGCTCATCGACAACGAGACCCCCATCGACTACGCACAGCTCTTTGCTCAGCTGCTGCATGAGCTGCGTGTGGAGCAGGTACCCTACTGGTTCAGCAATGCCGAAGTGACCCGTATCCAGCGAGCCAATCTCCCCTACCAGCGGAGCGAGAACAGTCTGGAACAACTGGTGAGCCAATGCTATCAGCTGCCGGAGGGAGAAACGGAAGGCTCATGGCTGAGCAGCGATGAGGTACTCCATGGGGTTAAGCGACAGTTTCCTCAGCTGCGGTGCGACCACTCCACCAAGATACGCTTGGGCAAGGTGCTCCGCTTCCTGGGCTGCGAGTCGAAGCATACCATGAATGGCAATGTCTATCGATTGTCAGCAATGGCCGGATAAAAAACGAATAGAAATAAAAAAATACTTCATACTTCATAAATTCATGTATTGTATTGAGATTCAGCAATATAAAGCATGAAGTATCCATGAAGTCTCACAAGCTCAACTTCATATTATATTATCCTGTTAATCAATGAATTACAAAGAAATATGAAGTATGAAGTATTTTTCATCATCAGAACGATTTATTCGTTTCACATCCATCATCCACCGTAGGGGCGGAATATTTTCCGCCCTGCATACCGCAACAGTGGGTGTCTGCAAGGGCGGAATATTTTCCGCCCCTACAGTAAATTATCAACGTATTATCAGCCTAATGAGAAACTTTTTTCTTCGTGATGAAAAATTCTATTCATCTGTACGAAAAGAAATTACCATCAAGATAAAAACAGCTATAATATAATTCTTTTATTATCTATGAATCACGAACAGCTTACCAACGACACCTGCTGCCTGGCAGCAGCATGTCCCAAGCGCAACGACTGTGTGCGCTACGCCAATTACCTCCGTGCACAAGCCGAGAGCGAAGTCTATACCCTTCTCAACCCTGCCATGCTGAGCTATAGCGAGGGCGGTTGCCCCCACTTCCTCATAGAACGCACCGAGCAGTGGGCTTACGGCTTTAAGGCCCTCCTCGGCACCGTACCCATAGCCAACAAGTCGATGCTGCGGTGTGGAGCCTTTGGCCAGAGCCAAGCCACCTACTACCGCAACCTCAACGGCCAGCGTGGGCTCAATCCACAGGAGCAGCAGCTCATCCTTCAAGCCGTGGCCCAAGCCGGCGGCAACCCTAACGTAGGCTTCGACCGCTACCAGGAACAGCAGGTCTTCATCTCCAAACAGTGAGCAGCAGGGTCTGTATTTGGGTACAAAGATTGTAGGCCGACACGTTTTATTATCAATATCCATTTGGATTATTCGCTAAAAATGGTTTACCTTTGCAGCAAAAGTACAACTCAACAACAATCTATTAGACTATGGAGATGATTCTTGAAGTAACGCTGAGGTTTTCAGCGGCCCTCGTGTTTGGAGGCATTATCGGTGTGGAACGCGAATGGCGAGCTAAAGATGCGGGTTTCCGCACCCATTTTCTGGTGGCTCTGGGGAGCGCCTTGTTCTGTATCGTGTCACAATACGGCTTTGGTGCGGAGATGAAGGACTCGTCGCGCGTGGCGGCGCAGGTGGTATCGGGCATCGGTTTTCTTGGAGCAGGCACCATCATCTTCCAGCGCAACGTGGTGCGTGGACTCACCACGGCAGCCGGATTGTGGGTGACAGCAGCCATCGGACTGGCTTGCGGCTCGGGGATGTTTTCCGTAGCAGCCATTGCCACTACCTTGGTCATCTTAGGCTTAGAGGTGCTGAATGCCTTGATTCCCTCCATGGGCACCTCCACGGTGATGCTCACCTTTACAGCCACCTCGAAGGAGAGCGTGAAGAACCTGGTCAATCAAATCAAGCACGATTGCATAGAGCTCTGCTCCTACGAGCTCAAGAACCGGCACACGTCGCAAGGCAACCTTTTTGAGGCCAACCTGCAAATCAAGGTAAGGCGAGGCAAATACAACGAGCGCCTGATAGAGTACATGGACGAATTTGATGACGTCAACATCTCGAGCATCGAATAAGAAAAGGCCGGGCATTGCTGCTCGGCCTTTTCTTTATATAACAGGTATCGGGGGATGGATTACATCATGCCGCCCATACCGCCCATGCCGGGGCTCATCGGCATCTCGGGCTTATCCTCTTTCTTCTCTACAATCACACACTCGGTGGTGAGGAACATACCGGCAATCGAAGCGGCGTTCTCCAGAGCCACACGCGTTACCTTAGCGGGGTCAACCACACCGGCTGCGTGGAGGTTCTCATAGACGTCGGTACGGGCGTTGTAACCGAAGTCACCCTTGCCCTCGCGTACCTTCTGTACCACTACAGCACCCTCTACACCGGCATTGGCGCAAATCTGGCGCAGCGGCTCTTCGATGGCACGCTTGATAATCTGGATACCGGTGGTCTCGTCGGCGTTGTCACCCTTCAGACCCTCCAAGGCTTCGATGGCACGGATGTAAGCCACGCCACCTCCAGGTACGATACCCTCTTCGATAGCTGCACGCGTAGCACGCAGGGCATCATCTACGCGGTCCTTCTTCTCCTTCATCTCTACCTCGCTGGCAGCACCTACGTAGAGCACGGCTACACCGCCCGACAGCTTGCCGAGACGCTCCTGCAGCTTCTCCTTGTCGTAGTCACTCTTGGTGGTAGCAATCTGAGCCTTGATTTGTTCGCAACGCTCCTTGATGTTCTGCGTATCGCCGGCACCGTTGACGATGGTGGTGTTGTCCTTCGTGATGGTCACCTTCTCGGCGCTACCCAGCATCTCGATGGTAGCCTGTTCGAGCTTCAAGCCCTTCTCTTCGCTGATTACTACACCGCCGGTCAGGATGGCGATGTCTTCGAGCATCTCCTTGCGACGGTCGCCGAAGCCTGGAGCCTTGACAGCACAAATCTTCAGCTGGCTGCGCAGACGGTTGACTACCAGCGTAGTCAGAGCCTCGCTATCTACATCCTCAGCAATGACCAAGAGCGGACGACCGGTCTGTACGGCGGGTTCGAGGATGGGGAGGAAGTCCTTCAGGTTCGAAATCTTCTTGTCGTAGATGAGGATGTAAGGCTTCTCCATCTCGCACTCCATCTTCTCAGCGTTGGTTACGAAGTAGGGTGAGAGGTAACCGCGGTCGAACTGCATACCTTCTACCACGCCAATCGTGGTGTCGGTACCCTTGGCCTCTTCGATGGTGATGACGCCATCCTTGGATACCTTGCGCATGGCGTCGGCAATCAGCTTACCGATTACGGGGTCGTTGTTGGCCGATACGGTACCTACCTGCTCAATCTTGTCGTAGTTGTCGCCAACCACTTCGGCCTGTGCCTTGATGCTCTCAACCACCTTGGCAACGGCCTTGTCCATACCGCGCTTGATGTCCATGGGGCTTGCACCTGCGGTAACGTTCTTCAAGCCTTCGGCTACAATAGCCTGAGCCAGAACGGTAGCTGTGGTCGTACCGTCGCCTGCATCGTTACCTGTCTTGCTGGCCACCTCCTTAACGAGCTGAGCGCCCGTGTTCTGGTAAGCATCTGCCAGTTCCACCTCCTTGGCCACCGTCACACCATCCTTCGTGATGTGGGGAGCACCAAACTTCTTCTCGATAATGACGTTGCGGCCCTTAGGACCCAGCGTAACCTTCACGGCGTTAGCCAATGTGTCGATACCCTTCTTCAGTTGGTCGCGGGCATCTATATTAAAAAGAATCTCTTTTGCCATAATTCGTATGAATTTTAATTTAAAGTTTAATCACTTATCACTAAACACTAATCACTTATCCCTGTCAACACGGTATGCCTTATCCCAGAATGGCGAGCACATCGCTCTGACGCATGATGAGGTACTTCGTGCCGTCCAGTTCGATTTCTGTCCCGGCATACTTGCCATACAGCACCTGGTCGCCCTCTTTCAGGATCATCTCTTCGTCCTTGGTACCGTTACCTACGGCCTTCACTTCACCTTTCAAGGGTTTCTCTTTCGCAGTATCGGGGATAATGATGCCACCGACGGTCTTTTCTTCTGCAGGAGCAGGGAGAATCACCACTCTGTCTGCCAATGGTCTAATGTTCATAATCGTTCTTTTTTATTTTAAGTTATACATTTTCTTTGTTTGCCATGCCCCTTCGAGCAGGCAGAAAGGAATTAACGAAAAGCGTGCCAAACACTGAAAAGGGAGTTGCAGACTGACAGCCGACTGACAATATGACATGTTTCCGCCCTTTTTGCAGGTTTAAGGCGCAGTTTTTCCCCAATCGGCACACCACCATACGCCCTTTTTCACTACATTTGCCCCCACGATACGACATATCGCAATATGACTTCAGACGGCGAATGATATAAATATAAGGTAAAATGATGCATACAAGAGAAGAAAAACTGGAAGCCTTCGGGCGATTCCTCGATATCCTCGATGAACTGAGAGTGAAGTGTCCGTGGGACCGCAAGCAGACCAACGAGAGCCTGCGCCCCAACACGATTGAAGAGACTTACGAACTATGCGACGCCCTGCTGCGGGGCGACAAGAGCGACATCTGCAAGGAGCTGGGCGACGTGCTGCTCCACGTGGCTTTCTATGCCAAAATTGGCAGCGAAACGGGCGATTTCGACATCAAGGATGTCTGCGACCGCCTCTGTGAGAAGCTCATCTTCCGCCACCCACACGTCTTCGGCGAAGCCCAGGCCGAAACAGCCGCACAGGTGGTGGAAAACTGGGAGCAACTGAAGCTCAAGGAGAAAGGAGGTAACAAGACCGTACTCAGCGGCGTACCCGCTGCCCTCCCCTCGCTCATCAAGGCCTACCGCATACAGGACAAGGCCCGCAACGTGGGCTTCGACTGGGAAGAGCGCAGCCAGGTGTGGGAGAAGGTGAAGGAAGAGATTCGCGAGTTCCAAGCCGAAGTGGAGCAGATGGACAAGGAGAAGGCCGAGCAGGAGTTTGGCGACGTGCTCTTCAGCCTTATCAACGCCGCCCGCCTCTACAAAATCAACCCCGACAACGCCCTGGAGCACACCAACCAGAAATTCATCCGCCGCTTCAACTACGTAGAGCAGCACTCCATCCGCCAAGGTCGATCGCTCAAGGAGATGACCCTGGCCGAAATGGATGCCCTTTGGGAAGAAGCCAAGCGGCTGGAGCGGGAGTAAATCAAACATCGGAAAGGGATTGCAAGAGCCGTGAACATCATGACGCAAGTCGTGATGTGTTTCGTTGTGCATCCGGACGGGGTTCGTATGGCGTTCGCAATATAGCCGGATGCTTAGTATATTACGAAGCCTTGGTGAGTACAGTACTGTGCTGTGGTGAGTATATTACATTTGTTTGCTACTTGTAGGAATCCTTACAGCATTCGTGATGGTATTCAGGTCGCAAAGAAGTTCAGTGCTGTTCGATAAATCACGGCTGTTGGGCGAAGGATTCGGGGTGTTTGTCGATATCGGTTGGTAGCCATAGGGAAAAAACCGTACTTTTGTCGTCAGAAAAAGTAGATATAACCCCTAAACAGAAACGATATGACGACAAACAACGTAAAACGATGGACCCTGCTGGCTATGGGCGCACTCTGTGGATGTGGCCTCTATGCCCAAAGCGACTCGCTCCCTGCCACCTGGGACCTGCAAAGCTGCATCGACCATGCGCTGAAGAACAACATCAGCGTACGCAAGGGGCGACTGCAGGCCGAGAGCAGTGCCATTGATGTGAAGACGGCAAGGGCCGCCTTCCTCCCCTCCATACAGGGGAGCATCGGGCAACGCGGAGTCAACCGCCCCTGGAGTGAGAGTTCTACCCTGATCAGCGGCGACCAAATCAAGACCAGCCAGAGCAAAACATCTTACAATGGCAGCTATGGCATCGACCTCAACTGGACGCTCTACAATGGCAACTCACGAGTCAATACACTGAAGCAGAATGAGCTGAACAGCCGCATCGCCAGCCTCAACGTGGCCGAAAGCGAGAACTCCATCCAGGAACAGATTGCACAAATCTACATCCAGATTCTCTATGCTGCCGAAGCGCTGAAGGTGAACGAACAGACCCTGGAGGTGAGCATGGCAGAATATAATCGCGGTGCACAACTCTTCGAAGCGGGAAGTATCGCCAAAAGCGACCTGGCTCAGCTGCAAGCGCAAGTGAGCAACGACCGCTATAACGTTGTGACAGCACAAGCCACCTTGGCTGACTACAAACTGCAACTTAAACAACTCCTCGAGCTCGACGGTGAGGAGGAGATGCAACTCCTGCTCCCCATCCCCGAGAATGAGCAGATTCTCTCTCCATGGCCACTGAAGGCCGATGTCTATCAGCAGGCCCTGGTGCTCCGCCCGGAGATTGAAGCCAGCAAGCTGAGCATCGAGACAGCTGACCTCGACATCAAGATTGCCCGCGCCGGTTACCTGCCCACATTGAGCCTCTCAGCAGGTATCGGAACCAGCCATGCCAATGGCAGCGACTTCAGCTTCAGCGAACAACTCAAGCAGAACTGGAACAACTCCTTCGGCATCTCACTCAGCATCCCCATCTTCAACCAGCGACAGACAAAAAGCGCCATCCAAAAGGCTAAGATACAGAAGCAGAGCAGTCAACTCGACCTGCTCGATGCACAAAAAACGCTTTACAAAACTATTGAAGGCCTCTGGCTCGATGCCAACAGTGCCCAGCAGCGCTATGCAGCTGCACTGGAGAAGCAACAGAGCACCCAGGTGAGCTACGAACTGGTGCAGGAGCAGTTCAACCTGGGCATGAAGAACACCGTGGAGCTGCTCACCGAGAAGAGCAACCTGCTCAATGCCCAGCAAGAGACCCTGCAAGCCAAATACATGGCCCTGCTCAGCACCCAACTGCTGCGTTTCTACCAGGGTGAAGCCATGAAGATATAAATTAGGTATCCAATGAACTCATAATAAAATCGAACAACATGAACAAGAAAAAAGCAACACTCCTTGCTGTCGTGGTCGTTGCAATCATCGCGATAGGCTACCTGCTCTGGGCGGGCGGCGAGAAGAAACAGAGAGTGACATTTGCCACGGCCAAGGTGGAACGGAAGAACATCTCCGAATCGATTACCGCCACAGGTACCATCGAACCGGTGACCGAAGTGGAGGTGGGTACCCAGGTAAGCGCCATCATCGACCGCATCTATGTAGATTACAACAGCGTGGTAACCAAAGGGCAGCTCATCGCCGAGATGGACCGCGTGACCCTGCAGAGCGAACTGGCTTCGCAGCGAGCCTCGTACGACGGTGCTAAGGCGGAATACGAATACCAGAAGAAACTCTACGAGCGCAACGAAAAGCTCCATGCCAAACAGCTGATTGCAGAGACCGACTACGAACAATCAGTCTATAACTACTACAAGGCCAAGAGTGCCTTCGACAGCAGCAAAGCAGCGCTGGCCAAGGCAGAACGCAACTTGTCGTATGCCACCATCACCTCACCTATCGACGGCGTAGTCATCAACCGTGCCGTAGAAGAGGGACAGACCGTGGCTTCGGGCTTCGAGACCCCTACCCTCTTCACCATCGCTGCCGACCTGACGCAGATGCAGGTCGTGGCCGATGTGGACGAGGCTGACATAGGCGGCGTAGAGGAGGGTCAGCGTGCCACCTTTACAGTCGATGCCTATCCCAACGACGTGTTTGAGGGCACCGTCATCCAGGTGCGCCTGGGTGAATCCTCCAGCTCGAGCAGTTCAACCAGCAGCAGCTCGACGGTAGTGACCTATGAGGTCATCATCTCTGCCCCCAACCCTTCACTCAAACTCAAACCCCGCTTGACGGCCAACGTCACCATCTACACCCTCGACCGTCAAGGGGTACTGACCGTGCCGACTCGTTCCCTGCGCTTCACCCCTGATGCACTGCTGGTAGGCGACCAAGCCGTGGTCAATGATATTCAGGCTGAACACAAAGTGTGGACCCGCCAGGGCAACACCTTCACCGCCCATGCTGTAGAGACTGGCATCAGTGGAGGAAATCTGACCGAGATTCTGAGTGGCCTCGCTGAAGGTACCGAAATCATTACCGAGGCCACCCTGGGCACCAAAGGAAGCAACATGTCCGATGCACCCGAAGCCGCAGCAGGTGGCGAACGCAGTCCCTTCATGCCTGGCCCTCCGGGAAGCAAGAAAAAGTGATAAGTCACCCTAATCACTAAACACTAATCACTAATCACTAAAAAAAGATGTCAAACGTCATCGAACTACAACATATCAAGCGCAACTTCATCGTGGGCGATGAGACGGTGCACGCCTTGCGTGGGGTGTCGTTCAGCATCCGCGAAGGGGAGTTTGTCACCATCATGGGCACCTCGGGCTCGGGCAAATCTACACTGCTCAACATCCTGGGTTGCCTCGACACCCCCACCAGCGGCGAATACCTGCTCGACGGTATCTCGGTGCGCACGATGAGCAAGTCGCAACGTGCCGTGCTCCGCAACCGGAAAATTGGTTTCGTATTCCAGAACTACAACCTGCTGCCCAAGACCACGGCTGTGGAGAACGTAGAGTTGCCGCTGATGTACAACGCCAGTGTGAGTGCAGCCGAGCGCCGACGCCGTGCCATCGAGGCCCTGACCGCCGTAGGACTGGCCGACCGACTGGAGCATAAGTCCAACCAGATGTCGGGCGGACAGATGCAGCGCGTAGCCATCGCCCGCGCCCTGGTCAACAACCCCGCTGTCATCCTGGCCGACGAAGCCACAGGTAACCTCGACACCCGCACCTCGTTCGAGATTCTCGTTCTCTTCCAGAAGCTCCATGCCGAGGGGCGCACCATCATCTTCGTGACCCACAACCCCGAGATAGCCCAGTACAGCAGCCGCAACATCGTATTGCGCGACGGAAGGATACGCAGCGACGAGGAGAACCCTAATATCCTCGACGCCGCCAAAGCCCTGGCCGAACTGCCCGTACAGACCGATGATTAACCCGATTATCATCACCACTAATCACTACTCATCATCACCTACAATGAACGGAACCAACTTATTCAAGATAGCCCTGCGCGCACTGAGCAACAACAAGTTGCGCGCTTTCCTCACCATGCTGGGCATCATCATCGGTGTGGCCTCGGTCATCGCCATGCTCGCCATCGGGCAAGGCTCGAAGAAGAGCATCCAGGCCCAAATCTCCGAAATGGGCTCCAACATGATCATGATTCACCCCGGTGCCGACATGCGGGGCGGCGTACGCCAAGACCCCAGCGCCATGCAGACGCTGAAGATAGCCGACTACGAAGCACTCTGCAACGAAACACGCTACCTGGCCGCCGTCAGCCCCAACGTATCGAGCAGTGGTCAGCTCATCGCCGGCAACAACAACTACCCCTCCAGCGTGACCGGCATCAACAACGACTACCTGCAGATACGCCAGCTTACCGTAGAGAGCGGCGACCTCTTCACTGAAACCGATATCCAGACCTCGGCCAAGGTGTGCATCATCGGCAAGACCATTGTCGATAACCTCTTCCCCGACAGCGACCCCATCGGCAAAGTGGTGCGCTTCAATCAGGTGCCTTTCCGCGTCATCGGCGTGCTGAAGAGCAAAGGCTACAACAGCATGGGCATGGACCAGGACGATGTGGTGCTAGCCCCCTACACCACCGTAATGAAGCGCCTGCTGGCACAGACCTACCTGAGTGGCCTCTTCTGCTCGGCCCTAAGCGAAGAGATGACTGACCTGGCCACCGACGAGATCACCACCCTGCTGCGCCGCAACCACAAGCTGCGTGAGAGTGACGACGACGACTTCACCATCCGCTCACAGCAGGAGCTGAGCACGATGCTCAACAGCACCACCGACCTGATGACCACACTGCTGGCCTGCATCGCCGGCATCTCGCTCGTGGTGGGAGGCATCGGCATCATGAACATCATGTACGTGAGCGTCACGGAGCGTACCCGCGAGATTGGCCTCCGCATGAGTGTAGGAGCCCGCGGTATCGATATCCTGAGCCAGTTTCTGATTGAGGCCATCCTGATCAGCATCACCGGAGGCCTTATCGGCGTGGTGATAGGCTGCGGAGCCAGCTGGCTAGTCAAGAGCGTGGCCCACTGGCCCATCTACATCCAGCCCTGGAGCGTGCTGCTCTCCTTCCTGGTCTGCACCATCACGGGTATCTTCTTCGGCTGGTATCCCGCCAAGAAGGCCGCCAGCCTAGACCCCATCGAAGCCATCCGCTACGAATAATCCACACCGGATTTGGCCCGAAAAGAAAAAAACACTACCTTTATCGCCCGAAACAGAACAGAAGACTATGCGAAACAGACAATGGATTGAAACACTTATACACATCGTAGGATGGGGAATCGCCTTTGGATTCCCCTTCCTCATGATGAGCCGCAGTGGGTCTGACATCTCGCTGTGGGAATACCTGCACCATGGCAGCATCGTGCCAATGAGCTTCTTCATTGTATTCTATATCAACTACTTTATACTCATCCCCCGGCTGCTCTTTGGGGGCAAAGTGAAGCAATTCCTGCTCTGGAACGTACTGCTCATCGGCATCACAGCCTGGGGAGCCCACAGCTGGCAACTCCTGGTGAATGCCGAGCACCTGCATCACGTCGGTCAGGGAGGGCATGGCCCCAAGCAACGACCGCCAGAGTGGATCTTCTTGCTGCGCGACATCTTCTCCATGATTCTGACTGCCGGACTCAGCGTTGCCATCTGCCTGAGCAGACGCTGGCGCGAAATGGATGATGCCCGCCGCGAAGCAGAGAAGATTCGTACCGAAGCTGAGCTCACCAACCTGCGCAACCAGCTCAATCCCCACTTCCTACTCAACACGCTCAACAACATCTACGCCCTCATCGCCTTCAACATCGAGAAGGCACAACAGGCCGTAGAGGATTTGGGCAAACTGCTGCGCCACGTGCTCTACGATAACCAGCAACCTACCGTACCTCTGCACAAGGAGATGGACTTTATCCGTAACTACATCGAGCTGATGCGCATCCGCCTTGGCGCTCACGTGGAGTTGAAGACCGATATCGAGATACCTGACACCTGTGCCCTACCCATCGCCCCGCTACTCTTCATCTCGCTCATCGAGAATGCCTTCAAGCATGGCATCTCCCCCAATCAACCCAGCTACATCCATATCCACTTCTGGCTGGCCGAGGGACGCGTAGAGTGCGAGATTGTCAATAGCAACTTCCCCAAAAGCAGTGCCGACAAGAGCGGCAGTGGCATCGGACTGGAACAGGTGCGCCGACGCCTGGAGCTGAGCTACGCCGGCCACTACCTGTGGCAGCAGGGGGTAAGTGCGGATGGTAAGAGCTATCGCTCGCGCCTCACCATTGAGGTGTAATGGCCATCTGGCTGAACATGATTTTAACAGTCACAAAGAATATGAAATTGAAATGTGCCATCATCGATGATGAACCGTTGGCCCTCGGACTGATTGAGAGCTACGTAAAGAAAACCGATTTCCTAAAGCTCGAAGGGAGCTATGCCAGTGCGGTGGAGGCCATGAGCCAACTGACCAAGCACCCCGTTGACCTGCTCTTCCTCGACATCCAGATGCCTGAACTCAGCGGCATGGAGTTCTCGCGCATGCTGCCTCCGACCACGCGTATTGTCTTCACCACCGCCTTCGAGCAGTATGCCCTCGACGGCTACCGCGTGAATGCCCTCGACTACCTGCTCAAGCCCATCTCCTACACCAGTTTCCTCGAAGCGGCCCGCAAAGCGCTGCAGTGGTTTGAACTGATGCACCGGCAGTTCGACGAGCGCGAGAGCATCTTCGTCAAGAGCGATTACAAGCTGGTACAGATTGAGCTGCGCAACATCCTCTACATCGAGGGATTGAAGGACTACATCAAAATTTACGAAGAGGGTGCCGCAAAGCCTATCCTCTCGCTGATGAGCATGAAGTCCATGGAGGAGCAGCTCCCCGCCTCGCGCTTTATGCGGGTACACCGCTCCTACATCGTGCAGAAGGACAAAATCCGCGTCATCGACCGTGGCCGCATCGTGTTTGGAAAAACCTATATTCCCGTGAGCGACAGCTACAAACAGGCTTTCCAGGATTTCCTCGACAGTCGAAGCTGAGGGGCCAAATGCCACCAAACGATTTTGTTCACGCCAATTCAGAAAAAAATGTCCTTTAGTGCGAAATAATTGGCAAAAAAGTTTGCTGTTGTAAAATAAGTGCATAACTTTGCACTCGGAAAGCAGAGGAGTTGTGAAACACTAAAGCTTTCTAATTAACAGAATAGTTTAGTTAAGTCTAGTTTAGTTTTTGTGTAGGGCAAGAGAGAGCAAGAGAGCTTTCTCTTGCTTTTTTATAGTGATTAACAGCTGTTTTATTGTCCGAGAATAAAAGTTGAACTATCTTTGCAGCGTCAAAATCGTCAAATAGCATTTAAAATAAAGACCAATTAGTAATTCTATCAAAAAAACAATGAAAATGAAGAAATCATTTTTTGTGTTGGCAGCTGCAGCATTGCTGGCTGCCTGTGGTGGTGCCCCCAAGGGCTACACCGTAAGTGGTACCGTTGAGGGTGCCCAGGATGGCGATACCGTCTATCTGCGTGTACGCGAAGGTCGCCAGATGGTCAATATCGATTCAGCCGTGATTGCCAATGGCCAGTTTACCTTCAAGGGTCAGCAAGATACGGCCCGCAGTATCCAGCTGCTTTACCCCGGGAAAGAGGGAAAAGGCTTGTCGCTCAGCTTCTATCTGGAGAATGGCCAAATCAACGTAGCCCTAAACAAGGAGAACGACAAGGTAACAGGTTCGCCGCTGAACGACCGCTACCAACCCTACCGCGACCAGTTCCAAGTCCTGGAAAATGAACGCAAACAGCTGGTTCAACAATTCAACGATACCACGCTGACCGATGAGCAGAAGAGTGCATTACGCGATAAGTTCATCAACGTTTCCGACCGTGTCGATTCACTGATGAAGGTGGTGATGAACGAAAACATCACCAACCTGATTGGCGTGGAGATGCTGAAGAACTTGTACTACAGCCTCGACCTGACCGAGCTGGAAGCCCTCGTTCCACAGATTCCCGCTGAATACCAAAGCGACGAGCGCGTGGTACGCATCCAAGAGATGGTGGAGAAGATGAGAATCACAGCCGTAGGTCAGAAGTTCACCGACTTCACCATGCAGACCCCCGAAGGCCAGGAGGTGAAGCTGAGCGACTACGTTGGCAAAGGCAAGGTGGTGCTGATCGACTTCTGGGCCAGCTGGTGCGGTCCCTGTCGTCGCGAGATGCCCAACTTGGTGGAGGCCTACAAACAGTACAAGGACAAGAACTTCGAAATCGTAGGTGTATCGCTCGACCGCGACCTGGAGGCATGGAAGAAGGGCATTGCTGACTTGAATATCACCTGGCCGCAAATGTCAGACCTGAAGTACTGGGATTGCGAGGGCGCTAAGCTCTATGCCGTGAGCAGCATCCCCCACACCCTGCTGGTAGATGCTGAAGGCACCATCGTAGCCCGCGGCCTGCACGGCGAAGAGCTGCAGCAGAAGATTGCCGAGCTGTTGAAATAATCCTCACGGCTTACGAGTTAACTGCCCAGTGCTGACGAGTTAACTGCCCAGTGCTGATGAGCTAACTCTTCACGGCTGATGAGCTAACTCTTCAGAACCGAGCTAGATATTGTAAAGAGAAAGCCCCCGAAGCGAGTGAATGGAACTTGCTTCGGGGGCTTTTCATAATGCGTTCGAACAGGGTTCTTACTCCGTTCGAAGGCCGATTCTTAATAGACCTTCACCTTATCGGCCAGGGCCTTGCACTTGTCGCGCAGGGCATCGAGGTTGCCGTCAGTGGGAGCGTAGCAAGCCACAACACCCATACGGCGGTTGACACGCGTAGTGGGCTTGCCGAAGATGCGCAGGTAGGTATCGGGAATGCCTGTCACCTCCTCCATGCCGCTGTAACGAGGCTGCTCCTGACTGGAGATGGGCGACAGAATCACCGCACTGGCTCCCAGGCGCTGCAGCGTAATGGGCGGGATGGGCAGACCGAGCACAGCGTGGCAGTGGAGCTCAAACTCGTTGAGGTGCTGCGTACCGGCCAAGGTGACCATACCCGTGTCGTGCGGACGCGGAGAGAGTTCGCTGAAATAAACACCGTGCTCATGGCTGAGGAAGAACTCCACACCCCAGATACCGGCACCAGTCAATGCTCGCGTCACCTTCTCAGCCATCTCCTGGGCTTGACGCAGCTGTTCCGGATCAATGGGTGCTGGCTGGAAGCTCTCACGATAGTCACCCCCCTTCTGCACGTGTCCAATGGGCGGACAGAAGAGTGTAGGTCCATTCTTCTGCGTCACGGTGAGCAGCGTAATCTCGCTATCGAAGTGGATAAATTCCTCGATAATCAGCTCCTTGATATCACCACGGCTTCCGCTGCAACCATACTCCCAGGCATGCTGCAGGTCGTCGGCACTCTTCACCACCGACTGACCCTTGCCGCTCGACGACATCAGCGGCTTCACCACGCAGGGGAATCCAATCTGTTCGGCAGCCTGCTTCAGCTCATCAAAGGTCTTGGCGTAGAAGTAGCGAGCCGTCTGCAATCCCAGCTCCTTAGCAGCCAGGTCACGGATGGCCTTGCGGTTCATGGTATAGTTCACGGCCTTGGCACTGGGCACCACTTGAATACCTTCGCGCTCAAAGTCGTAGAGCCGCTCCGTACGGATGGCCTCAATCTCAGGCACGATGAGGTCGGGCTTGTGCCGACGTACGGCAGCCTCCAGGGCATCGCCGTCGAGCATGCTGAACACTTCACACTCATCGGCCACCTGCATGGCGGGTGCACCGGCATACGAATCGCACGCCACGACATACTGTCCCAGCCGCTTGGCGGCAATCACAAACTCCTTGCCCAGTTCACCCGAGCCCAACAATAAAATTTTTTTCGTCATATTTCTTTAGGTTTATTAGATTCATGCGGTATGTGTGGCGGAAAATATTCCGCCTCTACAAGGTGTTCTCCTCACTCCCCCTTTTCAGGTTGAGGCGTGTTGTCCTTGCTGCTGTTACCATTATCTTCCTTAGCACGTCCACGACGTCGGTTGCGACCTCCGCGGTGATTGCGGCGACGCTTCTTCTCTCCCTTCTGCTTCTCGGCTTCACCAGGGGATGAAGTGGATACGGCCTCCTCGGCAGGTGTTTGCGAGCTGTTAACCGCCTCGCCCACCGGTTTGTGCTCTTTCTCTTGGATAGGAGCCTCTTTTTTCGTAGCTTTCACAGAGCCTTTGCGGCGCTTTCCCTCCTTTTTACCTCGGCCACGGTCGCGTCCACGACCACGTCCTCCCCGCTCCTCTTCACTCTTCTCTCCCTTGTATTCGGGCGATTCGCCCAGCTCTGCGGGCAGCGGCAGCTTGTTGACCGACTTGCCAAGGAACTTCTCAATTTGGGCAAAACGGCGCTGCTCCTTGTCGCTTACAAAGGTGATTGCCTCGCCGTCGCTTCCAGCACGTGCCGTGCGGCCAATGCGGTGCACATAGTCCTCACTGTCGTGGGGTACATCGTAGTTGATGACCATGGTGATGTCGTCGATATCGATGCCTCGGGCCACGATGTCGGTCGCTACCAAGATGGCGATATGACCCGCCTTGAAGCTATACATCACCTCGTCGCGTTGGGCCTGGTCGAGGTCGCTATGCATCTCGCCCACGTTGAGGTGCATCTGCTTGAGCGACCGGGCCACCTCCTTCACCTTGAGTTTCGACGAAGCGAAGATAATGACGCGCTCCAACTTCTTGGCTTTGAAGAGCGAACGGATGATGCCCAGCTTCTGCGGTTCGTGGCAGATGTAGGCTCCCTGCACAATCTTGTCAGCCGGACGCGACACGGCCAGCTTCACCTCCACGGGGTTGGTCAAGATATGGTGTGCCAGTTGCTGAATCTTGTCGGGCATGGTAGCTGAGAACATGATGGTCTGGCAGCTCTCAGGCAGCAGTTTGGCAATCTGCATGATGTCGTCGTAGAAGCCCATATCGAGCATACGGTCGGCCTCATCGAGAATGAAGAACGACACACGCGACAGGTCCACGTAGCCCATCTTCAGGTGGGCCAACAGTCGGCCCGGTGTGGCAATCACCACGTCAGCTCCCAGCGTCAGTCCGCGTTTCTGCTGTTCAAAGAGTACGCCGTCGTTTCCGCCATAGACAGCCACGCTGCTTACCGGCATGAAGTAGGCAAAGCCCTCCATCTGCTGGTCAATCTGCTGCGCCAGCTCGCGTGTGGGTGCCATGACGATGCAGTTGATGGCATCTTCGGGGTATCCGCCCTCCGAGAGGCGGTCGATTACGGGTAGCAGATAAGCCGCTGTTTTGCCCGTACCCGTCTGAGCCACAGCTATTAAGTCCCGTCCTTCGAGGATGACGGGTATCGCTTTCTCCTGCACCGGCGTACACTCCTCAAAGCGCATGGCATCGAGTGCATCCAGCACATCATCGTTCAAATCCAGTTCATCAAACTTCATTTCTCTGTTGTTCTATCTAATTTGCGGTGCAAAGTTAACATTAAAATCGCATTTTTATGCTAAATAACATAAAAAATCAACGTTAAAAAATCACTTTTTTGCTTGTTTATTTGGATTGTATTATGAGAAAGCCTTACCTTTGCAGCCGATTTCTAAGCCGAATGCTTTGATTTTCAACCCATAGCTCCGAACTCGTAGCTCGTAGTTAGTAGCTCGTAGCTTGTAGCTTGTAGCTGAAAACAGCTCGTAGCTGAATCAAAGTGTAGCCTTCTGTGACGGAAGCCCCAGTTCGGCCCATAGTTATTGCCGGGGAAGAAATCCCTGTTCAGCCCAGTGGGCGCTACAGGCCTCGGATAGTATTAACCAAAATCGTTGGTGCATGAAATATGCTAAATTGATTTTTGTTGTATTACTAATCAGTTCCTTGACATCATTTGTAGAAAAAGACAAACCTACCGGAGGTTTGAACGTAGGCGATGTGGCCCCGAGTTACCTGCCCGATGCCGCCTCGCTGATGCTGAGCGACCAACCCGTAGCGCCCCGTAAGGGCGGATACGTACTGCTCAGCTTCTGGGCCGGTTATGATGCACACTCCCGGATGCTCAACACCACGCTGAGCAATGTGCTGCAACATGACTCCCTGCACAAGGTTGAAATGGTTTCCGTTTCGTTCGACGAATATGCGTCGGTGGCTCGCGAAACCGTTCGCATGGACCGCATCACGGCTCCTCTCTGCTTTGCCGAGACCCGTGGCGCCGAATCCGAGCTCTACAAGCGCTACCGCTTGCATCGCGGATTTGCCAACTATCTGCTGGACGACCGAGGCGTCATCGTAGCCAAGAACGTCACAGCCCGTGAACTTGCTTCTTACCTGAACTGAACCACACCCTATCCAGGTGTGCGTTTCAGCTTCTTGGAAGAATCAAGATTGCTCGAAAAAAAGGAAATAACTGAATACAACAAAAAGCCCCTCGCATCGCGCTCTCCCATTGAAGGAGCTGATGCAAGGGGCTTCTTTTTTATCTTCTAAGATTTAAATGGATGATCAATAGCTATTCTTCTCCTTGATGAGACCCATGCGATAGGCCACAAGGAGTTTCTTCAGGTCTTGAATCTGGGCGACGAGGTCCACCCCCTTGTCGGTATCCTTCACCATCATACGCTGCTGGTTGAACTCCACAAGGAAGATGGTGGATTTGATGTCCTGTCCCTCTTCGATAGCCTTCTGACGGCTTTGGAAGGGTTCGTGCTGCACGAGCTGCAGACCGTGTGAGTGATAGACCAGCGTGTAGCCGGCAATGCCGGTCTCGGGCTGATAGGCACGTGAGAATCCACCATCAATCACGAGCAGTTTGCCGCCCGCCTTGATAGGCTTCTCGCCCTTGATGGTCTTTACCGGCACGTGGCCGTTGATGATGTGGGCATGAGGTCCGGGCTCCACGCCAAACTCACGCAGAATCTGGTCGCACACCTCAGCCTGGTTGCGCAGGGTGTAGTAGTGTCCCTTGGTCTCCTTGGAGAGCTCCTTATCGCCCACGAAGTAGCGCTCAAAGGTAGCCATCTTATCCTTGTCAAACGAGGGGGCATCGGGGCCACACCACATGTACCACATGTAGTCGAGGGCGAAGGCTTTACCCTCGGCCGTATCGTCGTCGAAGTAGGCCGAGCGCACCAGTTGGTCGGTCTTCTTGAGCAGTGCCTTGCCAGCATAACGTTTGCCCTCAATCTCCACCTGCTTGAAGCTGCCATCGGCATTCAGGGGCACCGAGGCGTGATAGAGCAGGTTGCTGTTGCACACGGTGTACATGCCGCCAAAGGTGAAGAGACAGCGCATGTGCTTCTTCATTTTCTCGCTGTTCTTGAAGGAGTGGTGCAACTTGTCCACCAACTCACGCTCTTCGTCGCTCAGGCGATAGGGGTCAGCAGGATCTACCGTGGGCAAGAAAGCGTCGCGCAGGGGATACTCCTTGCCGTTGTAGCAGAACACACCCCGCTTGAAGTCAATCAGATGGAGCAGTTTGCGCCCCTCCATCTTGAATTCGGGCCTACGGGAGATAATCTCGGCCTCCAGCTTGAGCTGAATCACCGTGATGGCCTTGTGCATCTGGGCGATGAGGCGGAGGGTCTTCTCATTGTGCTCAATCTCGTTGATGGCCACCTTGGGGGCAAACACCTCGCAGGGGTCATCGGCGTAGGTCTCCATAGCGAAGGTAGCCAGCGGCAAGAGGTTGATGCCGTAGCCATCCTCCAGCGTGGCGAGGTTGGCATAGCGCATGGACATGCGGATGACGTTGGCCATGCAGGCATCATTTCCGGCGGCCGCACCCATCCAGAGCAGGTCGTGGTTACCCCACTGGATATCAAAGTTATGATAGTCGCAGAGGGTATCCATGATGATGTGTGCACCCGGTCCGCGGTCGTAGATGTCGCCCACGATATGGAGCGAATCGATGGTGAGCCGCTGGATGAGGTTGCACATGGCGATGATGAAGTCGTCGGCTCGTCGGGTGGAGATGATGGTACTGATAATCACGTTGATGTAGGCATGCTTGTTGGGGTCGATGCTCGACTCATGAAGCAGCTCCTGGATGATGTACGAGAAGCCCTCGGGCAGCGCCTTGCGCACCTTTGAGCGGGTATATTTCGACGAGACGTTCTGACACACCTTCACCAACTGGTTCAGGGTGATGAGGTACCAGTCGTCCAGGTCGCTCTCCTTCTCCTTGACGAGCTGCAGTTTCTCTTCGGGGTAGTAGATGAGGGTACAGATTTCCTTCTTCTCACTTTCGCGCAGGGTATTGCCAAAAATTTCGTTCACCTTGCGTTTCACCGCTCCCGAAGCATTCTTCAGCACGTGCTGAAAAGCCTCATACTCGCCATGTATGTCGGTCAGGAAGTGCTCCGTGCCCTTGGGCAGGTTGAGAATGGCCTCCAGGTTGATGATTTCGGTACTGGCATCGACAATGGAGGGAAAGCTGCGCGAGAGCAGTTGCAGGTAGCGCAGGTCCTCTACAATATGTTCAGAAGTAATCGTTCCCATAATCTTTATTCAATTTAAAATTTAAAATTTAAAAGGCTATATTTTAAATGCAACATTCAACAATACCATCTCATCGTGGACAGGCTGTCCCTTTATCTCCTTGGTTCAACACATCAGAAACATCAAGAGCAGCTGTGCAATGATGACGCGCGTAAACATGCAGAGGGGATAGACCGTGGCATAGGCCACGGCGGGGTTGTCACCGGGCAGCGTGTCGTTGGCATAGTTCAGGGCCATGGGGTTGGCCATACTGCCGCAGAGCATACCCGCAACCGATCCAAAATCCACCTTGCCCCACTTGAAGGCCAGCAGGCCTACCAGCAGCACAGGCACCACGGTCAGCACAAAGCCGGTAGCTATCCAGAGCAACCCTTCGGGGCGGAACACCGTGTCGAAGAAATGCGCCCCTGCATCCAGTCCGAGACAGGCCAGGTAGAGCGAGAGTCCCAGTGCACGGAGCATCAGATTGGCGCTGCGGGTAGTGTAGGTAATCATGTGGAGCCTGGGGCCGAAGGTGCCTATCAGGATTCCCACAATGATGGGGCCACCCGCCAGGCCCAGCTTCACAGGCACGCTCATGCCCGGGATGGAGATGGGGATAGCTCCCAGCGCCAGTCCGAGCACGATGCCCACAAACACGGCAATCAGGTTGGGCTCCTTCAGGCTCTTGATGGCATTGCCCAGCACCTTCTCCACATTCTGTATGGCTGCCGCTTCACCCACCACGGTCAGGCGGTCGCCCAGTTGCAGGGTCAAACTGGCCGTAGCCAGCAGCTGCACACCGTTGCGGTAGATGCGGCTGATGTTCACGCCATAGTGGTTGCGCAGGTGAAGCGAACCCAGCTTCTTGCCGTTGAGCTCACTTCGGGTTACCACGATGCGTTGCGACACCAGCTGGCTGTCAATGGCATTCCAGTCAATGTCCTCCTTGTTCCAGTCGGTATGCTCCTGTTCGCCGAAGAGCACCGTCAGAGCCGGCACATCCTTCTCCTGGGTCACCACCAACAGGCGGTCGCCCTCGCGCAGCACCTTCTCCGAGGTGGGTATGCTCACGTTGCCGTCGCGCCACAAGCGGGAGATGACGAACTGCGGGTAGCTGAATCCACCCACTTCGCGTATACTCTTATTAAATATCGCCGGATTGTGTACCTGGAAGGTGACGATGAAGGGCTTATTGACATCCTCTTTCCCCTCGGGCTGCAGGTCGCTGGCCTTGACGAAGAGCTTGCGCACCAGTAGCAGCGCCAGAATCACCCCCACCACACCGAGCGGATAGGTCACCGCACAGCCCAGTGCAGGCGAGTTGGCAGGCAGGCTCATCTGCTTGAGTGTCTGCTGTGCCGCACCCAGGGCAGGGGTATTGGTGGTAGCGCCACAGAGAATGCCCACCATGTCGGGCAGTGAGATGCCCGTGAGATAGGTGCCGCCCACAGCCATCAGCGTGCCCACGGCAATCACGGCCAGTCCCCAGAGGTTGAGCTGCCACCCATCTTGACGGAAGGAGCTGAAGAACCCCGGTCCCACCTGCAGGCCCAGGGCATAGACAAAGAGCACCAGGCCGAAGCTCTCGGCATAGTTGAGCATCTGCGCATCGAGCGAGAGTCCCAGGTGTCCGGCCAGGATACCTGCGAAGAAGACGAAGGTCACCCCGAGCGACACCCCCTTGACGTGAATCTTGCCCAATCCCAAACCGATGGCACAAATCAGCGAGAGCACTACCACGGCCTGCAGCGCCGTATGGTCGAACAATAAGCTATGTATCCATTCCACGATTGCTGTCCATTTTTTAAGTTTGCCCCTACAGCCAGGCCCAGACCCAGCCACAGGTTATACAAAAAAAGGCAGCCCCACTCAGTTTGTGTAGCTACCTTTTTACCTTTCTAAGTAGTGGGTACGAGAATCGAACTCGTATACCATGCGTGAGAGGCATGTATCCTAACCATTAGATGAACCCACCATCATTTCAATCGTACACTCTCAGGGATTCGAACCCTGGACCCACTGATTAAGAGTCAGTTGCTCTACCAACTGAGCTAAGAGTGCGTTTAGCGCGGAAGCTGGGGGATTCGAACCCCCGGTACGGAAAACCCGTACGTCAGTTTAGCAAACTGGTGGTTTCAGCCACTCACCCAAACTTCCTTTCGTGTTGCATTCTCTCTCAAATGCGGTGCAAAGGTAGGGGTTATTTTTGAACCGTGCAAGCATTTCAGCAACTTTTTTTCGAACTTTTTTTAGGCATTTTCATTAAGCATCTCATATTCAGCGAATAAAGCAAAATAAAAAATATTATTTTTTTTGCTCCATAGCAGAACGTATGAAAAAAAGTTGTATCTTCGCAGTCGAAAAACGATAAACCACACCCCGTATGGACACATTACTCAAGCAGACATTAGATGCTGCCATCAACTCGCGCTTCCCGGGCATGGACTACGAGGCCCGCAAGCTCATGCAAGAGATTATGGTGCGCAAGGAATATAAGAAAGGTGCAATCATCCTGCCCGAGGGAGTCATCAGCCAGAACCTGCTCATCGTGGGCCAAGGCATGGTGCGTCAATTCTATTATAAGAATAAGAAGGACGTCACCGAGCACTTCTCCTACGAGGGCTGCATCGTGATCTGCATCGAGAGCACCCTGAAGCAGGAGCCCACGCGGCTGATCGTGGAGGCACTGGAGGATTGCGTGCTCTACGAAGTACCCTACAACAAGCTGATGGCGCTCACCGAGATGTCGTGGGAGTTGAACATGTTCTACCGCAAGATTCTGGAGTTCTCGCTCATCGTGTCGCAGGTCAAGGCGGATGCCTGGCGCTTCGAGACGGCCCACGAGCGTTACCAGCGCCTGCTGCACACCCACCCCGAGGTGGTGAAGCGGGCTCCTCTGGCCCACATCGCCTCCTACCTGCTGATGACGCCCGAGACCCTCAGCCGCGTCCGCTCCGGAGTGCTGTGATGCCCCCACCCTAACCCGAGAACGCCCCACAATTGCGACCATTGTTGCAGTATGCATCGCGCTGCTTGCAACGCAACAACCACACGATTCGTAAAAGCCATGAATAAAAGAATCTCCGAAGAAAAGCAGGTGGTGGAACAGATGATCCGCCTCTATTGCCAAAAAAAGGAGGGCAACAGCGTGCTCTGTCTGCACTGCCAGGAGTTGCTGGATTATGCCCTAAGCCGAGTAGAGCGATGCCGATACGGCCAGCATAAGCCCACTTGCAAGCAATGCCCCACCCACTGCTACCGACCAGAAATGAAGGAGCGCATACGCCAGGTGATGCGATGGGCTGGACCACGCATGTTGTACTACCATCCGCTAACAGCCATCCGCCACTTGCTGCGCGAAGTTCCTTACCCTGCTCTATGGAAGAGGGAGAACAAGCCGGGGTTGGTGCTGATACTACTCCTGATGCTGAGTATGGGATGGAGTGCCCAAGCACAACGACGCACCACGCCCATCATGGGGTGGAGCTCATGG
>CAMCUZ010000036.1 GCA_945879145.1 uncultured Mediterranea sp.
TACTCCCTATACAACAACGCGCCCGACAGGAAGTCAACCTCCTGTCGGGCGCGCTTGTTTCATCCATACGTAGCACTTATGCCTTCTGCCTGTGGCGAGCTAAGCGATCCACAACCAATGCAATCGCGCCATCACCCGTCACGTTGCAGGCTGTACCGAAGCTATCCATTGCGATATAGAGCGCTATCATCAATGCTTGCTCCTCTTCACCAAAGCCTAACATACTCTGCAGCACACCCAGTGAGGCCATAATCGCTCCACCTGGTACACCAGGAGCAGCCACCATAGTCACCCCAAGCATGAAGATAAAGCCGGCAAACATCCCGAAATCGTATGGTAATCCTTGCATCATCATCAGCGCCAGGGCACAGGCCGTAATCTTCAGCGTAGAGCCCGAGAGGTGAATGGTAGCACAGAGAGGAATCACGAAACCTGCAATATCTGCCCGCACACCGTTCTTCTTCGCCTGCTCCAGGGTAACGGGAATCGTAGCTGCACTGCTCTGCGTACCGAGTGCAGTAAAGTAAGCCGGTAGCATACGTTGCAGCAGCTTCAGCGGATTCTTGCGCGTCAGCAATCCCGCAATGGCATATTGCAACAGCAGCACAAAGATATGTAGTGCGAATATCACGCCGATAATCTTGATGAACACCAGCAGGATTGAGGCTACCTGTCCCGTATGGGTCATGTTGAAAAAGATACCAAAGATGTAGATAGGCAGCAGGGGAATAATGGCCTTACTGATGGTGCGCACAATGATTTCCTGGAAATCGGCAGCCACCTGCTTGAGCGCATCACGCTGCAGATGGGCCAGTCCCAAGCCAAGCACAAAGGCCATAATCAAAGCCGTCATCACATTCATCAGTGGCGGAATAGCCACCGAGAAGTAGGGCGATACCCCCACCGTCTCGCTCACCTCCTGCAGTTTGACCCCAGGCGTAATAAGCGAAGGGAAAAAGGTGGTACCAGTCAGGTATGAGAGGAATCCGGCAAAGAGCGTTGAGCCGTAGGCAATGCAGACCGTAGCTATCAGCATCCTACCAGCCCGGTTGCCTATGTCGGCAATAGCCATAGTCACCAGCCCCACAATAATGAGAGGAATCATAAAGCCCAGGAACTCACTGAAGAGCCCATTGAACGTGGCCGACAAGCGTACGACCCACTGCGGCAGGAATTGTCCTGCCCCAATACCCAGCAGTATGGCAATCACGATACGTGCCAGGAGCGAAATGCGTATTGTCTTCATTGCAAAAAAGAAATTTTTGCCCCAAAGATACAACAAAAAAAAGTATCTAAACATACTTTGCCATTTATCTTTAGATAGATGCCTCAGTATCTTTAGATACTTTGCCTTTTATCTTAGCATGCCTAATGAGCAGCCTGCACCATCCTTCCGAAGGGATGCACCTCGCTTCAGACCATCTGAATGGAATCAGAGCATCTCGTCCTGCGCCAAGTCATGGATGATGCCATCAGCCAGACCGAAGGTGGGCACCAGGTACCCCTAAGTAAACTGTTTCCATACCTCTTTGAAATTTTGATTTAAACTTGCTATTTCCTGTGCAAAAGTCGTGGAAATCTATTAAATCAAAATTTCAAAAAGGTTACAAAGCGATTACATCTCTCTGGAACTTACTCCGTACGGAGGTTATCGTATGGATTCATGGTGGCTACACGATAGCTCTGAGTGATAATGGAGAGGAAGCTGATGAACAGAGAGGCCACAGCGGCGGTCGGGAGCACCCACCAGGGGAAGGCGATGCGATTGTAGAACTCCTGCAGGTAATCGTCCATCGCCTGGATGCTGAATGGAATGGATATCACGACAGCTACCAACGTGAGCAGTAGGAACTGACGGGAGAGCTGCCACACGGCACTACCTGTAGTAGCCCCCATCACCTTGCGGATAGCTATCTCCTTGCACCGCTGCTGGGTATAGTAGATAGACATGGCCAACAGACCAAGGGCTGAGATAAGAGTGGCTATCAGCATAAAGCTCAACACCAGAATCATGGTATTGCGGGTACCAGTGAGTTGCTCATTGAGGCGGTCGTCGATGTAATAGACACTTAACTCAAGGGGCATACCCAGCGACTCGACACACTGCTTGCGGCAGAGGCGCTTCACCTCGTTCAGCGCACCTTGGCGGTCATCGTCCTGAACCTCCACGAGGAGATTGAAGAATCTGCTTTCCCTATCCAGCATCATGATGGCGTTGTGACTGTCGTCCGCTGGGACGTAGAGGGCATCGCGACTTCGGTAGTCGTTCACTATGCCGCACACTTCATAGCCAGGGTCACTTGCTGAGCCACCAATGAAGCGCTTATCTACACTCACCCCATAGCGTCGCTGCGTCTCGCTGTCAATCCAGAGTTTACGCGCTAAGGGCTCATCGTACTGCTCCACAATGCGGAAGCCTAACTGACGAAAAGCCGTCGTGTCGAGCTGGCAGATGCGCAGCCAAGATCGCTTACCACCCTCCTCATGACAACCGTTATGTCCTGCAGATTGAGGCAACTGCATGGTGTGGCCCACGCTCTTCACAAAAGGCAGTTGCTCCAATCGCTGCTGCAACAGCAGGCGAGCCTCACAATCACTACCCTTCAGGCGATAGGCATCGATGCAAATCAAACCATCGGTACGGTAACCACAAGGAAGATTAGCCAGATGGTGCACCTGCAGCCACATCGCCAGCCCGATGGCCAGCAAGCCACAACTCAGCACATTTTGCGCCACGATGAAAAGGCGTCCGAACAGCATCTTGCTCTTGAAGCGGAAGGTACCCTTTACCACATCTATAGGCTTAAAGCGCAGAATGAAGAGCGTGGGCAGCAGCGCCGAAGTAACAGCTATCAACAGCAGAAGCAAGAGGATAGCGGAGAGGCTCCAACCATCCACGGTAAAGAGGATAGTGGTAGAAAGCCACGCTTCGAACAGCGGTCTGGCCAGCCAGGCAATCCCTCCACCAAGCAAGAAGCAGAAGGAAGTGAAGAGGAGCGATTCGCAGATGTAGCGACACAGAATCCCCTTGTTGCTCTCGCCCAGCACCCGTCGGGTAGTCATCTCCTTGGCCCGGTTGCCCGTAAGAGCTACGTTGAGGTTGATGTAGTTAAAAATAGCCGAAATAAGGAGCACCAAAGCCACCACGAGCAGAATCTGTACCTGTTTGCGGTTGCCGCCTTGATGGTAAGGATCGTATTTATCTAAGGAACAGAAGTAAACATCCTCTATCGGTGTAAGGGTGGAGCCCCAAACTAAGGCATTATCGTTTTCGCGAGAGTAGTAGTCCCAATACTCCATGTAGTGAGTAAGTAATTTCTCTTCCACCACCCGGGGATTGGCCCCTTCGGCCAGCACAATGAAAGCCTGTGTATTACCAAACATATCCATAGAGGGATAGCGTTTCTCAGCCTGCTTGATACTGAAGAACAGGTCGATGGAGGAGAAGACGCTGGAAGCAGGGAGGTCGTCCATTACGCCAACTACGGTAAAGGAATTACTGTTATAGCTCAAGCTTTTGCCCAAGGGACTCTCTACACCAAAGGCCTTTCGGGCGAAGGAACGGGAGATAAGTACTTCGTCAGCAGCCACGAGCACCTTGCGGCGGTCACACCCTTCGAGAGGATAGTTGAAGAACTGGAAGAAGTTGGTATCAACCGCCACAGAAGGCACGGAGAAGTACTCGTCGCCCACAAGGATATCGGTTTGATGCTCCATATCAGCCAGACGAGTCCATCGCTCAATCTCAGGAATATCTGGATAGAACACATCGGCCCCCAGCGTTGTCCCCAAAAAGGAACCTTGCCCCACCGCGTAGGTACGAGGAAAACAGGTTTCCAGCTTACCTACCGAAAACTCCGTGCGGGCATAGCAGAGCAAGAGAATCACGAAGCCTAAGGCCATCGACAGGCCAAAGGCTTCGATGAGGGTATATAACTTATTACGAGAGAGAAATTTCAGGAAAGATTTCATCATGATTTGAGTTATGAATACGTTCACTATTATCCTATTACATCAACGCTTGTTCCACAATCTCCCCATCAAAGAGGTGGATGATGCGGTTGGCGTAGGTGGCATCGTGCTGCGAGTGAGTCACCATGACGATGGTAGTTCCTTCGGCATGAAGACGGCTGAGTAGTTCCATCACCTCCAAGCCATTCTTCGAGTCCAGATTGCCGGTAGGCTCGTCGGCCAGGATAAGTGAAGGACGACCTACTACAGCACGAGCTATGGCCACCCGTTGCTGTTGACCACCGCTAATCTGCTGCGGATAGTGCTTGGCCCGCTGACTGAGTCCTACCTTACGCAAGATATCGCGCACACGCTCCTTGCGCTCCCGGGAGGGAATACCGAGGTACTTGAGCTGCAGTTCCACGTTCTCTTCCACCGTCAGCTCGTCAATGAGGTTGAAGCTCTGGAAGACGAAACCGATGCGTCCCTTGCGGTAAGCAGTACGTTGCGACTCCTTCAGATGAGCAACCTCCTTGCCGTCGAGCCAGTAGTTGCCTTCCGTAGGATTGTCGAGCAATCCAAGGATACTGAGTAACGTTGATTTGCCGCATCCACTCGGCCCCATGATGGCAACGAACTCACCGTCGTTTACTTCCAGGCTCAAGCCGTTCAAGGCCCTGGTCACGACCACTTCCGTCCGGAACAGCTTCGTTAAGTTTTCAATCTTTATCATACTATACTAAATTTTATTCGTTCATGTTGCAAAAGTACGCAGGGTTAGGGAAAAGACAATGGCTTTTTCACCTCTGGAAAGCAGTTTGTATGAAAATCATACAGCATATTGTATGATAATCATACAGCATATCATACCAAAATCAAGTGCAAAATCACTATTTTTGCAGCCAGAAACAGGTAGAACTGATGATTATGACAACAGATAGCACATACGATACAATTCTCGTAGTAGATGACAACAAGAGCATCCTCACGGCTTTGAAGATTTGCCTTGATGGAGTGTTCAACCGCATCTTAGCCCTCTCCTCTCCCGATGAGGTACTCTCTACCCTGCAGCAGGAGTCTGTCGATGTCATCTTGCTCGATATGAACTTCTCCCTTGGGATGAACTCGGGACAGGAGGGGCTGATGTGGCTGCAGGCCATCCATCGCCGTCATCTTGATACACCCATTGTCTTGATGACGGCCTACGCCGACGTGAAGCTGGCGGTCAAAGGACTGAAAGCTGGAGCGGCCGATTTCATCACCAAGCCATGGGACAACAACGAGCTGGTACGCATACTCAAAGATGCAGTGGATAGCCACAACGAAGTGACTCCACTGGAAAAGATAGAGCACGAGCATGTGCGCAAAGTAGTGGACCGCTGCCACGGCAACATCAGCCGGGCAGCGGAGCTACTTGGCATCACCCGACAAACGCTCTATGCCAAAATCAAGAAAGGGTAATCCAACCTACGAACGAAAGCCATGACCACCCTCTTCACTATCCTGATACTCATTCTCCTGCTACTTCTTCTTATCGTGGTGTTCCTCTTCGTCCGCCACCAGCAGTTGCTCAAGGACCGGGCCTACCTGATGCGTGAAGCCATACACAACCGTGATTTTACCTTCTCGCTCCCCACTACCGGTCTGCTCCCTGGTGAACGTGCGCTGCAAGAGGCACTCAACGACCTGGGAGAAGACATCAGTCGCTTGGTAGCACAAAACGAGGTGGAGTCTTGGCAACGGCTCACTCGCGTACTGACCCACGAAATCATGAATGCCACCACTCCCATCCAGAGTATCAGTCAAGCCTATCTCAACTCACCCAAGATTATCGGTACACCCTACGAAGAGGGCATTCGGGCCATCTACGAAACCAGCAGTGGTCTGGCCCACTTTGTAGCCAGCTACCGCACCTTGACTCAACTGCAGGAACCCGTCATCACTACCGTCTATCTGCTGGAGATCATTGAAAGCGTCAAAAGCCTCTTCCCTACGCTGCAATGGCAAATCCACATCCCTGCTGAGGTCACCTTGCAAGCCGATGAGACCCTGATGCGTCAGGTCTTCATCAACCTGCTGAAGAATGCCGTAGAGGCTGGAGCCAATACCGTAGAGTTGCTTTGGGACAAGGCGCTCTATCTCAGCAACAACGGGCAACCCATTCCTGCCGAAATACGACGCGAAATCTTCGTACCCTTCTTCACCACCAAGCAGAGCGGCTCAGGTATAGGTCTCACTCTTTCGCGCCAACTCTTGATGATGCAGGGCATCAATCTCACCCTGCAAGACACCGCTCAAAGCGGCTACCACGTCACCTTCTGCCTGAGAGCCAATGAATAATATAGGGGCGGAATATTTTCCGCCCCTACAAGTGAAGACATCGTGCTCGGCCTCTTCTGTTTACGATAATTCGCGTTTATTGGGGAGAAACGTTTTTCTTTTTTAGCCGGCCACTCTTGCGTAGGGCTTCGTTGATAATCCATTGCAGTTGACCGTTGGTACTGCGAAACTCATCGGCAGCCCACTTCTCTACAGCAGCCATCGTCTCCGCATCTACACGGAGCACGAAACTCTTGGTACCAACCTCTTTTTTCTCTGCCATGGTACTCAAGGTTTGATAAAACGCACCATGTCGTCAACCAATTGCTGGGGCAACGGCTTGGGGGTTGCATATTCCATAGGAGAGGCTGGTCCCTCACCCTCGCGCATCAGGTGATTGAGCTTAGGGTAACAGCAGTAAGTCACTTCACCTCGCATCATCAGCCCTGTACACCACAGCGAATAATCCACCATCGACACTTGGTAATCGCGCTCTCCTTGCACGAGCATCAAAGGTTGCTTCAGGGCAGCGGCCGTCTTCACGGGATTATATTGCTGGTCCATAGCCAGATACGAAGGGGTAAGACCAGTGGGCAGTCCGATGGCCTCATCATACTGTGGCGTACCCAGGCGTTGTGCATTGCGGGCCTTTTCTTCCAACTCACTCAGTTGCTGAAGTATCGCCTGGGGCACTCCCGGCATCTTTTCGTAGGTATGACGCAGAAAGATGCTCTGCCCGATAAGCAGGTCGGTGAGCTTACGGGCAGGAGCTGCCAGCATCACCACTCCTGCCACTTCGGGAGCACGCTCGGCTATACGTGGTGCCAGCATAGCCCCTAAGCTATGCCCCACAATAAAAAGGCGTGACCCATCCACCTCAGGTTGAGCCGCTGCCAAACGAAGAGCAGAAAGGACATCCTCCACCACCTCTACATCATAATCCATCTCACGTCCTGCAGGGAGTGAAGCGGCACCATAGATGCGTGTGCGCTTCTCATAGCGCAGCGAAGCAATACCATGAGCCTGAAGCGAATCAGCCAAATCGCGGAATAGTTTGTTCGGTCCAACCGTTTCATCGCGGTCGTTAGGGCCCGAACCGTGAACCATGACCACACAAGGGAATTTACCCTCACCACCTGCAGGAGCTACAAAGGTCGCTGGCAGGCGAAAGGTATCTGTTTGCACCACCACTTCGCGCTCTTGTGCCAGAAGGTCCAAAGGCAAAGCACAAAGCAAAATAGCCACCAGGTGATGCACTACATGATATAAGAACATGCTCTTCATTCTATACACATTGAATAAGGTTTGTCATCAGGAATAAAAAATATCATCCTACTTGGGCGGAAAATATTCCCGCCCCTACAGAGAGGGGGGGGGATACCACCTCGAGCTCGTCACTCGTAGCTCGTAGCTTGTCACTCGTAGCTAGTAGCTAGTAGCTCGTAGCTAAAAAATCAATGATTCAGCGTCCCCGTATTGACTACAGGCTGTGCTGACTCATCGGCACAGAGCACTACGAGCAGGTTGCTCACCATGGCAGCCTTTTTCTCTTCGTCGAGTTCCACAATCTGCTCTTCCGACAGCTTGCCGAGTGCCATCTTCACCATAGAGACGGCCCCTTCAACAATCTTCTCACGGGCCGTAATGATTGCTGATGCCTGCTGACGACGCAACATCACGGCTGCAATCTCTGGTGCGTAAGCCAAGTAATTGATACGGGCCTCTATCACCTCCATACCGGCCATGGCCAACCGTTCGTTCAACTTCTGTTCCAGTTGTTCGTTGATTTCATCTCCACCCGAGCGAAGGGTCAGTTCCTGTAGGTTCGCCTCATTGTCGTCGTAAGCATACTGTCCCGCAACTTGACGCAGCGCAGCATCACTCTGGATCTTCACGAAGTTCTCGAAGGCATTCATGCGGTTGGCCACCACATTGCCAATCGTAACCTGCTTGCTTGAGCCCCCCTCCACGCTCACCGGCTGAGCGGCCATGGTCTGCGAGTCAATCTCAAACATCGCCTTGTAGGTATCCTTGAGTTTCCACACCAGTACCAGGCCAATCAAAATCGGATTGCCTATCTTATCGTTCACTTTGATGGGTTCTACATCAAGGTTGCGTGCGCGGAGCGAAAGCTTCTTCTTATCCATGAAGGGATTGAGCCAAAAGAATCCCGTGCGGCGGAAGGTTCCTTTGTACGTGCCGAAGAAGACCATCACCCGTGCCTCGTTGGGCTCCAGCTGGATATAGCCTGCCATCATGATGAACCAGACTATCGTAAGCAGCGCCGATAATAGACAACTCCATAACTCCGCCAGCCAAAATCCAAAGACGATAAGCGCCGTGAACAATACCAAGTGAATAAACAACATCGCAAAGCCATTCATCAAAAAGCCTGCATACACTTTTTCTTTTGTTTCCATGATTGTGAGAGATTTGTGATTAGTGTTTAGTGATTAGTGATTAGTGATTAAAAAAGCTCGTAGCTCAATAATACTATTTTGATATCACAAAGATAACAGAAAAAAGTCATACGTTGTGTACCTCGGAATCTATAATTAACAAGATTTATAGGACGCGTGGTTTGGTCTATAGGTTACCCATAAATGTCTCATAGGAGTAGTTGCATACAATATTTGCTTCAAAAAGAAGAAAAAATGGAGTTATATTTTGCCATTCCAGCCTTTTTGTCTACTTTCGCTAGCTGAATATAGAAATTAATTATAAATACAATGAAAAAGCTAAATCCCGAGACACTGTGCGTACAGGCTGGATGGACCCCTAAGAAGGGTGAACCGCGTGTACTCCCCATTTATCAGAGCACCACTTTTAAGTACGAGACCAGTGAACAGATGGCCCGCCTCTTTGACCTGGAGGATAGCGGCTACTTCTATACCCGCTTGCAGAATCCTACCAACGACGCTGTAGCTGCCAAGATTGCTGCGCTCGAAGGAGGTGTAGGCGCCATGCTCACCAGCAGCGGTCAGGCCGCCAACTTCTATGCAGTCTTCAACATCTGTCAGGCTGGCGACCATTTCGTCAGCTCCTCCTGTATCTATGGAGGCACCTACAACCTCTTTGGCGTGACGATGAAGAAACTAGGCATTGAGGTGACCTTTGTCAACCCTGATGCGTCGGACGAAGAGATTATTGCCGCCTTCCGTCCCAACACCAAGTGCCTCTTTGGCGAAACCATTTCCAACCCCACCCTGGAGGTGCTCGACATTGAGAAGTTTGCCCGCATTGCCCACAGCCAAGGTGTACCCCTGATTGTAGATAACACCTTCCCCACCCCCATCAACTGCCGTCCCTTTGAATGGGGCGCTGACATTGTCACCCACTCCACAACCAAATACATGGATGGCCATGCCACCAGCGTAGGCGGTGCAGTGGTGGATAGCGGCAACTTCCCCTGGGAGCAATATGCCGACAAGTTCCCCGGCCTCTGCCAGCCGGATGAATCATACCACGGATTGACCTACACACAGGCCTTCGGCAAGATGGCCTACATGACCAAGGCTACCGCTCAGTTGATGCGTGACCTGGGTAGCATCCAGAGTCCTCAGAACGCCTTCCTGCTCAACCTGGGGCTGGAGACCCTCCACCTGCGCATGCCGCAGCACTGCAAGAATGCCCAGGCTGTAGCCGAGTATCTGGCAAAGAACGACAAAGTGGCCTGGGTGAACTACAGCGGCCTGGAGGGTGACAAGTACCATGCCCTGGCCCAGAAGTACATGCCCAACGGTTCGTGTGGCGTAGTGACCTTCGGTCTGAAGGGTGGACGCGATGTAGCCATCCGATTCATGGACTCGCTGAAGCTGGCTGCCATCGTAACCCACGTGGCTGATGCCCGCACCTGTGTACTCCATCCCGCCAGCCATACCCACCGCCAGCTCACCGATGAACAGCTGTTGGCTGCCGGTGTACGTCCCGACCTGATCCGCTTCTCCGTAGGTATCGAGAATGCCGCTGATATCATTGCCGACATCGAGCAGGCTCTGGGCTAACCCATTGTCTTACCAACCAACAAACGTTTGAAAATGCACAGAGTACTCCTTCTCCTCCTTATCCTTTGGCCCACACTCCACCTGTTGGCCACACCCATTGACAACGACCGCGAAGCCTGCGACCGCTACCGGGGGGAGAAGGAGCATGCTGATGTCAACAGTCCACAGAGCTACGTTGCCCAGGCTAACCTGCAGCGCACACTGCACGAAGTGAACGAACTGAAGATACAGAATGAGCGGCAACAAAACCGCCTGCTGTTGTTCCACATCTTGGGTGGCTTGTTGCTATTGGGCTCCATCGCTTTCAGCATACACAAACTTCGCCGTATCAACCAGCACCTGAGACTGTCGAAACAGGAGTTGGAACAGGCCCGCCAAGAAGCGGAACAATCCACCTTCAGAAAAAACCTCCTCCTCTCCAACATGAGCCACGAGATTCGTACCCCACTCAATGCCCTATCCGGCTTCTCCGCCATTCTGACAGAAAACAATGTGGATGCCGAGATGCGTCAGCAGTGTAACGAAATCATCCAGCAAAACTCAGACCTGCTAGTGAAGCTGATTGATGACGTGGTCGATCTCTCCAACTTGGAGAGAGGCAACTTGTCCTTCCACTATACCCACGAAGAGGTGATATCGCTCTGCCGCAAAGTGGTCGATACGGTAGAACGCATTAAGCAAACCTCAGCAGCGGTCTGCTTCAGCACACCATTTACCGAATTGATGCTCACCACCGATGCCACCCGTCTGCAACAGTTGCTCATCAACCTGCTGATCAATGCCACCAAGTTCACTCCCACAGGGTCCATCACCCTCTCGCTGGAGCTACGCGACCAAGAGGCCCTCTTCAGTGTGACCGATACGGGCTGTGGTATCTCCCCCGATCAGCACGACAAGGTGTTCAACCGCTTTGAGAAGCTCAACGAGCTGTCCCAAGGCAGCGGACTGGGCCTCTCCATCTGCCAGCTCATCATCCAGGAGCTGGGAGGCCATATCTGGATTGATCCCGACTACCACGACGGGGCACGCTTCTGCTTTACCCATCCGCTGCATCGGCAACCTATTGAAGCAAGAAAGGAGATCACCACATGAAACCCTTGTTGAAACGCTGGCTGAGCCTCCTGCCCTTCACCCTCTGCCTGCTCCTTGTCCCCACTCCTGCTTGGAGCCAACCCACTCCACCCTCCACGGAGGAGCTACGCAGCCAGGTCAATGCCCTGCCCCATGGAAAGGAGCGGTTGCAACTGCTCCGCAAGCTGGTCCGCTCCACGCAGATGAGCAAAGAGGGTATCAACGATGCCCATCAACTGCTCCAGGAAGCACAAGAGGCTGAAAACGATAGTCTGATAGCCTACAGTGTGGCTTTCGTCATCAACCACCTCTTCGCTAAAGACAAACGTGACATCGACAGCATACGCTACTGGACGGCCTATGCCCTGCCTATTGCTCAACGCAGTCAATACTGGAGCATGTATTTCCAGATGAAATATACGCTGATTCAGACCTACATCTATGCCTACTCCTACGAGTATGCCAAAGCAGAGGCCCGCCAGATGGTGGCCGAAGCCAAGGCGCAGAACTCCCTTACTGGACAGCTCATTGCCTACAGCTGCCTGGCCATGGCCCACTACAGCACCTGCGAATGGAAAGAGACCGAAGAGGCGCTGCGCCATGCCCACGACCTCTTCAGCAAGAACCCACCCATGGCCAACAAAATCATGGTACTCAAGCTCATCCTCACCTACCTCAATGCGGTGAACAACTATACAGAGATGAAGCCCTACCTGATTGAACTCCACAACGAACTCAATCAGATGGTACGCCAGGTTCCCTCCATGGCCCATGCGCTCAACGACTACTTTCTGCTCTTGGAGTGCTACAGCATCAACTGCCACGTACACTACAACGAGTTAGAGCAGGCCGACCTGCACATCGCCAACTTCAAGCGCTACCAGAAGAAGCTGAACTACCAACCCTACTACATCATCTACACCCAGGCGCTCACCTCCTATTACATGGCCCGCAAGCAGTACAACGAAGCCCTTGCCTTGAACGACAGTGCGTTGTACCGCATCAAGCAGTTCCGCAACAAGGGTAATGACTACATCTACTGCTTAGAGCAGCGTGGCGATATCTATTATAATATAGGAAACTACGCCATGGCACGCTTGCTTTACGAAAAAGCGGATGCCAAGCGTGACTCGTTGAGTAAAGTCATCTCCGACATGCAGCTCGACGAATACCGCGGCATGTACAAAGTGGATATGCTCAAAATAGAGAAAGAGCGGCTAGGTAGGCGTATCCTGCGTGGGGTACTCCTGTTCATACTGCTCTTAGGGGTCATCGCCACCCCCTCGTTCATCTACTTCTACTACACCAAGCGCAAACTGCAGAGGAACCGTGAACGGGCCAGCAAAGCAATGCAAGAGGCCGAGCAAGCCAACGAGGCCAAGCGCGACTTCCTGGGTACCATGAGCCATGCTATCCGTGTGCCGCTCAACAGCGTGGTAGGCTTCTCGCAGATTGTAGCGAGCGAAGAGCATCTCTCCGAGGAGGAACGGACAGAGTATGCCGACATCATCCAGCGCAATACCGCCCTGCTGATGTATCAAGTGAACAGCGTGCTCGACCTCTCACGCCTCGAAGCGGGCATGACCAAGTGGCAATTGGCCGACTGCGACCTGATAGAACTGCTGCAGCAGAGCATCAGCAAAGCATGCTACCTCCATCCGGCCCTTTCACTCCATCACTCCCTGCCGCCTGCTCCCTTTATGGTCCATACCGACCCCCAGCGTATGCAACAGCTACTGGAAAGTATCCTCTGCGGCATTGAAGTAGGCCTATTGGCCACAGGCGAAGTAACCCTGACGGTCGATATCAAAGGCTCTACCCTCCATGCCACGATTTTTGGATCTCCACTGGCCCGTGCCGAGGAGCAGAACCAGCGCCACAACCTGCGCCATCGAATCAACCAGCTTACCCTGGCCTACTTCGGAGGGAGCTACGAAGTCGATTTCGCGACGCAGACCATCAAGTTCACCTATCCCGCCAACCCCAGCGCAAACTGAGCTACAGATGGAATAATTGACTAAAGAGGGTGGAAAAATGGTAAAAGAACAACAAAACGACAATTTTTTCACCTTATACCACTTTTTTTCTCTACTTTTGCAGCGATTGAATGTAATTAATGAAAAGATTGTATGGTAAAGATTACAAAAGAAGCTGCTTTGCTCTACCACGCACAGGGCAAACCCGGAAAGATTGAAGTAGTGCCCACCAAGCCCTACAGTACCCAAACAGACCTCTCTCTGGCCTATTCGCCTGGTGTAGCGGAACCCTGTCTGGAGATTGAGAAGAATCCACAAGATGCCTATAAATATACCGCCAAGGGCAACCTGGTCGCTGTTATCTCCAACGGTACCGCTGTACTGGGCCTGGGCGACATTGGCGCCATGGCCGGCAAGCCGGTGATGGAAGGCAAGGGCCTGCTGTTTAAGATTTACGGCGGCATCGACGTGTTCGACATTGAAGTAAACGAGAAAGACCCCGATAAATTCGTTGAGGCTGTCAAAGCTATAGCCCCCACCTTTGGTGGTATCAACCTGGAGGATATCAAGGCCCCCGAATGCTTTGAGATTGAGCGCCGCCTGAAGGCCGAGCTCGACATCCCCGTGATGCACGACGACCAACATGGCACAGCCATCATCTCCAGTGCCGGTCTGCTCAACGCCCTGCAAGTAGCAGGCAAGAAGATTGAAGAGGTGAAGATTGTGGTCAATGGTGCCGGCGCTGCCGCCATCTCCTGCACCAAGCTTTACGAAGCGCTGGGTGCTACCCACGAGAACATCCTGATGCTCGACTCCAAAGGAGTGATCACCAGCGACCGCGAAGGGCTGAACGAGACCAAGCGCTACTTTGCCACCGAGCGCCGTGATGTCCATACGCTGGAAGAGGCTGTCAAAGGTGCTGATGTCTTCCTTGGTCTATCCAAAGGCAACGTGCTGACTCAGGATATGATTCGCAGCATGGCCGACCACCCCATCGTCTTTGCCCTGGCTAATCCCGTACCCGAAATCTCGTACGAAGAGGCCATGGCTGCCCGTCCTGATGTACTGATGTCCACGGGCCGCAGCGACTACCCCAACCAAATCAACAACGTCATCGGCTTCCCCTACATCTTCCGCGGAGCCCTCGACGTAGCAGCCACAGCCATCAACGAAGAGATGAAGCTGGCTGCCGTACAGGCCATTGCCGACTTGGCCAAGCAGCCCGTACCCGATATTGTCAATGAGGTCTATCACGTCAACAACTTCACCTTCGGTCCCGACTATTTCATTCCCAAGCCCGTTGACCCGCGCCTCATCACTGAAGTGTCGATGGCTGTGGCCCGCGCAGCCATGGAGAGTGGCGTAGCCCGCAAGCCCATCACCGACTGGGAGGCCTACCGCCAACACCTGAAGGAACTGATGGGACAGGAGAGCAAGCTGACACGCCAGCTACGCGACACCGCTCGTCGCAATCCGCAACGTGTAGTCTTTGCCGAAGGCATTCACCCCAATATGCTGAAGGCTGCTGTTGAGGCACGTGCCGAAGGCATTTGCCATCCCATCCTGCTGGGCAACGACGAGGCCATCACCAAGCTGGCCGCTGAGCTGGAGCTGAACCTGGAGGGTATTGAGATTGTCAACCTGCGCCACCCCGACGAAGCTCCTCGCCGCGAACGCTATGCCCGCATCCTGGCTGAGAAGCGTGCCCGCGAAGGGGTGACCTACGAAGAGGCTAACGACAAGATGTTTGAGCGCAACTACTTCGGCATGATGATGGTAGAGACGGGTGAGGCCGATGCCTTCATCACCGGACTTTATACCAAATACAGCAACACCATCAAGGTGGCCAAGGAGGTCATCGGCATCCGCCCCTGCTACCAGCACTTCGGCACGATGCACATTCTCAACTCCAAGAAGGGCACCTTCTTCCTGGCTGATACGCTCATCAACCGCCACCCCGACACGGCTGCGCTGGTCGATGTGGCCCGGCTGATGGAGGAGACTGTACGCTTCTTCAACCATACTCCGGTGATGGCCATGCTGAGCTACAGCAACTTCGGTGCTGACCCTCTGGGTAGTCCGGAGAAGGTACACGAGGCCGTGGCCACTATGCAGGCCCAATACCCCGAGCTGGCCATCGACGGTGAGATGCAGGTGAACTTCGCCATGAACCGCGAGCTACGCGACAAGAAGTACCCCTTCACCCGACTGAAAGGCAAGGATGTCAATACACTGATCTTCCCCAACCTGAGCTCAGCCAATGCCGCCTATCAGCTGCTGCAGACCATGCATACCGATGCCGAGATTATCGGTCCTATCCAGATGGGTCTGAACAAGCCGATTCACTTCACCGACTTCGAGAGCTCGGTGCGCGACATCGTCACCCTGACGGCCGTAGCCGTCATTGATGCCGTGGTGGCCAAGAAGAAGAGCTGCCAGGGATAAACAATTCACTCAGAACACGTTCACCTCGCGCACGAGGTGAACGCCAAACTTCTCTTCAACGGAGCGGATAATCTCTTCCGAAAGGTGGTAGATATCCGCTCCTGTTGCATTTCCACGATTAATGAGCACCAGGGCCTGCTTTTCATAGACGGCCGCATCGCCTATGCTGCGTTGCTTCCAGCCGCACTGCTCGATGAGCCAGCCGGCTGATAGCTTCATGTTACCCCCTTCGGTAGGATAAACGGGCAGCTGGGGATAGCGTTGCTTGAGCGCTTCCGCCTGCTGGGGCGACACCATGGGGTTGGTGAAGAAACTGCCTGCATTGCCCAGCTCAGCCGGGTCAGGCAGCTTGGAACGGCGCAGGTCGATGACTGCTTGGCGCACAGCCTGCAAAGTGCAGGGAGCAGCGTTGCGGGCCAACTGCTCCGCCAGCCCGCGGTAACTCAAGTTAGGTGTACCACTCTTGGAGAGGCGCATCTCCACCTCCGTCAAGGCAAAACGCTTCATCTCAGGCTGCTTGAAGAGCGAGTAGCGGTAGCTGTAGCGACACTCCGCACGGCTCCAACTCTGCAGTTCACCAGTCTGCAAATCCACCCCATGTACGCGGTAGATCACGTCAGCCACCTCGGCACCATACGCCCCGATGTTCTGTACGGCCGCGCTACCCACCTCACCAGGAATCAGCGAGAGGTTCTCTATCCCCTGCCAGCCGTGGGCCACGGCGTACTCCACCAGTTCGTCCCAACAGATACCGGCACCTACACGGAGCAGCACCTGCTCCTCATCCTCCTCCTTCACGGAGATGAAGCGGATTTCAGAATGGAGCACCGTGCCCTCAAAGTCACGCGTAAAAAGGAGGTTACTTCCTGCCCCGATATGGAGCAGGGGTGCGGTCAGTTGCTTGTGCTGAATCAGCGTTTGCAGCTCCTCTACCGAGCGGTAGTGGAGCAGTTGATTGGCATACACCTTGATGCCAAAGGTATTGGGAATCTGTTGTTTCATTCTGCTGTTCCGAGGTAAGTTAGCGTCGTTGAATGTTTGCGCCCAACGCTTGGAGGCGCTGCTCGATGTGCTGATATCCGCGGTCTATCTGCTGGATGTTGCTGATTTCGCTTACACCCTCTGCACTCAGGGCAGCTATCAGCATGGCGATACCGGCACGGATGTCGGGCGACGCCATACGTCCTGCATGGAGTGGCTTCTGATGGTCATTGCCCACCACCACGGCGCGGTGCGGGTCGCAAAGGATAATCTGCGCCCCCATCTCAATGAGTCGGTCCACAAAGAAGAGGCGGCTCTCGAACATCTTCTGATGGATGAGTACCGTACCCTTGGCCTGTGTGGCTACCACAAGCATCACGCTGAGCAGGTCGGGGGTCAATCCCGGCCAGGGTGCATCAGCCAGTGTCAAGATGGAGCCATCCATAAAGGTATCTATCTCGTAGTGCTCGTGGGCAGGGATATAGAGGTCATTGCCCCGTTGCTCCAGGTGAATGCCCAGGCGGCGGAACTGATTGGGGATAATGCCCAGGTCGGCCGCTTGGGTTCCCTGGATGGTCAGCTCACTGCGGGTAATGGCCGCCATGCCAATGAAGCTGCCCACTTCAATCATATCTGGCTGAAGCGTATGTACAGCACCATGCAGTGCCTCCACCCCATCCACCGTGAGCAGGTTCGAACCAATGCCACTGATGCGTGCGCCCATGCTGACCAGCATCCGGCAGAGTTGCTGCACGTAGGGTTCGCAAGCCGCATTGTAGATGATGGTGCGTCCGTAAGCCAGCACGGCAGCCATCAAGATATTGGCCGTTCCCGTCACCGAGGCCTCATCCAGCAGCATGGAGCATCCCTCCAGCCGTTCGGCCTGCAGGATAGAGAGGTTGGCCTGTGTATCGTAGTGGAGCCGGGCACCTAAATCAAGAAAACCCTGGAAGTGGGTATCGAGACGGCGACGTCCGATGCGGTCACCACCGGGACGGGGTACCAGTGCCTTGCCTGTACGGGCCAGCAACGGCCCAGCCAGCATGATACTGCCGCGCAGCGAAGCGCTCTGCTTAATGTAACGGGGCGAAGTAAGGAACTCCTCATCGAGCATCATCGCACGAAAGCTCCAGCCGCCATCCTGCAGGCGGCTCACCTCCACTCCCATCTCACGGAGGATGTCAATCAGGTTATTCACATCTTGAATATCGGGCAGGTTATAGACCGTCACCTGCTCGGTAGTGAGCAGTGTGGCGCAGAGAATCTGCAAAGCCTCGTTCTTCGCACCCTGAGGGATAATCGTACCATGCAAGCGGTGTCCCCCCTCAATGACAAACGTCCCGCCCAGGCTCTTGGTATCTTCCATCGGTAAATTCAATATCGGTTAGTAATTTTCGACAAAGATAACGATTATATTTGAAATCACCCACCAGAACGCCTAATATTTGCAAAAAGACAAAACGTCACACCAGCACCATCAACACAGTAGTCCCAGGCAGAGTCATCAATTAACCCGAGGAAAACCATCAATTTAAAACGGAGGGGGTAAGGATACATCCACTGTAGGGGCGCAATATTTTGCGCCCTGAATACCGTAACGAATCCCGATAACACCCACGACAAACAGTTTGACGTATCCGTTTTTAATTTTAAATTTTAAATTTTTAATTGATTAAAGGGCTTTCCACTCTGCAATCGTGCGGGTCTCGGAGGAGAAGTTCATGCCGATGCGGATAACCTGTCGTGGGTCGGTGGCGTAGAGCTTGGCGTAGCCTTTCTGCTCGATTTGTTGCAGGGCTTCGTCCGCGCTTCCGTCTAGCTTGAACTCGAAGATATAGACATACTCTTTCAGTTCCAGCGTGCAATCCACACGGCCGTAGCTCTGGCGGTCCTCCACCTTGATGGCCTGGCAATAGACGCCAATCAGGCGCAACAGCAGGTAGAAGGTGTATTGGAAATGCTTCTCCGTGGCCTTGATATCCTTCAGCGACTCATGACTGTCGTAGGGGATGCTGGAGAGGAAGGCCGTGAGTGACTCACAGAAGAGTTCCACATCACCCCGATTCAGCTGACGGAAGGCTTCTTGCACCCAGGACAGGGGGGTCTCTTGCGTTTTGAGGTAATTGGAAGCAATCAAGGTAAGGAATCCTTGCCGCACTTCGTTGTTGGGGAAGTCCAGCAGGTAGGTACGGGTCAGAAAGTCATACCCCTTGATAGTAAGGTAGCCGCTTTGGTAAATCATAGGCAGCGGACGCTCCACATCAGCTTTATAATCCACAAACATGCTCTCGTCATAATACTTGCCCGTCAACTCGTTGATTTGCTCGTTGCTGTGGTTGAGCAGACGGATGAGGTAGGTGGGCGTGCCCGAGGCGAACCAGTAGTCACGAAGCATCCTTGAGTCAAAGGCATTCAGCAGACTGAAGGGGTTGTAGATGTCTGTCATGGCGGGGCTGAAGTGGTAACCGTCGTACTGCAACTTCAGCATCTGCTTCATTTCGTCCACAGTCAGGCGATACTTCTCTGCCAGCTGTTGAATAGATTCGGCAAAAACGACTTCCAGTTCCTCCTGCGTGATACCGCAAAGCGCCTCGTAGCGTTCATCCATGCTGATGTCCTTCGGCTGGTTGAAGCCGCTGAACACACTCACTTGAGAGAACTTCGTCACACCCGTCAGCATCACGAAGCGCAGGTCCGCATCCGCGGCCTTGAAGGTACTATAGAAACCTTTGAGGATATTGCGGTGATCATCCTCCAAGGTGATGCGGTTGCCCGACTCATCTGTAAATGATGCATTGGAATCGAGCACATCCAGAATAGGTTTATCGTATTCGTCAATCAGCACCACCGCACGCTGGCCTGTTTGCTTGTGGGCCTCCTGCAGCACCACGCTAAATCGCAAACCTAAATCATGTGATGAATTGTCAATATGATACTCCCGTTCCCAATTACTCAAATAGGCTTCAATACGCTCTCTCAAAGAACCATGTTGCATGAAGTTTCCCCCGTTGAAGTCTAAATGGAATACAGGATAGACCGTCCACTCCTTCTCCAACTGCTCCATAGCCAGTCCCTGGAACAACTCCTTGTGTCCCAGGAAGTAGTGCTTCAACGTCGAGATAAGCAGACTCTTACCAAATCGCCGAGGGCGGCTCAAGAAATAGATCTTGCCATTTTGGGCAAGGTCATACACCAAGGCCGTCTTATCCACATAGACAAAACCATCCTCGCGAAGTTGGTCAAAGCTCTGTATGCCAATAGGGTACTTCATAATTCACCGATTATATAATTGTGTGGGTGTAAAGATAGTGCAATCCGAGTGAAATACAAAAGGATATTCAATTAAAAATTTAAAACGGAGGGTGTAAGGATATCATCCGCCCCTACAATATATCACCCCTCTCTTGTCCTGTAAATTTGTTTTTGCTAACGCTGGGCAGTGTCAACCACTTCTGCGGTAGATAATGCCAATAGTGAGATTTTGGCTGCATTGGGGGAATGGTAATCAAAGGCGCTATAGACAAAAAGTGTGTAAATACACAAAAATTGTATCTGTATGAAATTCGAAAGAGAACATTACATTGAAAAGTTGATAAGTAGCAAGCATAATCATTTTATAAAGTGTCTTATTTTAAATAAGGTTGACTCAAATAGTCAACAGTCATGGTAGACAAACCACACACATTTGATGCTAAGTTGGAGCATATCCGACTTCAGAAGCATGTTTATGACCTTGTTCGTGTTCAAAATCTGTCCGTAAAAGATGTAATGCAAAAAACAGGGTTAAGTAAAGTAACTATTTACCGTTATCTTCGTACCTTTGTGGGCGACAAGATATATAATTTTATAACATACTGATATATTATATTTTACGACTACTTCCAAAAAGTGATTTTAGAATTTAGCACCATTTTAGCACCACTATTTAGCCTTTATTAAAAAGATGGTTCTTTTAATTTTACCGCTTTACTGGATTGAGATACATCAATGTTTACACACAGACATGAAAGAATGTAAAACAGAGAAGAAGCCAACCTATCAGCAATAAGTTGGCTTCTCTGTTTTTAATGGAACATATAGAACCAGGGCATTATCGTTATCAACAATAGCATCAATAAAAACACATAAAGTACCATCCGTAATGTCCGGTTCGGGCATTTCCTCTTAAAGAAAGCAGATACTATGTTTAGATGCAGCAGGATATGTACGGCAAGCAGAACAAGCAATGCCACTCCTGCCCATAAATGAACATCGCCCCAACCGTGTCTTCCCAATCCACACAAATGAGAACACCATGAATCGGCACCATGCATTCTTACGGCATGGCGGGAAGGAATGACAACTTCCAAAATAAAACCGCTTACGCTAACTAATGCTATCACAATCAACATGGCAAGGTCAATGGCGATATTGACCGGCATTCTATTCTTTGTCATTGATCCTTATTGTTGTGGTGATGGCATTCGTGGTGATGCTCATGCGATGAACAGCCGATACCGGAATCCGTGATTTTCCCATTCAGATAACCGGTTACGACATTCAGGATGTTCCCGGAGCAACCCCTTATCACTTTTATATGATGGGATGTAAGGACATTCAAGGCCCCTTGTCCCATATTTCCTGCCAGCATTACACTGACCCCCATATTCTCCAATACCCCGGCTATGTCAGACTTACATCCGCATCCTTGGGGGGACGGTATCATTTCGCTGCTCAGAATTTGATTGTCTTGACCTATTGTCAATACAGTGTAATACTCACAGTGACCGAAATGGTCATCAACCATATTCTCTTTGGTCGGAATTGCAATTTTCATCATAATCTATTTTTTTTGTTAATGTAATCTATCGTTGCGCTCATTAGATTTATGTCAGTCAAGGCTTCATCTCTGGGACTTTAAGAGGGCATCCTTTTACGCAATTGCCGCACTTGATACAATCGGGATGGAGGAAACCCTCTTCGTCATTCCGGCTCTCATAAGGCTTCAGCTGCATGGGACACACTGCAGAGCACAGCTTACATCTGGTAGTGCATTTTTCTCCTACCAGAATGCGACGGTAGTTGTTGGGAAGTCTGCCGCTGCGAGGAGTCACCCATGCAGATAGCGATCCCATAGGGCAAAACGAGCACCATGTGCGCGGAGCGTAAATAAAAGAAAGAGTCACGCCTACAATAGTGGTAATCAGTATGATTGTCCAGAATACACGTCCCATGTCGTTCCAATCTCCCCAGGCCCGGTACATCTGTATGCCGAACATGGTGAAGATGAACATCACCATGAAGATACGGAATCCTTTTGTGCGTACAAACACCGGAATAGGCCTGTGCGGTGAATATTTCGTCAGTACACGGTCATAGAAGTTACCACGTGGGCAAGCATTGCCGCACCACCACCGTCCTTTGCGCACGGCAAATGCGACAGGTGCTATCATGCAGATTATGGCAAGGAAACCGATAACCGGCCAGAAATAGCCAACGACAAGATATATCAACAGAATCCAGTATAACGGGAAGCCCTTTCGGGGCAGTGAACGAAAAAATTGTTTATGAGCCATGGGGTTCTTACTTGTTTACATCATTTTACGACTGCAAAGTTACACAATTTACTTTATTGGCACAAACGATAAAACAGATGATAATATTGATAATATCGATTACATGGTTATCGGGAACTTTTTAATACGTTGGTAGAGCATGGTTGCTGGGATGATGGCCTTTATTGCATCGGCAAGGATGTTGAGCAACCGTTCACGCACGAAATTGCGGTGAACCACAAAGGCTATCTCACGACTCGGTTCGGGGCTTGCGAATATGCGGACATTTGCTTGCTGGCATTTTCTGAGAAGTGGCACATGCAGTTCAGGAATGATTGCATACCCACCGTTCTCATCCACGATTTTGATGAGGGTCTCTACGTTTCCAGCTTCATATATGGCATGCCTGCCGGTGATATTGTTACAGAAAGGGAAAACACCGCGATTGGGACAATAACCTTCACGTAGCACCCAGACGCTATCTATAGGAAGGAGGTCTGCCTGCAAAACAGTGTCATTATGGATAGACGATTCCGGGGAGACATAAGCCATGAGCCGTTCCTGAAAAATCGGGATTTCCAGCAACTCGCTGTTGTTGACAGGTGTCGCCATAAGCGCGATATCAATCTCCCCACGTTCCAGTTTTGAGACAAGGGTGGAAACCCTCGCTTCCTCGACATGCAGATGTATGTCGGGATGGCTTTCCGACAGATATTTAAACATCTTGGGTAAGAGATATGGCGCAACCGTTGAAATTATCCCAAGCGAGATATTTCCAACGGACTCTCCTTTTCTTGTGGCCACCAGTTCTTTGACCTGTGCGGCATTGAACAACACTCGCTTTACCCGGCCGATGATTTCTTCACCGACAGCCGTCGGCTTCACCGGATGACTGTTGCGATCAAATATAGTCACATCAAGTTCTGTCTCCAGTTTTTGAACAAGTGAAGACAAGGTTGACTGCGAAACGCCGCACGACTCCGCCGCCTTTGCAAAATGGCGGTATTTATCAACCGCCACTATGTATTCCATTTGCTGAAGTGTCATATAACTTTGTTTGTATTCGATAATTTCGATGCAAAGATATAAAAAATCTATTTTGTAGAACAAAGAATAATGCTTAATTTTGCAAACAAAAATAGTATCATGATACAGGTCAATAAAAATATATGCCCACACAACCATGTATGTCCACTGATTAAGATGTGTCCGGTCGGTGCCATTTTACAGGATGCCGACGGTTTTCCGGTGATAGATTACAACCTTTGCATCGAGTGTGGCAAATGCGTGAGAAAATGTCCTATGAAGGCAATGGAACAAATAGAAGGAGACAAACGATAAATCGTTTAGAAAAGTTGTTTAATTGTCTTATTTTAAATAAGGTTGACTCAAATAGTCAACAGTCATGTTAGACAAACCACACACATTTGATGCTAAGTTGGAGCATATCCGACTTCAGAAGCATGTTTATGACCTTGTTCGTGTTCAAAATCTGTCCGTAAAAGATGTAATGCAAAAAACAGGGTTAAGTAAAGTAACTATTTACCGTTATCTTCGTACCTTTGTGGACGAAAATCCCAAAGTAGCAGAACAGATGAGGAAAAGCGGAACAGCAATCACACCGGAAGACTATAAGAAGCTTCAGGAAGAGAATGCCCGTCTCCATAGCGAACTGAAGCGTGAGAAGCTTCGCGCAGATTTCTATGAGGAGATGGTGGCGTTTGGTAAGGAGGTATACGGTATAGACCTAAAAAAAGCTGGCACCAAGTAGTCAACAGGCTTCACAATCGCGACAAGAGAGCGTATGCTGTCAAGTCGCTTTGTGGGCTGCTTGGTGTGAGCACACAAGCCTATTACAAGCATGATGATACGCAAATGCGTAAGATGGCAGAGGAGGCTTTCGTCGTCGAGTTCATCAAGAGTATACGTGAGCGTGACCGGGGCATTGGCGGTGGCAAGCTGTGGCGTATGTACAAGAAAGCGTTTGGCGAAGAGCATGCCGTTGGCTATAACCGTTTCTACGATATCGTGGAGAAGTACAGCCTGAAGGTGCGCAAACGCCGCCGCAGAGCCAGAACCACGGACTCCGACCATGACCTTCCCACCTATCCTAACCTTGTGAAGGACCTCATCCCATTTCGACCCAACCAGTTGTGGGTAAGCGATATAACCTATATGGTGATATGCGTGAACGGTGAGTCTGGAGAGTATAAATTCTGCTACCTTTCGCTCGTCACTGACTACTATACCAAGGAGATAGTAGGATGGTGCGTAGGTGAGACTCTGGAGGCAAAATTTGTGATAGATGCCTTGAATATGGCGCTTGCCCGTCTTGACAAGAACCTTGTGTATGATATCATACACCACTCTGACCGTGGCGTCCAGTATGCCAGCTTCGCATACACAAATATACTGAAGGCACGTGGCGTGCAGATCAGTATGACCGAGTGTGGTGATCCCAAGGACAATGCGGTTGCCGAGCGGGTAAATGGCATCATAAAGAATGAACTGCTTAAGGATGTAGCTTTCCACAGCATAGAAGAGGTAAGGACTGCAGTAGCCGATGCCATAGATTTCTACAACAATGAGCGTCCGCACATGAGCCTTGAGTGGAAGACTCCTGCCGAAGCTGCCCTTTGCACGGGTGAGTTGAAGAAAAAGTGGGTGAGTCACAGAGAAAATTTCTTAAAACAACATGTAGCATGAAGAAAAATCCCTAACTTTGGGGTGACCCAACAAGAATGTCTTGCCATATGCGAGACCAGGACTAGAGAAGGAGGTGAGGTCTCCGCCTTTACCCCTCTCTTGTTCTGTAAATTTGTTTTTGCTAACGCTGCGGCAGTGTCAACCACAATCGTGACTAAGCCGCAAACGTATCAACCAAATATAAAAGTA
>CAMCUZ010000037.1 GCA_945879145.1 uncultured Mediterranea sp.
TGGGAGAGTAGGTAGTCGCCGTTTTCAATCCCGGAGCCTTGCAGCAATCAGCTGCAAGGCTCTTTTTTTAATTACATCCCGCACACATCCCGTCATTGTGGATGCATACGGGCGGAAGATATTTGCTTTGCTCAAATCCTCTTATAAATTATTTCACTAAGGTATATTCTGCCCTTACAGCGACTGGTAACTCGTAACTTGTAGCTAAAATGGTCTATTCTCGGCTTTGTTTCCAGATTTTGAGTTTTTTTTTGCTTTATCTTATTATTAATCGGAGAATTATTCGTACCTTTGTCGCCCGAATAAATAGACGTAGCATTGGGAAAGTTTGATAAATATAGCATTGACCTGAAGGGCATGAAGGAGAATCACGCTCATTATGAGTTCCTTCTTGATAACGACTTCTTCGCGGCGATTGACAGCCCAGAGTTTCAGAAGGGCCGTGTAAACGTGACGCTTGATGTGAAGAAGACGGCTCAGGCCTTTGAAGTCAACTTTGTAAGCGAAGGTACCGTTGTGGTGCTCTGCGACCGTTGCTTGGATGAGATGGACCAAGAGGTGAGTACGAAGGATAAGATCTTCGTCAAGTTTGGTGCAACATACGCTGACGAGGGCGATAACCTGATTGTCGTGCCTGAAGAGGAGGGCGTGATCAATGTGGCTTGGATCGTGTTTGAATTCATTGCCCTGGCCATTCCTATGAAGCATGTCCATGCCCCCGGCAAGTGCAACAAGACGATGAGTGGCAAACTCAACAAGTACTTGCGTACCAAGGCCGATGACGAGGATGAGGAACTTGAAGCGATGGACGACGAGATGGACGAGGGTAACGACTCGATGGAGACAGACCCCGTTGCCGACGAGAAGCCCATCGACCCTCGATGGAATGAATTGAAGAAACTGAAATTATCGTAACTATTAAATATTAAGTAAAAATGGCACATCCTAAAAGAAGACAGTCTAACACAAGAACTGCAAAGAGAAGAACCCATGACAAGGCAGTAGCTCCTACGCTCGCTATTTGCCCCAATTGCGGTGAGTGGCATGTTTACCACACCGTATGCGGCGCCTGTGGATACTACAGAGGCAAGTTGGCAATCAGCAAAGAAGCAGCTGTTTAAAGTCTGAGCATTCTTCATTCACATGAATACTTAAGCAGGGGGAGTCTAAAAAGATCGGATGGCAGACCGTGAGGTGGCCTCAGACCTTTTTAGACTACTCGCGTTTAAGTATGTTTATCTATTTAAGACATTTAATGGAAAAAATAAATGCAGTAATTACAGGCGTCGGTGGCTATGTACCCGATTACGTCTTGACCAACGAGGAGTTGTCGAGAATGGTAGATACCAACGACGAATGGATTATGACCCGTATCGGTGTCAAGGAGCGTCGCATCCTGAATGAGGAGGGTCTGGGTACGTCGTACATGGCACGTAAGGCCACCCGTCAGTTAATGGCTCGCACAGGAGCTGACCCCAATGACATCGACCTAGTCATTGTGGCTACCTCAACGCCCGACTACCACTTCCCCTCTATTGCTTCCATCCTCTGCGACAAGCTGGGACTGAAAAACGCCTTCGCTTTTGACATGATGGCCGCCTGCAGCGGATTCCTATATGTAATGGAGGTGGCTGCCAACTTCATCCGTTCGGGTCGCTATAAGAAAATCATCATTGTGGGTGCTGACAAGATGTCGTCGGCTACTGACTATACCGATCGATCCACCTGCCCCATCTTTGGTGATGGTGCAGCAGCTTTCATGGTGGAACCCACCACGGAGGAACTCGGTATCATGGACTCCTACCTTCGTACCGATGGTAAGGGGCTTCCCTTCCTCCACATGAAGGCTGGTGGTTCGGTGTGTCCTCCTTCGTACTTTACGATTGACAACCGGATGCACTACGTCTATCAAGAGGGTAGAACGGTATTCAAGTATGCTGTATCGAACATGTCGGACGCCTGCGTGAAGATTGCTGAGCGCAACAACCTGAACAAGGATAACATCGACTGGGTGATTCCCCATCAGGCCAACATGCGTATCATTGATGCCGTGGCTCATCGCCTGGAGGTACCCCATGAGAAGGTGATGATCAACATCGAACGCTACGGCAATACGAGCGCCGGCACGCTGCCCCTCTGCATCTGGGACTTCGAGGAGAAACTCAAGAAGGGAGACAACCTGATCTTCACGGCTTTCGGAGCCGGTTTCACCTGGGGAGCCATGTACATGAAGTGGGGATACGACGGAAAGAAAGGGTAAGAATCTCAGGATTCTTAACAGCATAAAAAAGAACGCATCCTATTGACACAATTCGATGCGTTTTTTTTCTCTTTTGACAGAACAAGAATCCACTTTGGAAGAACAAAAATCAAACAACAACAGCGGTATGCATAAAGCAGGCTTTGTAAACATCGTAGGCAACCCCAACGTGGGAAAATCAACCTTGATGAACGTTCTGGTCGGCGAACGGATCTCCATCGCCACCTTTAAGGCGCAGACTACCCGCCACCGCATCATGGGCATCTACAACACCGACGACATGCAGATAGTGTTCTCCGACACGCCCGGCGTGCTCAAACCCAACTACAAACTGCAGGAGTCGATGCTTAACTTCTCCACCTCGGCCCTGGTGGATGCTGACGTGCTGCTCTACGTGACCGACGTGGTGGAGACACCCGACAAGAACAACGACTTTGTGGAGAAGGTGGCGGCCATGGAGGTGCCTGTGATCCTGCTCATCAACAAGATTGACCTGAGCAACCAGCAGGCTTTGGAGCAGATTGTGGCGGCCTGGCACGAGCTGTTGCCTAAGGCGGAGATTGTGCCCATCTCGGCAGCGAACAAGTTCAATGTGGACTATGTGATGAAACGTGTGCGTGAGCTGCTGCCTGACTCGCCCCCTTACTTCGACAAAGATCAGTGGACCGACAAGCCGGCCCGCTTCTTCGTAACGGAGATTATCCGCGAGAAAATCCTGCTCTTCTACGACAAGGAGATTCCCTACTCGGTAGAGGTGGTGGTGGAGCAGTTCAAGGAACAGCCCAAGTCGATTCAGATCAATGCGGTGATCTACGTAGAACGAGACTCGCAGAAGGGCATCATCATAGGTAAGCAGGGTAGGGCACTGAAGAAAGTGGCTACTGAAGCTCGACGCGATCTGGAGAAATTCTTTGGCAAGAGCATCTTCCTCGAGACCTTCGTTAAGGTGGATAAGGACTGGCGCAGCTCCGACAAAGAACTCCGTAACTTTGGCTATCAACTGGAGTGAATCCCAAGGAGGAGCCCGAAGGGAATGAAACGAATTGAATAACACCGACTGAGAGAGTCGGAATGAATTGAAAAAAAACGATAAATGGGAAATTTAGTTGCTATCGTAGGACGCCCCAATGTGGGCAAATCTACCCTATTCAACCGCCTGACGCAGACCCGACAGGCGATTGTCAATGAACAGGCTGGCACCACCCGCGACCGACAGTACGGCAAGGCTGAATGGCAAGGCCGTGAGTTCTCGGTAGTTGATACCGGCGGATGGGTGGTGAACAGTGACGACGTGTTTGAAGAGGAGATCCGTAAACAGGTGATGCTGGCCGTGGAAGAGGCCGACGTCATCCTCTTTGTAGTGGATGTAATGAATGGCGTGACCGACCTGGACGCTGAAGTGGCCTCCATCCTTCGACGCACCGTGAAGCCGGTGCTGCTGGTGGCCAACAAGACGGATAATTATGACCTGCAATACAATGCGGCAGAGTTCTACTCGCTCGGACTGGGCGATCCCTACTGTATCTCGGCCGCTACGGGAAGCGGTACGGGTGACCTGCTTGACCTGTTACTGAGCAAATTCACCAAGCAGTTGGAGGAGGAGGCCGAGGAAGAGATTCCTCGCATAGCTGTGGTGGGACGTCCGAATGCGGGCAAGTCGTCGCTGGTGAATGCCCTGATTGGTGAGGATCGTCATATCGTGACCGACATTGCAGGTACTACGCGCGACTCCATCTACACGCGTTACGATAAGTTCGGCTTTGACTTCTATCTGGTAGATACGGCCGGCATCCGTAAGAAGAATAAGGTGAATGAGGATCTGGAGTACTACTCCGTCATTCGCTCTATCCGTTCCATCGAGCGGGCTGATGTCTGCATCTTGATGCTCGATGCCACCCGCGGCATTGAGAGCCAGGACTTGAACATCTTCTCGCTCATCCAGAAGAATGCCAAAGGCTTGGTGGTGGTGGTGAACAAGTGGGACCTCGTGGAGGAGAAGACCACCAAGGTGATGAAGACCTTTGAGAATGCCATCCGCGACCGGTTGGCCCCCTTTGTGGATTTTCCCATTATCTTTGCTTCGGCACTGACCAAGCAACGCATTCTGAAGGTGCTGGAGGAGGCACGCGACGTGTATCGCAACCGCCATACCCGCATTTCTACTGCCCGTCTGAATGAGGAGATGTTGCCCCTGATTGAGGCCTATCCGCCTCCCTCGATTAAGGGTAAGTATATCAAGATTAAGTACATCACGCAGCTGCCTAATACGCAGATACCCTCGTTTGTCTATTTCGCCAACCTGCCGCAGTACGTCAAGGAGCCGTACCGTCGCTTCCTGGAGAACAAAATGCGTGAGAAGTGGAGCCTGACGGGTACACCGATTAATATCTATATCCGTCAGAAGTAAGACAGGGAGGTCGGGATAAAGGCTGGTTAGTGTGCCGCCTCTATCTCGGCCTCTTTCACTTTGCGGAAGAGATCGGATGCAAAGATGAAGCTGTTGAGCCGTTCGTTGGTGGAGGTGAAAATCTGTTCCTTGGTGCCTTCCCACTCCTTGTGTCCCTCGTAAATGTAGATGATTTTCTCACCAATACCCATCACGGAGTTCATGTCGTGGGTGTTGATGAGGGTGGTCATGTTATACTCGCGGGTAATGTCCTGTACGAGTTGGTCAATGACGAGCGAGGTCTTGGGGTCGAGGCCCGAGTTGGGCTCGTCGCAGAAGAGGTACTGTGGGTTGAGTGCGATGGCGCGGGCAATGGCTACACGTTTCTGCATGCCACCACTGATCTCGCCCGGGTATTTATCTTTGGCTTCGGCCAGGTTGACGCGGTCCAGACAGAACATGGCGCGGCGTGTGCGGTCGCGCAAAGTGTCGTTGCTGAACATGTTGAGCGGAAACATCACATTGTCGAGCACAGTGAGCGAGTCGAACAGTGCGGCACTTTGGAAGATCATCCCCATCTCGCGTCGCAGTGCCTTTTTCTCTCGCTTCCCCATGCAGAGGAAGTTGCGGTTGTCGTAGAGTAGTTCTCCACGTTCTGGCGTGAGCAGGCCTACGATGCACTTCATGAGCACCGTCTTTCCGGAGCCGCTCTGACCGATAATCAGGTTGGTCTTTCCGTTTTCAAACGTGGCGTTGATGTCGGTCAACACCTCCTTATCCTCGAATGACTTACAGAGTCCTTTCAGTTCAATCATGACATCAAGAGTTGAGTTAATACTAAGTCGGCAAAGAGAATCAGCACGCTGCTGCAGACTACGGAGTTGGTCGAGGCTTTGCCCACCTCGATAGAACCGCCCTCAACGGTGTAGCCAAAGAAGGCCGACACACTGGCGATGATGAAGGCGAAGAAGAGCGACTTGATGATGCCACTCCAGACAAACCACTCCACGAACATGTACTGCAATCCGTACTCCAGATCAACGGCCGACATGACACCGCCAAACCAACAGGTGCAGAAGGCACCCACGATGCCGGCGCCGATGCTGAAGGTTACCATCAGCGGGATGGTGCTCACCATGGCGGCAATCTTGGGTAATATCAAATAGTTGGCCGAATTGATGCCCATAATCTCTAATGCGTCAATCTGTTGGGTCACGCGCATCGACCCCAGCTCAGAGGCGATGTTGGATCCCACCTTACCTGAAAGGATGAGACACATGATGGAAGAGGAGAACTCGAGCAACATGATCTCGCGGGTAACGTAGCCCACCGTCCAGCGCGGCATGAAGGGACTCTCAATGTTGAGCTTAATCTGGATGGTGATGACTGCTCCGATGAAGAATGAGATGAGCAGCACGATGCCGATGGAGTTCACCCCTAGCTTCTCAATCTCATCAATGTATTGCCGGAAGAACATGCGCATACGCTCGGGCCGCGAGAAGACACGACCCATTAAAATCAGGTATCTTCCGAACGTTTTTAGTCCTTTTGTAAACATATTCTTGAAGTATTTGCGTGCAAATGTACATCATTTCAGTATATTTTGCTACTTTTGCACCGATTAACTTGCAGCAGGTTGCACAACATTAACAGAAAGCGAACAATAGAACATTCATTATGGAAGAACAGAATATGGTGCTGCGCACCGAGGACTTGGTGAAACGCTACGGCAAACGGACCGTGGTGAGTCACGTCTCATTCGACGTGAAGCAGGGCGAAATCGTGGGACTGCTCGGCCCCAACGGAGCCGGTAAGACCACCTCTTTCTATATGACGGTAGGTCTGGTGACAGCCAATGCCGGACATATTTTCCTGGGTGACCTGGAGATTACCGATTATCCCGTCTATAAACGGGCCCAGAACGGTATTGCCTATCTGGCGCAGGAGGCTTCGGTCTTCAGACAGATGAGCGTGGAGGACAATATAGCCTCGGTACTGGAGATGACGGGCAAGCCTAAGGAGTACCAGAAGGAGAAACTGGAGAGCCTGATTGCTGAGTTCCGTCTGCAGAAGGTGCGCAAGAACAAGGGAAACCAGCTGAGTGGTGGTGAGCGCCGACGCACGGAGATTGCCCGTTGCCTGGCCATCGACCCCAAGTTCATCATGCTCGACGAACCCTTTGCCGGCGTGGATCCCATCGCTGTGGAGGATATCCAGAAGATTGTATGGGACCTGAAAAAGAAGAATATCGGTATCCTGATCACTGACCACAACGTGCTGGAGACGCTTAGCATCACCAATCGGGCCTACCTGCTCTTTGAGGGAAAAATCCTTTTCCAAGGTACCCCCGAGGAACTGGCAGACAACCAAATCGTGCGAGAGAAGTACTTAGGAAGCAACTTCGTGCTGCGCAGGAAGGACTTTATGAAGTAATAAAGAAGATTTAAGCCTCTATTTTTTTGATAATTGAAAGAATAGCACTATTTTTGCACGCTCGTTTTGAGAAAATAGAAAATATAACATAAATAGATCATTAAATTTGTAGGAATGAACGTTTCATTACAAAACATGGACAAGGTAAGCGCACTGCTTACTGTGAAGATTGAGAAAGCTGACTATCAGGACAAGGTGGAAAAAGGCGTGAAGGACCTCCGTAAGAAAGTGCAGATGCCGGGATTCCGCCCGGGCATGGTGCCCGTAGGTCTGGTGAAGAAGATGTATGGCAAGCAGGTGCTGGCCGAAGAGGTGAACAAGATCCTCTCGGATACGGTGTACAACTATATTAAAGAGAATAAGGTAAACATGCTCGGCGAACCGCTGGTGAACGAAGAGAAGCAGGCTGCTATCGACTTCAACACCCAGGAGGAGTTTGAGTTTGTGTTCGATATCGCCCTTGCCCCCGAGTTCAAGGCCGAGGTGACTGCTACCGACAAGGTGGACTACTATCACATCGACGTGACCGACGAGATGGTAGAGAACCAAATCAAGATGTACACGCAACGCAACGGCAAGTATGAGAAAGTTGAAGCCTATGAACCCAACGACATGATGAAGGGAATTCTGGCTGAGCTGGACGAGAATGGTAGCGTGAAAGAGGGTGGTATTCAGGTAGAAGATGCCGTGATGATGCCCGAGTACATGAAGAACGACGACCAGAAGGCCCGCTTCAACGGTGCTAAGGTGAATGACGTGATTGTCTTCAACCCTGCTACAGCTTGGGACGGCAATACCGCCGAGCTGGCTTCGCTGCTGAAGATTGACAAAGAGGCTGCTGCCGAGGTGAAGGCTGACTTCAGCTACCAGGTGACTGAGGTGACCCGCTTCGTGCCCGGCGACCTGACACAGGAGATTTTCGATCAGGTGTTCGGCAAGGGCGTGGTGAACAGCGAAGAGGAGTTCCGCTCGAAGGTAAAGGAGGGTATCCAGGCCCAGTTCGCTCAGGACAGTGACTTTAAGTTCCTCATTGACTTCCGCAAGGTGATGATGGAGAAGGTAGGTAAGCTGGAGTTCCCCGAAACCCTGCTGAAGCGCATCATGAAGCAGAACAATGCCGACAAGGGTGAGCAGTTTGTAGAAGAGAACTTTGCCAAGAGTCTGGAGGAACTGACTTGGCACCTGATCAAGGAACAGTTGGTGGAGAACAATGGCATCAAGGTGGAGAACGACGATGTGACCGCCATGGCTAAGGCTGCTACCAAGGCTCAATTTGCTCAGTACGGCATGATGAACGTGCCCGATGAGCTGCTCGACAACTACGCCAAGGAGATGCTGAAGAAGAAAGAGAGCATCGATGGCTTGGTGAACCGTGCCATTGAGACCAAGTTGGTGGCTGCCGTGAAGCCACAGGTTACCTTGGAAGAGAAGACTGTCTCCATCGAAGAATTCAACAAAATGTTTGAATAAGAAGAGGTTATCTCTATTCCTCTGACAGATAGGAAGACTTTATAAAGAAACGCGGGGTTTTAGTCAACTAAAACTCTGCGTTTTTCTTGTTATAAAGCATTCTTTTTTGTTTCTTTGCACCTTGTAAACGATGAAATGAAAGAAAAGTATGAATAGATCTATGGACGATTTTAGAAAGTATGCTACGAAGCACCTGGGCATCAACAGCCTGGTGCTGGACGACGTAATCAAGTCACAGAACGGTTACCTCAACCCCTATATCCTCGAAGAACGCCAGCTGAACGTGACCCAGCTCGACGTCTTCTCCCGCTTGATGATGGACCGCATCATCTTCCTGGGCACCCAAATAGATGATTATACGGCCAATACACTGCAGGCACAGCTCCTCTACCTGGACTCAGTAGATCCAGGTAAGGACATCTCCATCTACATCAACTCGCCCGGTGGTTCGGTTTATGCCGGATTGGGTATCTACGATACCATGCAGTTCATTACCAGTGATGTAGCTACTATCTGTACCGGTATGGCAGCCAGCATGGCCGCTGTTCTGCTGGTGTCGGGAGCAGAGGGTAAACGCTCGGCTTTGACCCATTCGCGTGTGATGATTCACCAGCCTATGGGCGGTGCGCAGGGGCAAGCTTCGGATATTGAAATCACAGCTCGCGAGATTCAGAAGTTGAAGAAGGAGCTCTACACCATCATCGCCGACCACTCACATACACCCTTTGACAAGGTGTGGGCCGACTCTGACCGTGACTACTGGATGACGGCACAAGAGGCTAAGGAGTATGGTATGGTGGATGAAGTATTGATGAAAAAGTAAGCTATATGGCAGCTAAAGATAAGTGTAGTTTTTGTGGCATGCCCTCCAGCCAAGTGGGGATGATGCTGACCGGACTGACGGGATACATCTGTGATTCGTGTGTGCGCCGTGGATACGAAATCATCATGGAGGCAGAACAGAAGAAGCAGCAGGAAACAGCAAAGATTAACCTGGAGAAGCTCCCCAAACCCAAGGAAATCAAGGAGTATTTGGATCAGTATGTCATTGGTCAGGACGATGCCAAGCGCTACCTGGCTGTGTCGGTCTATAACCACTATAAACGCATCGTGCAGACTGCCGATGAGGATGGCGTGGAGATTGAGAAGAGCAACATCATCATGGTGGGCAGCACGGGTACCGGTAAGACGTTGCTGGCTCGTACTATTGCCAAGTTGCTCAACGTGCCTTTCACCATCGTAGATGCCACGGTATTTACTGAGGCGGGCTATGTGGGCGAGGACATTGAGAGCATCCTGACCCGTCTACTGCAGGTATCGAATTACAACGTGCCTGAAGCTGAGCGCGGTATCGTCTTTATCGACGAGATCGATAAGATTGCCCGTAAGGGAGATAACCCCTCAATTACACGCGACGTAAGTGGTGAAGGTGTACAGCAAGGATTACTGAAGCTGCTGGAAGGCTCAGTGGTCAACGTGCCGCCCCAGGGAGGACGCAAGCACCCCGACCAAAAGATGATTCAGGTGGATACGAAGAATATTCTCTTCATCTGCGGTGGTGCCTTTGATGGCATCGAGAAGAAGATCGCCCAGCGAATGAACACTCACGTGGTAGGATACCAGTCGGTGCAGAATACGGCCAAGATTGATAAGGGTAACTTGATGCAGTACATCATGCCACAAGACCTAAAGTCGTTCGGCTTGATTCCCGAAATCATCGGTCGTCTGCCGGTGCTGACCTACCTGAATCCACTCGACCGTCAGGCGTTGCGCTCCATCCTCACCGAACCGAAGAACTCCATCATCAAGCAGTATATCAAACTCTTCAGTATGGATGGGGTGAAACTTACGTTTGATGAGGCTGTGTACGAATACGTGGTGGATAAGGCGATGGAATACAAATTAGGGGCCCGTGGACTCCGTTCCATCGTAGAGGCCATCATGATTGACGTGATGTACGAAATCCCCTCTGGAACACGCAAAACTTATAAAGTAACGCTCGATTTTGCAAAAAAACAGTTGGAGAAGGCAAATTTGGGTAGATTGCAAAGTGTTTAAAATCAGATAATAATAGATTGTTTAACTCTTTTTTTGATTTTTTATATCAAAAATGTCGGCGTTTTATGCTGATTATTTGGGAACTTGTTTATAACTTTGTTAGAAATCTCAGAAAAAACAATAAAAAAAGAGAGACACACGTAAACAAAACAATAAACAACAACCTAACGAATCATGGCAGGTAAGAAAATAAATCTGGCGGCCGAATTGAAGAAATACTTCGGCTTTGATACCTTCAAAGAAAAACAGGAGGCGGCAATACAGAACCTGTTGGATGGAAAAGACACCTTTGTGTTGATGCCTACAGGTGGTGGTAAGTCGCTGTGCTATCAATTGCCCTCATTGATTATGGAGGGTACGGCCATCGTCATCTCTCCGCTCATCGCCTTGATGAAGAATCAGGTGGATGCCATGCGTAACTACAGCGAGGAGGACGGTGTGGCTCACTTCATCAATTCATCACTCAACAAGAGTGCGATTGACCAAGTGAAGACGGACATCCTCAGCGGAAAGACCAAGCTACTCTATGTGGCACCCGAGTCCCTCACCAAGGAGGAAAATGTGGAATTCCTCAAGTCGGTGAAGATTTCCTTCTACGCTATTGATGAAGCACACTGCATTTCGGAGTGGGGACATGACTTCCGTCCAGAATACCGACATATACGCCCCATAGTCAATGAAATAGGGAGAGCTCCCATTATTGCACTGACTGCTACGGCCACGAAGAAGGTTCAGGACGATATTCAGAAGAACCTCGGCATTATGGATGCCTCGGTCTTCCAGACCTCGTTCAACCGTCCCAACCTGTACTATGAGGTGAGAGCCAAGAATAACGACATTGATAAGAATATCATCAAATTTATCAAAAACAACCCCGAAAAGTCGGGCATTATCTACTGCTTAAGCCGAAAGAAGGTAGAGGAGTTAGCTGAGGTGCTGAAGACCAACGGCATCAATGCCAGGGCCTACCACGCCGGTATGGATGCCAATACGCGTGCGCAGAACCAGGATGACTTCTTGATGGAGCGCGTGGATGTCATTGTGGCTACCATCGCCTTTGGCATGGGTATTGATAAGCCGGACGTACGCTTCGTAATCCATTATGATATGCCTAAGAGCCTGGAGGGATATTACCAGGAGACAGGTCGAGCCGGACGCGACGGAGGTGAAGGTAAGTGCATCGCCTTCTATTCACCCAAAGACCTGGAGAAATTGGAGAAATTCCTTCAGGGTAAACCGCTGGCTGAGCAGGACATCAGTCGCCATCTGCTGACTGAGACGAAAGCGTACGCCGAGACTTCAGTCTGCCGACGCAGGGTGTTGCTCCACTATTTCGGAGAAGAGTATGGACAGGATAATTGTGGAAATTGTGACAATTGTTTAAATCCAAAGAAACAAGTGGAAGCTCAAGAGTTATTGTGTACGGTGATTGAAACCGTACTGGCAGTAAAAGAAAATTTTAAAGCTGACTATATAATAGATGTCATACAGGGTAGGGAAACCTCCGAGGTGCAGGCGCATCTGCACGATGAACTGGAGGTGTTCGGTACCGGTATGGGCGAAGAGGACCGTACGTGGAATGCGGTAATCAACCAAGGTGCCATTGCAGGCTATTTGGCCAAAGACGTGGACAATTACGGCTTGCTCAAGGTGACTGAGGAGGGTAAGAAGTTCCTCAAGCATCCTAAGCCCTTCAAGATTGTGGAGGATAACGACTTCGATGAGGTAGAGGAAGAGGCACCCGCACGCGGTGGTGCCGCATGTGCTGTGGATCCTGCACTCTACTCCATGCTCAAAGACCTCCGGAAAAAGCTCTCTAAAAAGCTGGAAGTACCGCCCTACGTCATCTTCCAGGATCCTTCGCTTGAGGCCATGGCCACCATCTATCCCGTCACCTTGGAGGAGTTGCAGAACATTCCCGGTGTAGGTGCTGGTAAGGCCAAACGCTATGGTGAGGAGTTCTGCAAGTTGATTAAGCGCCATTGCGAGGAAAACGAGATTGAACGGCCCGAAGACCTGCGCGTACGTACCGTAGCCAATAAGTCGAAACTGAAAGTATCCATTATCCAGGCCATTGACCGCAAGGTGGCGCTTGACGATATCGCCCTCTCTAAAGGCATTGAGTTTGAAGACCTGCTTGACGAAGTGGAGGCCATAGTCTATTCAGGAACGAAACTCAATATCGACTACTTCCTGGAGGATATCATGGACGAGGATCACATGTTAGACATCTACGACTATTTCAAAGAGTCCACCACCGACGACATTGACGATGCGCTTGATGAGTTGGGTGATGACTTTACTGAAGAGGAGGTGCGCTTGGTACGCATCAAGTTCATCTCGGAGATGGCCAACTAATATCGCTAAAAAAATAGAAAATTATACGGTTTTTATTCCTTAAATGGAGTAAAAACCGTATTTTTGCACGCAATATAATTCTAACGCATATTACTTATGTCATTTATTGCAGACAAAATCGTGATGGATGGATTAACTTACGATGACGTATTGTTGATCCCAGCCTATTCTGAAGTACTCCCTAAGACTGTCGAACTCTCGACGAAGTTCTCACGCAACATTGAGTTGAAGATTCCTTTTGTCACTGCCGCTATGGATACCGTGACCGAGGCAAAGATGGCTATAGCCATTGCACGTGAAGGTGGTATCGGTGTGATTCACAAGAACATGTCTATTGAGGAACAGGCCCGTCAGGTGGCTATCGTTAAACGTGCCGAGAATGGTATGATCTATGATCCGGTCACCATCAAACGGGGCTCTTCAGTAGCCGATGCACTCGACTTGATGGCTGAATATAAGATAGGTGGTATTCCTGTAGTGGATGATGAGGGACATCTGGTGGGCATCGTGACTAACCGTGACCTGCGCTTTGAAAAGGATCAAACCAAGCGCATCGACGAGGTGATGACCAAGGAGAACATCATTACTACTAATCAAACCACCGATTTGGAGGCTGCTGCCCAGATTCTGCAGGAGCATAAGATTGAAAAGCTCCCTGTGGTGGATAAGGACAACAAACTGGTGGGTTTGATTACCTACAAGGATATTACGAAGGCCAAGGATAAACCAATGGCTTGCAAGGACAGCAAGGGACGCTTGCGTGTCGCTGCTGGTGTGGGAGTGACCAACGATACACTGGTACGCATGAAAGCGTTGGTGGAAGCTGGCGCTGATGCTATTGTCATCGATACGGCTCACGGCCATTCGAAATATGTCATTGAGAAGCTGAAAGAGGCCAAGCAACACTTCCCCCATATTGATATTGTTGTGGGCAACATCGCTACCGGCGAAGCAGCCAAGGCACTGGTTGAAGCGGGTGCTGATGGTGTGAAGGTGGGCATTGGCCCGGGCTCTATCTGCACGACGCGTGTAGTAGCGGGTGTAGGTGTTCCTCAGTTGTCGGCAGTCTATGATGTAGCCAAGGCGCTGCAGGGCACGGGTGTACCCCTCATTGCTGATGGTGGCCTGCGCTACAGCGGCGATGTGGTGAAGGCTCTCGCAGCTGGTGGATGGTGTGTTATGATTGGCTCCCTTGTGGCTGGTACGGAAGAGTCGCCGGGCGAAACCATTATCTTCAATGGCCGTAAGTTTAAGTCGTACCGTGGTATGGGTTCGCTCGAGGCCATGGAACATGGTTCGAAGGACCGCTACTTCCAGAGCGGAACGAACGATGTGAAGAAACTGGTTCCTGAAGGTATTGCTGCTCGTGTGCCTTATAAGGGTACGTTGTACGAGGTGATTTATCAGCTGGTAGGAGGCTTGCGTGCGGGCATGGGTTACTGTGGCGCTCCTAACATTGAGAAGCTACATGATGCCAAGTTTACGCGCATCACGAATGCCGGTGTGCTGGAGAGCCATCCTCACGATGTGGCGATTACCAGTGAGGCACCGAACTACAGTCGTCCTGAATAAGGGGGACTACTTGAATGAAATTGAAAGTTATTTGTCTGGGATGGTTGCTGCTTCACCTTGTGGTGAGGGCAGCAGCCATCTCTGTTGATAGCGTGTGGGTCAACATGGATTCCCAGTCGAAGGCACGCCTTCTCCGCGTGGCTGTTCTGCATCGCACGGATACTACGACCTTATTCCGTCAGGCTTGGATGCGTTGTTGTCGCACGCTGATGGAACAACATTTCGTGGGGTTAAACTCATCAGTTGAGGGCGATCTTTCTCCTCTGAATATGGGTGAGCGTCGGCTGAGGTGCTGTCATCTCTTCTGTGCTGTTCCACAAGCTGCAACGCATACTCAGTTGATGCGTGATAAGGAGTTTGTGGCGCTCTTGCGTAGCTCGCTGGTAGCTGATGAACAGGCTGCTTTGTCGCATGGACGTGATGAGAAGTGTCGATTGGATACCTGCTGGATCTATCCCCACCGACAACCTGAAGTACTGGAGCAAGTACTGGATACGCTGCGGCCTAGGGTGTGGTCGGAGCCGATTCTTACTCCAATGGGGATTCATCTGTTGAAGGTCATAGAGCAGGATACCGTGCCGCAAACGGTGCAGGAAAGGCTCTCCGACAGTCTGCTGGAGCGTTTAAAAGAGAAGCATCATTTGAAAGTTGATCAAGAACTGGTAGCGCAGCTCCGCAAGGGCAAGACGCCTGAGCAAGGGGTCTTGTTCTATCTGGATGGCCGTCCCTATACGCTTTCTACCTATCATCTCTTTATTGGCTCACGTCGTATCTCGACGCGTCGTGGCTTTGAGGTATTCTTGCGGAAGAGTCTGGTTGATGCCGAAGCGATGACACTGTTTGCCGATGTGGACGCTCATGGCATCCTCTCTTCTGCGCGCGACAGCCTGCTGATTCATCACCTCCTTCTTAACGAGGTAGAGCCTCAGTTGCAGGATGAGCAGGTATTGGAAGCATGGTTTCAGAAGCATATCGCTGAGTTTAAGCAACCTATCTTCAGAGGGCTAGTGCTGCATTGCATTGATAAACAGCAGGGACGCGCCTTGAGGAAATTCCTGAAGCGTCTGCCCGAGGCAGAACGTCAGAAAGCTCTGGTACAGGTGTTTGCTACTCAGTCGGAAGAGGCTCCCATAGTCGAGGAGGGAGTGTTTGTACATGGGAGTAATCCTTTCGTCGATGCCGCACTTTTTGGGGAGCGTCCGCCCAAGCCCTATCCAGGGCGTCCTTATCTCCAGTTGGTGGGGCGGATGAGTAAAGGCCCAGAGAACTATCATGAGGTATATCAAGAGGTGGTGGACCGTTATCGCCAGGAACTGATTCAACAGTTGCTCCGTGCAGGAGATAGGGGAACTAACGTGGAAAATTAATCAAGAGGAATTAAAAAATGTAAAGAATCAAGGAGACAAACGATTAAACCGCTATCTTCGTACCCTCATACAAAGTTGTGACTAAAGATGATTGAGAAAATACAGAGCTGTTGTTTATCGGTGTTGCTGCTGTTTGCCGCTGCTTCGTGCAGCCAGAAGCACGATCACCACGGCAAGACGCCACTGGTGGAGCTTGATGGTCAGTTCCTTTACAAGGAGGACCTTCAGGCCGCTTTGCCATTGGGCCTTTCGGCAGACGACAGTGTGCTATTTGCCTCGCATTATATCCGCAACTGGTCAGAAGAGCTCTTGCTTTACGAGCAGGCTAAACGCAATATCCCTGATCGTGAGGCGATTGAACTTCGCGTAGCCAACTATCGCAAGGCGCTCATCGTACACGACTATCAGCAGGCATTGATTACTCAGCAACTCTCCGAAGAGATTTCTGAGGAGGAGATCACCGCTTACTATAATGCGCACAGCGAATTGTTCAAAGTGGAGAAGCCGCTGATTCGTGGGCTTTTCATTAAGGTTCCTCTTAAGTCGCAGGGCTTGTCGAACGTACGTCGCTGGTACAAGGCCCGTACGCCCGAGGCGGTGGAGCAACTGGAGAAGTATAGCTTGAGGAGTGCTGTGAAGTATACCTATTTCTACGACCGTTGGTTGACCGTCTCTGAGGTGGCTGCCATGATGCCCTTGCCGGTGGATGAGGCTGATGCATACCTGCGTCGGCACAAGCAGATTGAACTGAAGGACACGGCCTATTGCTATTACCTCGACGTGAGCGACTACCTTCCCGTAGGAGCTCAGGAGCCGGAAGAGTTGGCTCGGCCAGAGGCCCGAAGTATGTTGATTAACTTGAAACAAGTGCAATTCTTCCAGCGGGTCAAAAACGATCTGTATGAAAGGGCTGTACAACGTGGACGCATTGTTTATCTTGAGTCTCAAGAACCATAACCCTTGAACTTTTATCCATTCATCCAAAAAGTATTATGAACGTAAAGTATCTTTTATTCATCCTATTCTGCTCCGTGGTGGGGCAGGTGGTTGCCCAAGACAATGTAATTGACGAAGTGGTCTGGGTCGTTGGTGATGAGGCGATTCTTAAGTCGGAGGTAGAAGAAGCTCGCATGAATGCGGTTTATGAAGGACGCCGCTTTGATCGCGACCCCTACTGTGTGATTCCCGAGGAGATTGCCGTACAGAAACTCTTCCTGCATCAAGCTGAGCTGGATAGTATTGATGTGCCTGAAAGTGAGGTCATCCAACGTGTGGATTACATGACCAATATGTATATCAACAACATCGGTTCACGCGAAAAGATGGAGGAGTATTTCAACAAGACTTCGTCGCAGATTCGCGAAACGCTGCGTGAGAATGCGCGTGAGGGACTTAAAGTGCAGAAGATGCAACAGAAACTGGTGGGCGAGATTAAGGTGACCCCAGCTGAAGTGCGCCGCTACTTCAAGGATCTGCCTGCTGATAGCATCCCCTATATTCCCACTCAGGTGGAGGTGCAGATTATCACCCAGCAACCCATGGTTCCGCTGGAGGAGATTGAGGATGTGAAGCGCAGACTGCGTGAATACACTGAGCGCATTACCACCGGTGAGACCAGCTTCTCCACGTTGGCTCGCCTCTATTCTGAGGACCGTGAGTCTGCCTTGCATGGCGGCGAACTGCCCTTCTATGGCAAGGGACAGCTTGACCAAGCATTTGCCAACGTAGCCTTCAACCTGCAAGACCCCAATAAGGTATCGAAGATTGTGGAGTCGGAATTTGGCTATCATATCATCCAGCTTATCGAGAAGCGTGGTGAGCGTATCAAGGTGCGCCATATCCTAATCAAGCCCCATATCCCTGATGATGCTATTTTGGCTGCCAATGCCCGCTTAGACTCTATTGCCGATGATATCCGCAACCAGAAGTTTACCTTTGAGGCTGCTGCTGCCATGCTTTCGCATGACAAGGATACGCGCAACAACCATGGCCTTCTACCCAATCCTGAAACCAATACATCGCGCTTCGAGATGCAGGAACTTCCCCCTGAGATTGCCAAGGTGGTAGATGGTATGCAGGTGGGCGAAATCTCCAAGGCCTTTACCATGATTCCCCAGAAGACGGGTAAGGAAGTGTGTGTCATCGTGAAGCTGAAGAGCCGTATCAACGGTCACAAAGCTACGATTGCCGAGGACTACCAGAATCTGAAAGAGATTGTCCTGGCCAAGCGTCGCGACGAGATGCTGGATAAATGGATTCGTGAAAAACAACGTCATACCTACGTACGCATTAAGGAGGAGTGGCGCGGACAGTGTGAGTTCAAGTATCCCGGATGGATTCGTGAGTAATCCTCCCCGAAGACATGCCTCAATTCCTGAAATAATGATCTCTTGAATCATGAGTAAACATCCATGCAAACCCTCTCTGATTAACCGTCTTTTCGTAGCACTGCCACTGCTGCTACTACTCTGTGCGTTGAGTGCACAGGACCGACCTAAAGCTACTGCACCGCAGCAGACTAAGAAGACCCGCATTGACCTGCTACATGCCGATCAGGCGCAGGCCGACAAGCAGGCACGTCCAGATGTGCAGGTGCTGGTAGGTTCTGTCAAGCTGCGTCATGAGGGGATGCTGATGTACTGTGATACGGCCTATCTCTTTGAGAAGAGCAACTCGGTAGAGGCTTTTGGCAACGTACGGATGGAGCAGGGAGACACGCTCTTTATCTATGGCGATCACCTTTACTATGATGGCATGTCGCAGTTGGCCATGTTGCGTGAGCATGTGCGCATGATTAACCGTAACTCCGAGCTGACCACCGACAGTCTGAACTATGACAGGGTACTCGACCTGGGTTACTATTTTGAAGGAGGTACGTTGACGGATGAGGAGAATGTGCTCACCTCCATTTGGGGAGAGTATTCACCTACCACCAAGCTGGCTATCTTCAATCACGAAGTGCGCTTGGTTAATCCCCGGTTTACCCTGACTTCAGATACCTTGAAATATAGTACGGCAACCAAGGTGGCCACTATCCTGGGTCCTTCAGATATTGTGAGCGAGGAGAATCATATCTATTCCGAACGAGGTATCTACAATACGCAGACTGAGCAGGCTGAACTGCTCGACCGTTCCGTCCTCACCAATCAGGGTAAGCGGCTCACGGGTGACAGCCTCTTTTACGACCGGAAGTCAGGCTTTGGCGAAGCCTTTCAGCAGGTGGTTATGAACGATACGGTCAACCGGAACATGCTCACTGGCAATTACTGTTTTTATAATGAGTTGACCGGTCATGCCATAGCCACCGACCGGGCTGTAGCCATCGACTACTCACAGGGTGACAGCCTCTTCATGCATGGCGATACGCTGCGTCTGCTCACCTACCATATAAATACCGATTCCGTCTTCCGCGAACTGCGTGTCTATCATCATGTGCGTGCCTACCGAAGCGATGTACAGGCCGTGTGCGATTCATTGGTCTATAACTCCAAGGATTCTTGCATGACGATGTATCGCGACCCCATCATCTGGCATGGCGAACAGCAGCTTCTGGGTGAGGAGGTGAAGGTTTATACCAACGACAGCACCATCCGTTGGGCCCATGTCATTAACCAGGCCCTGGTTGTGGAGCAGAAAGATACGATTCACTACAATCAAGTGAGCGGCAAAGAGATGAAAGCTTACTTTGTAGATGGAGAGATGCGTCAGGTAGATGTCAATGGCAATGTATTGGTGGTCTTCTATCCGATAGACGATAAAGACAGCACGTTTATCGGCTTGAATCATGCAGAAGGAGGTTTCCTCCGCATGCTGCTCAAGGAGAGGCGCATGGATCAAGGTGCCTTTATCGGAAAGGCAGGGGGCACACTCTATCCCATGTCTCAGATACCACCCGATCAGTACCGCCTCGCAACCTTTGCTTGGTTCCCCGAGATTCGCCCAAGGAGCAAGGAGGATATCTTTGAGTGGAGAGGAAAACCGATGGGGCAAGAACTGAAGAAGAGCGACCGCAAGCCCCAGAGTTCGCCTCGAGATATGCACATCAAGCGAGCAAATAAGAAATAATAAGATTATTATAGTCCTTATCATATACAGACATACTATGGGAATGTTTACCATGCGAAAGCCTAGAGGCTTTCATCACCCTTACATTTATGTGGATGAGCGTAAGGAACGCCTGGCCAAGATGACCGAGGATGCCAAGCGTGAGTTGGGCATGCTGCCGCCAAAGGAGTTTAAGCCTGAAGATATCCGCGGTACCTTCATCGAGGGTACCACTCACCTGAAACGCCGAAAAGAGAGTGGACGCAAACCGATGCATCTCGGTATGCTTTTGGTATTTATTGCAGCACTCTGTTGGCTTTGGTATGCCATTGCCAACGGTATTATTTAATCCATTGATTCGCTATGAGTGATATTATCCGTTTGTTGCCTGATTCGGTGGCTAATCAGATTGCAGCTGGCGAGGTTATTCAGCGTCCAGCATCGGTGGTAAAGGAACTGGTTGAAAATGCCATAGACGCCAGAGCCACTGAGGTGCATGTACTGGTGACGGATGCTGGGAAGACCTGTGTGCAGGTGATTGACAACGGACAGGGTATGTCGGAGACAGATGCCCGTCTCTCGTTTGAGCGTCATGCTACTTCAAAAATCAGGCAGGCTACCGATCTCTTTGCGCTTCGTACCATGGGCTTTCGAGGTGAGGCACTGGCCTCGATAGCTGCTGTTGCCGAAGTGGAGCTCAAGACGAGGCAACAGGGGGATGAGCTGGGTACACGACTTATCATCACCGGCTCGCGTGTAGAGAGTCAGGAGCCTGTAAGCTGCCCATTAGGTAGCAACTTCAGTGTGAAAAACCTCTTTTTTAATGTACCTGCTCGCCGCAAGTTTCTCAAGGCCAATTCCACTGAACTGAGCAATATCTTGGCTGAGTTTGAACGGATTGCCTTGGTACACCCAGATGTGGCATTCTATCTCTATAGCAACGACAGCGAGCTGTTCAATCTGCCTGTCTCATCACTGCGTCAGCGCATCTTGAGTGTCTTTGGCAAGAAACTGAACCAGCAGTTGCTCCCCGTAGAGGTGGATACTTCGCTGATTTCTATCCATGGCTTTGTGGCCAAACCAGAGGCTTCCCGTAAGAAAGGGTGCAACCAGTACTTCTTTGTCAACGGCCGCTACATGCGCCATCCTTATTTTCACAAAGCGGTCATGGAGGCGTACGAGCGGCTGATTCCAGCTGGCGAGCAGATCTCCTATTTCCTCTATTTCGACGTTGACCCAGCAAATATTGATGTCAATATCCATCCCACGAAGACCGAGATTAAATTTGAGAACGAACAATCCATTTGGCAGATTCTTGCTGCTGCAGTCAAGGAGACCTTAGGTCGCTTCAATGAGGTGCCCACGATTGATTTTGATACCGAGGATCGCCCCGATATGATGCCAGCCTTTGGCGAACAGGTTACACCTATCAAACCGCCAGAAGTGCACTACAACGCCAACTACAATCCGTTCGCTACTTCTTCCTCCTCCTCAGTTGGTCGGAAAGCCACTTCGTCTGTACCCTCTTTGACTGATGATTTATCCTCAAGGGCATTTGATGAGCCTACCACAGAGGGCGCGTTCAAGCCTTCGGCTCATCTCCCAGAGTTGACTATGGAGTCGATTACTCCAGACCAGAGTGCCGATGAGGCCAGGTTACCTCTCGGCGAGGGTCAACAGGGTGGGGGAATGCTTACGGCAGGTGACTACCTGCAGTTCAAAGGACGCTATATCCTTACTTCCGTACGGTCGGGGTTGATGCTGATTGATCAGCACAGGGCCCATATACGGGTGCTCTTCGATCGCTATATGGAGCAGATTCGTCGTGGAAAGGGGCTCTCACAAGGAGTGCTCTTCCCCGAAATCGTTCAGCTTCCCCCCTCCGAAGCAGCCATGCTGGATGCGCTCCATGCAGACTTTGAGGCGGTGGGATTTGAACTCTCCTCCCTGGGTGGTGGAAGTTATGCCATTCAGGGCATACCGGCAGGCATCGAGGGCCTGAACCCTGTAGAGCTGGTGCGTAGCATGGTTACCAATGCGCTGGAAAAGGGAAACGACGTGAAAGAGGAGGTGCAGGAGCAACTGGCCCTGACGTTGGCTCGCGCTTCGGCTATCGTGTATGGGCAGGTGCTGAATCAACAAGAGATGACCACCTTAGTGAATGATCTCTTTGCTACGCTGACTCCTTCTTATACCCCTGATGGCCGGCCCGTGCTGAGTACCATCCGTGAAGAAGAAATCGACAAACTATTTAATAAAGTATAATTTATGCTGCGACGAATTCGAATCCTTTTAGCAGTTGTTTGTCTGCTGCTGATTACCGGATTGTTTCTCGACTTTACCGGTACGCTTCACTCCTGGTTTGGGTGGCTACCCAAACTGCAGTTCTGGCCTGCAGTACTGGCCTTGAATGTGGGAGTGGTCCTCTTTCTTTTGCTGCTCACTCTACTTTGTGGCCGCATCTATTGCTCGGTCATCTGTCCGCTGGGCGTGATGCAGGATGTTATCTCTCATCTCAGTGGCCTACGCAAGAAGAAGAAGTTCCGCTTCAGCTACTCTCCTGCTCGCAACGTGTTGCGCTATGGTGTGCTGGTGTTCTTCGTAGCAGCTACGTTGGCTGGTTTAGGCTCATTAGCCGCTCTGCTGGCTCCCTATAGTGCTTTTGGACGAATTGTTCATTCGCTCTTGGCTCCACTCTATGGCTGGGGTAATAACCTGCTGGCTGGATGGGCTGAGGCACAGGGTAGCTACGTCTTTGCCCGGCACGAGGTATGGCTTCGCAGCATCCCTACGCTGGTTGTGGCTATCATCACCCTGGTGTTGCTCTTTATCTTGGCTTGGCGTAGTGGACGCAGCTATTGCAACACCATCTGTCCGGTGGGGACATTGTTGGGATTCTTCTCCCGTTTCTCGCTGTTGCGTCCGGTGATTGACGTCAGCAAGTGCAATGGTTGCACCCTCTGCTCACGGCAGTGCAAGGCTTCGTGCATTGACCCCGTGCATCATCGCATAGACTATTCCCGTTGTGTAACCTGCATGGATTGCCTCGGTGCTTGCAAGCATGGAGCCATCAGCTACCGCTTTCGTACCAAGGCTGCAGCTACCGAAGAGTATGACAGCGTGGCTTGTGATGTCAAGTTGGCTACCTCCCCTGCAGATGCTTCACGTCGTCTTTTCCTTACCGGTGCCGGTTTGGCCCTGGGTGCAGTAGCTGTTGAAGCTCGTCGCAAGAAGGTGGATGGTGGGTTGGCCAAGGTGATAGAGAAGCAGCAACCTGTGCGCCGTACGCCCATTGTACCTCCTGGATCGGAGGGCGTGCGCCATTTCTATCAGCATTGTGTGGCCTGTCAACTGTGTGTATCCGTTTGCCCGAATCATGTCCTTCGCCCCTCTACCGACTGGACTCGACTGATGCAGCCCGAATCTTCGTATGAGCGGGGCTATTGTCGTCCAGAGTGTACCAAATGTTCCGAAGTCTGCCCTACCGGCTCTATCCGTCTGCTGACTCGTGCGGAGAAGTCGTCAGAACAGATTGGTCATGCCGTATGGATTAAGCAGAACTGTCTGCCTGTCACCGATGGTGTGTCGTGTGGAAACTGTGCCCGCCATTGTCCGGTAGGAGCCATCACCATGGTGCCAATGGATCCGGAGAATGAGCAGTCGCCTCGCATTCCCGTCGTTGATGAGAATCGTTGTATCGGTTGTGGAGCTTGCGAGCACCTCTGTCCTGTACGCCCCTTCAGTGCTATCTACGTGGAGGGCCATGAGCAGCATCACACCATCTAAATCCTATTCATTCACCCTCAAATAGCATGTCAGTATGAACAATGAACATACCTCTCCCATGGCTGACCCCTCACGTCGCCGCTTCTTGCAGCAGTTGGGCGTAGGGGCAGTGACCACCTCAGCCCTGCTGAGTAGCTGCGGTGATGGCAGTCAGCGTACTGCTGAACAATCCCCCTCCTTGACTGGCGATATTCCGACCGACCAGATGACCTATCGCACCAACCCCAAGACGGGTGAACAGGTCTCCCTCTTAGGCTATGGTTGCATGCGCTGGCCCACGCTGAAGGAAGAGGGCGACCCTATCGACCAGGAGACCGTAAACCGCCTGGTGGATTATGCCATTGCCCATGGAGTGAACTACTTTGACACCTCCCCCGCCTATTGCAAGGGCATGAGCGAACGGGCTACGGGCATTGCGTTGAAGCGCCATCCGCGTGAGAAATACTTCATAGCCACTAAACTCTCCAACTTTGCTCCCGACACCTGGAGCCGCGAAGCCTCTATCGAGATGTACCACAACTCCTTCAAAGAGCTGCAGGTGGACTACATCGACTACATGTTGCTCCATGCCATCGGTATGGGTGATGGTGACGATGGCATGCCGGCGTTCCGTACCCGCTATATCGACAATGGCATACTCGACTTCCTGCTCGAGGAGCGTGAGAAGGGGTATATCCGCAACCTCGGCTTCTCTTACCATGGTGATATCCGGGTGTTCGACTACTTGCTCTCGCAACAGGATAAGTACCATTGGGACTTCGTACAGATTCAGCTCAACTACCTCGATTGGTACCATGCCAGCGAGGTGAATCCCCGCAATACCGACGCCGAGTATCTCTACGGCGAACTGGCTAAGCGCCA
>CAMCUZ010000038.1 GCA_945879145.1 uncultured Mediterranea sp.
CCGTTACCGTAAGCGTTGGTATAGCCTGGTTCCTACTTACAGCAAGCTTCAGTTTGCCGGCAATATGGGTTTGCTCTCGGTAGGCTTCGGCTGGGACTACGGCAAGCACAACCAATGGGAGACCGACCTCCTCTTTGGTTACCTGCCAAAGTATGATTCCGACCGTGCAAAGGTCACGATGACGCTCAAGCAGAACTACATCCCTTGGAACATTACCCTGGGTGAGGGGCCTTTCTCGTTCGAACCCCTGACCTGTGGCCTTTACTTCAACACCGTATTCGGGGATGAGTTTTGGGTGAGCGAACCAGACCGTTACCCCAGCGGGTACTACGGTTTCTCTTCGAAAGTGCGTACCCACATCTTCCTGGGTCAGCGTATCACCTTCGAGATACCCCGCAACAAGCGCTACATGGCTAAGAGCATCACCTTCTTCTACGAACTCAGTTCGTGCGACCTCTATATCGTCAGCGCCTTTACCAATAGTTATCTGCGGATGTGTGACTACCTCAGCCTCTCGTTTGGGCTGAAGATGCAGTTGCTTTAAGGGCGTGTATAGAAGTAGTAGCAACGCACTTGTGCCCGGGCATCGCAGCTACGGTAGGTCGTTTGGAAAACAGGCTGCAGCTCATAGCGTTCGCACAGTTCAGTTATCATCTTCTCCTCTTCAAAGAGGGGTACAATCAAGTAGCCCTTGGTCGGAGTTTCCCGCTCGATATGGCGCAGGCGATCGCCCAGGTAGTAGTTCACGCTATAGAAATAGAGCCCGTAGGAGTAGAGATGACCTTCGGGCTGCAAGTCAATGAGTCGCTGGGCAATCTTCTTGTCGCTCTTGGTAGAGACTACGGTGGGCTGGTAGATGCCATCGAAGGCCACAAACAGGCAAAGCAGCATGCCTGCCACGCCATAGAGATGAGCACGGGCCGAGGCCTGCCGGCGACAGAGGCGGAACAGGCAGAGGGCGCCAACGAGCGGTAACAGGATGAGTAACCAATGGGCAAAGTCAAAGTACGTGTCCCGCAGGGCATGCAGAAAGCCTACATTCTCGGCTGCATGACGGCCATGCCCCATGATGGCATCGGGCACCAGTCCCAGTCGGATAGCAAAGAAGAGCAGCGTGAGCAGTACCCCCAACGAGCCAAAGACGATGGAAAAGTTGCGGAAAAGGCGACTGCCCCGCTCGGCCAATCGGCGCAGGTATTGTGCAAAGAAGAGCGCCATGAAGGGGTAAATGGGCAGTAGATAAACACTCCGTTTGCTCTTGGGGATGCAATAGAAAACAAAGATAAGCAGCACGGCCAGCCAGCAGAAGAGCTGCAGCGGGTCTTGCTGACAGAACCTTTTCCACCACTCCTGAGCACGTGATGCCCATCCTTTAGTTGCTTGGCTCTCATTCATCGTCAGCTGTTGGGCCTCTTTGTTCCGTAACGTAAAGAGCGAAGCCACAAAGAGCAGTGTCCAGGGAATCCATCCCCAAATGAGCGTGAGGAAGTTGTACCATATCGGATTCTCGTGTGATTCGTAGCTCATCGTTCCGGCAAACCGCCCCGTGTTTTCCTCCAGCATCAAGTCCACAAACTCTTGTCCCCCCTGAAGATAGGCCAAATAGAACCAGACGAACAGAGGCAATACCGAAAGGAAACCGAAGCAGAACATCCAGCCAAAACTCTTCCAGAAGCCTCGCTTCTGCAGCAGCATATAGACCCCCATGACCATGCAGGGGAAGATAGACCCTACAGGACCTTTGGTCAGCGTGCCGCAGGCCATGCAGAGGATAGCCAACCAGGGAAAGCGCTGCCGCCCCTGCTCATCCCACTGATAGAGCAGGCAGAGAGCCACCACGATAAAAGCTACTTGCAGCATGTCCAGTCGCCCTGCTACAGCGGCTCGATGCACCTCGAACGAGGTGAGCAACAGCAAGGTGGTTAGCTCAGCCAACTCCTGTCCCAGTCGCTTGCGTATAAAACAGAAAAAGAAAAGCAACATGCTGATGCAGGCCACTGACGAGGGGAAGCGCGTAGTAAATTCGCTCACTCCACCCGCCAACCACGACACTGCTGCTATACACCAGTAGAGGAAGGGTGGCTTGAAGGCAATGTCCGTGCCATAATTAAGCGGAAGAATCCAGTTGCCACTTTCCAACATGGTGAAGGCCACGATACCCTCACGTGGTTCACCTTTGGAATAAAAAAGAGACTCGCCAAGAAAAGGCACCAATACCAGGATGCTCAGCAATGCGATGAGCCAGAAGATTCTACGTTGATTATTCATGCTATTTCAACCATATTTTTGGCCAAAAGTACGGCTTTTGAGGGGAATAGCAGGACATCTCCCACCTAAAGATTGTTAATACCTATTAGACCATTTTCAGCGGGTTTTCAAGAAAATGTTTTGCCGTTCAGAAAAAAGTCCCTATTTTTGCTCGTTGAATGCTCGTACATGAGTTACAATCCAATGGATGATTATGAACACGTCAGATAGAGAGAAACTACAGGAATTTATCCGCTTCTGTATGGTAGGTCTTCTATGTACAGGGCTTGATGCTGCCGTATTCTATATCGTACGGCTGTTTGCGCCTTATCAGATTTCGCTGGTCAGCGGATATCTGCTTTCGCTCATAGTCAACTATTTCTTGACGGTTTATTGGACCTTTAAGGCGCAGCCTACTATGCAGAACACGGTGGGCATCGTGTGTGCACATCTGTTTAATCTCTTTGTGGTTCGATTAGGGCTTATGGCCCTGCTTGTTAATCTACTGGGTCTGGGGGATCGGATTGCCTATCTGCCCACGTTGGTCATTAGCGTGGTGACAAATTTCATCATTATCAAGTATGTAGTCCAAAAATATCGGAAGAAATGAAAAAGATATCCATCCTGGTCCCTTGTTACAATGAGGGCCAAACGTTACCGTTACTCTACCCTGAGCTTAAAGCGCTGATGGACACTCACCCCTCTTATGGGTGGGAGGTGCTGTTTGTGAATGATGGCAGCAAAGACAACACCCTTGACATCATCAAATCGTTGCGGGCGGCCGACCGGCGGATCTGCTATGTCAATCTGACCCGTAACTTCGGTAAGGAGAATGCCATGCTTGCTGGCTTTGACTACGTGAGTGGCGACTGCATGATTATCATGGATGCGGACCTCCAGGACCCACCCTCGCTTATCCCCGAGATGCTGGCCTATTGGGAGCAGGGATACGAAGATGTCTATGCAAAGCGAGCCAACCGGGGCGAAGAAAGTTGGCTTAGGAAAAAACTCTCTCTTCTCTTCTATAAGATTCTGGATCACTCCACGCGCTTTGATATCTTGCAGAATGTGGGCGACTTCCGCTTGTTGGACCGATGCTGCATCAATGCGCTGAAGAGGCTTCGTGAATCAGAGCGTTATACCAAAGGGATGTTCTGTTGGATAGGATATAAGAAGAAAGAAATTGTCTTCGATCGCCAGAATCGCGTGGCGGGCCATAGTAACTGGAGCTTTTGGAGCCTGCTCAATCTGGCCATCGAGGGTATAACCAGCTTTACTACAGCCCCTTTGCGCTTGGCGACGGTTTTCGGCTTCTTCGTTGCTTTTTTTGCCTTCTGCCTGATGCTCTATTATGGGGTCAAGACCATCGTGTTCGGTGATGAAGCCCGTGGCTTCACTACGCTGATAGTCATCATCTTATTCATGGGAGGCATTCAGCTGCTGACTATCGGCATCCTCGGGGAATACGTGGGGCGTATTTTTAATGAAACCAAGAAGAGGCCGGTTTACCTTGCTGATACCTACAACGGTGCGAAGATAAGTGGCAACGCTTTGTTGGCACATGATTGACATCTATTGTTCTTTTTATGATATTGACTATGCGTACATTGCTGAAATTCAAACACCTTGATACGGCACAAAAGCTCTCTTTGATTCCTGTTGCTGCAGTCTTTCTGCATTTTCTTCTTTTCAACGTAATCTGGTGCCTTAACACCACCTTTACGCCTTTCTCTTATTGGGAACTCTATGTGTCGGCTGCAGCAGCAACATTATTACTCTGCTTGCCTTATCTCTTTTCCAGGAGGCCCGTTGTATGTATCGGCATATGTGTCCTGTTGGACTTGTGGTTTGTTTCCAACTTGATGTACTATCGTACCTACTATTCCGCCATACCGCTTTCAAGCTATTTGCTGGCAGGCAATCTGTCGGATTTCCTTCCTAGCGTAATTGCGTCCATGCGTTGGTATGATGTTTTGCTGCCGTTATCTACGCTCTCTTTGGCTCTGTTCATCTGTCGCCGTGGAGTGAAACGCAAGGTGGCTTTCCCCTTCAAGAAGCGTTCTTATTTTCTGCTGTTCTTTTGTCTGAGCCTATTACTTGGAATTCATTTCTCAGTTAATGGTGGTTTTATGTCTGTCAATTACAAGCTGCGGACGTCTGCCCATCATTATGCGTGTGCCACTTCCTTATATACTTTGTTCGGAGGATTATATTATGATTATATGGAGGCTTCGCCCAGTTTGTCTGATGAGGAAAAGGCGGAGATTGATGCTTGGATTAATAGGAAACCGACATTAAAACCCTTGGCTGATGTTGCACATAAGGACAACTGTATCGTTATCATCATTGAATCGTTTGAAAGCTGGGTGCTGAATCTGACGGTAGAGAATCAAGAGATTACTCCTAACCTTAACCGATTGCTGAAGGACTCATCTACGCTCTACGCTCCTCAGGTCTTGACGCAGGTCCGGGGCGCGCGTTCTATGGACGGGCAGCTGCTCATCCTCTCAGGTTTACTACCTGTTCAAACAGGAGCTTTTTGTAGCCAATATGCACTCAATACTTATTTCACACTTCCCAAGGCGATGAAACAGCTGAGGTCATCACGCAACTACCTGCTTACGGTAGATAAGGAAAAAACCTGGAATCAAGGCGTGGTAGCCAGAAGTTTTGGCATAGACTCCATCATCTCCTATCCTGATTTCGAACTGACCGAGGCTTTTGGTAACAGAAAGCGGCTGGGTGACAAGGCTTTCTTTGAACAGTGCAGGGAGAAAATAGAGCGTGGGGAGATTTGGAAGCAAGGAGAACATGCCTTTATTCAGATGGTGACTTATTCCGGGCATTCTCCTTTCAAAATACCGGAGAAACTGAGGACGGTTCATTTCTCTGATCAGATACCTCAGCTGATGAATGATTATCTGTCGGTGGTGCATTATACGGACGAGGCTATAGGGCGATTTGTTGAGTATATCCAGTCCCGTCCCGATTATGCGGAGACGATGATTGTGATTACAGGCGACCATGAGGGGCTTGCCGATGACAGGAAGGCACTCCTTGCCTCCAAGGCAGGACAAGGGGTGGTGTCAGAGAAAGAATTTACCCCACTTATTGTTATTAACTCTCCCGTCTCATTGACGTATGATGAAGTGATGGGGCAGGTGGATATCTATCCCACATTATTGAATCTTTTAGGGTTAGAACAGTATGCCTGGAGTGGCTTGGGGCAGAGTATTTTTGACCCAGGCAAACCTGCTATGGCCATTGGCCCCAAAAATAATGTGGAAGGCAATCTCTCTGTTGTTCCAGACTCGGTTTTGCAAAGGTTACGACTTGCTGCATTTGTGTCTGACCGGTTGATACGGTTTGATATGCTAAACGAAAAACATTAATTCTTGGCCATTTGTCCCTCAATCCTTGTTTTATTCAGCAATAAAGCTTATTTTTGCGCTCTATTAATATTGCTTGTCCCAAGATTGTATGAAGCAACTGTCCGTTATCACGCCTGTAAAAGACTCCATCGAACTGACCTTGAAGACGATTGAGGCCATCATGACCTCTTCGTGTCCCATCCCCTTCAGCTATACGGTCTATAACGACTTCAGTACCCCGGAGAATACGGTGCGGCTCCAGGAGGCTTCTGAGAAGTGGGGCTTCCGCCTGGTCAACCTCTCTGACCTGACCGACCATCCTTCGCCTAACTACCTGCTGGTGCTACAGACGGCGCAGAAGGAAGCTCTGGAGCAGGATGCCGGGTTGCTGATTGTGGAGTCGGACGTGGTGGTGAAGCCCACTACGCTCCATGCTCTCTTTGCCGCCGCCTCTGAGTTGACTGATTGCGGTATGGTGGCCTCGGTTACAGTGGATGAGGCCGGGCAGATCAATTTCCCCTACCTCTACGCCAAGAAGCGTCCTCAGCAGGCATTTGCTACGCGCAAGCGCTTCAGCTTCTGCTGTACGTTGCTCCATCCCCGTTTCCTTCAGGCATTCAGCTTTCAGCAGCTTGACCCCACGAAGCATTGGTTTGACGTCACCATCTCCCACGCCTCGCTGCAGCTGGGCTTCAAGAACTACCTCTTCACGCTCTTCCCCGTGCTCCATCGGCCCCATAGTAGCCGCCCCTGGAAGCTGCTGAAGTACACGAACCCCCTGAAGTATTACTGGATAAAATACACCAAGGGGTTTGATAAGATTTGATTTCCAACCTTTTCATTGACTTCCAGTGGCTATGCGTCGTATATTCTATTTTATCATATTCGGATTGTGGTACTTGCTCTCGCTGCTTCCGCTGCGGGTGCATTACTTCTTTTCTGATGTGGTGCTCTTCCCACTGCTCTTCCATCTCATTGGTTACCGTCGTAAGGTGGTGCAGGCCAATCTCAAAGGTTCATTCCCCGAGAAGAGTGAACGTGAGCTGGCCGCTATTGAGAAAGATTTCTATCACTTCCTATGCGACTACATGGTGGAAACCGTCAAAACCTTTTCCATGTCTCGTGAACAGATGATGCGCCGCATGACCTTCAGCGGACTGGATGAACTGGTTGAGGCGATGGAGCGCGAGCAGAAGCAGTTCTGCTTTCTCTATTTGGGTCACTACTGCAACTGGGAGTGGATTGCCTCTATGCCCTATTGGGTACCTGCTGAATATCATTGTGCCCAGATATACCATCGTCTGCGTAATCCGGAGATGGATGCCCTCTTTCTGCGCCTGCGCAACCGTTACGGCGGCGAGTGCATTGCCATGCAGGATACGTTGAGACGCATCATTGAAATCAAGCGCAGCGGTCAGAAAGAGATTATCGGATTCATCTCCGACCAGGCACCTAAGTGGAACAGCATCCATCATTGGTGTAACTTCTTCCATCGGGAGACGCCCGTCTTTATAGGTGCTGAGAAGATAGGTAAACAGGTGGATGCCTTGGTTTATTATATGGACATCAAGCGGATAAGGCGTGGCTATTACCATTGCCAGCTCAAACCTATTACCCATCAGATTAAGCAGATTCCCGACTTCGAACTGACAGATACTTTTACCAGGATCCTGGAGCAGATGATCAAGGAGCAGCCAGCTTATTGGCTCTGGAGCCACAAGCGTTGGAAACGTACTAAGGAGGAGTGGATTGAACGACAAAAAAATGCGAACGAACATGAGTAAGCCAACTGAATATGATTACCTGATTGTGGGTGCAGGACTTTTCGGTGCTCTCTTTGCCTGCGAAGCCCGTAAGGTGGGGAAGCGTTGCCTCGTTATAGACAAGCGTACCCATACAGGGGGTAATGTCCACTGCAGAGAGGTGGAGGGCATCAACGTACACCAGTATGGAGCGCACATTTTCCATACCAGCAACAGGCAGGTGTGGGAGTATGTCAATCGCCTTGTGGAGTTCAACCGCTACACCAACTCGCCCATTGCATCCTATAAGGGACGGCTTTACAACCTCCCCTTCAACATGAACACCTTCTATCAGTTATGGGGCGTGACGACCCCTGCTGAGGCGCAGGCCCGTATTGATGAGCAGCGAAGCAAGTATGCTTACATAGACGAACCGGCTAACCTGGAGGAACAGGCCCTAAAGCTCTGCGGTGATGACATCTATCAGACGCTTATCAAGGGATATACGGAGAAGCAGTGGGGACGCAAGGCTACTGAGTTGCCAGCCTTCATCATCCGTCGTCTCCCATTTCGCTTTACCTTCGACAACAATTACTTCAACGATACCTATCAAGGCATCCCTATCGGAGGCTACAATCCACTCATCGAAGCGTTGCTTCAGGGAGTGGAGGTACGGCTGGGGATAAACTACTTTGAGGAGCGCGACTTCTGGAATGAGCAAGCGGAGAAGATACTCTTCACAGGCTGCATTGATGCTTTCTTTGACTTCCGTTTTGGCCGGTTGGAGTATCGCAGCCTGAGGTTCGATCATCAGCAGCTTCCTGTGGCCAACTTCCAGGGTAATGCGGTGGTGAACTATACCGAGGCTGAGGTTCCCTATACCCGCATCATCGAGCATAAACACTTTGAATTTGGGAATCACCCCCATTCGGTAATTACCTACGAATATCCCGATACGTATGCTCCAGGCAAGGAGCCCTATTATCCAGTAAACGATGAGGTCAACACCCGTCGGCTGCTGCAATACCGTTCCTTGGCCGAGGCTCAGAGAAGCGTGCTCTTTGGTGGACGACTGGGACAGTATGTCTATGCTGACATGGATGACACCATTGAAGCTGCCTATCGTCTGGCTCGCAAGGAACTGGATTCTTCAGCTGTTTAACCCTATAAAAATGACTAATTTTGATATGACGCATCCATATCCTCCTCGAAATCTCTTTCAACGGTTAATAAAGCCCCGTTTCTACGGTATTGACCCGAGGTTTACCCAGATAGCACCCTTTGTCTGTACGTTGCCCGAGCGCTTCGAAGCTGGCGAAGGACAGGTGATTTACGAGGGGCGCAATGTGCTGAGGCAAATGGAATATGAGGGTCTGCAACTGGTGGTGAAGTCGTTCACCCGTCCCTATATCGTCAATCGCCTGGCTTACGGTACGGTACGGGGCAGTAAGGCGAAGCGCTCCTTTCTCTATGCCCAGGCATTTCAGAAAATAGGAGTAGGGACTCCCACACCCGTGGCTTGGCTCGACCAACGTAATGGATTGCTGCTTGATAAGAGCTATTACGTTAGTCTGCTCTCTGCCTGTCCCTACCGCTACGAGGTCTTCTTTGAGCAGTCGTTTCCCTGTATGGAGAAGGTACTTCGTGCCATTGGTAGGCAAACAGCGTTGCTCCATGAACACGGATACGCCCATAAGGATTACGGTCGAGGTAACATTCTTTTCAACTTTTTTCCCGATGGCACCGTGCAGCTCGAGGTGGTGGACCTCAATAGAATGCACATCGGACGTATCGGCCTCAAAGAGGGATGCAAGAATTTCTGCCGTCTGCCAGCCACGGAGCAGATGCACCGGTGGATGGCAGAAGAGTATGCAAAAGCACGAGGCTTTGACGTGGAGACCTGTTATCAATTGATAATGACTTATCGTCACGCCGATAAAGGGCCAGAGGAATATTAACTTAATTAATAGGGAGAACGTAATGAAGATATTTGCAGTAGTAGTGACCTTCAATCGTCTGGCGTTGCTCCAGCGCAATATCAGTTGCTTGCGGCTCAATACGCCCGTTAGCTGTATTGTGGTGGTGAACAACGGGAGTACGGATGGAACTGCCCAATGGCTTGATCTGCAAACCGACTTGCAGGTGATTCATCAGCAGAACGTGGGAGGTTCGGGCGGATTTTATACAGGTATCGATTTTGCTTACAACCAGGGTGCCGACTGGATTTGGTGTATGGACGACGATGTTTTTCCCCGTCCTGACTGTCTGGAGCAGCTTCTACCAGAAGCTACAGACGCTCAGATAGGCATACTGGCACCACGCCGATTAATGGAGGGGCAGATTTTCTGTCACGACTTCCAGGGTTATAATCTCACTAACCCTTTCAGCTCAATGTATCGCAAGCGTCTGCACAATGAACAGGTTAACACGCCTACGCCTGTGGCTGGTACCGCTTTTGAGGGGCCGTTGATACGGCGTCAGGTGGTGGAGTCTATCGGCTTGCCCAATAGAGAACTCTTTATCTTCTGCGATGATACAGACTATTGCCTCCGCACCATACAGGCTGGATTCACCATTCTCTACGTACCCGCTGCCTTGATGGACAAACAGAAATTTTTCAGCCACGATAGTTGGAGTGAACGTAACCGCAAGAAGAAGTGGAAGCGCTTCTACCAGGTGCGCAACTCCGCCTACCTGAACCATCGCTACGGCCAGAACTGGGGGGTGAGGTATTTGCGCGGCTTCATCAACGTGTCGGGGTATCTGCTCACGGCCCTCTTCACGCTGCCCTTCAGTAAGGCTTGGCAATGGGCCGACTTGAGCAAGTTGTGGCGCGCATATACCGACGGCATTAACGAAAGGTTGGGCATTATGTAGCAACTGTTTTCTAAATCCATCATAGATTTGATTCATGCGTTTATTTAAACAGATAGAGCGGGGCATCAACCGCATCAAGCAGCAATATCTTCTGCACACGCTGATGCAGAAGTATCATCAGGACGAAGTGATTCAGCGCTTTGAACAGATACCCGCTTCGAATGAAGGTAGGGAGATAGGCTCTACGTCACCCATCTGGGTATGCTGGTGGCAGGGTGAGGAACAGATGCCCGAGGTGGTGCGTCTCTGTTACCGCTCCATCCAGCGGCATGCAGGACATCACCCTGTGATACTGCTTACAGAAGAGAATCAGGCACAATACCTGCACTTGCCTGATCTAGTGTGGCGCAAGTTCCGAGAGGGAGTCATTTCACGAACCCACCTCTCCGACATTGCCCGTGTCTATCTGCTCAAAGAGCATGGAGGTATTTGGATGGATGCCACCATATTCTTAACGACGGATATTGACCTTATAGTAAATGTTCATTCTGCCTATTGGAGCTATCGCCACGTAACGCCTTATAACAATGTCTCCAAAGGATTATGGACAGGGTATTTTCAAGCCAGCGGAAGTGGACATCTTATTCCCTCGTATTTGTATGACTCTTTCATCCATTGGTGGGAACATAATAACCGCTTGTTTACCTACCTGCTTATAGATTACTGTTTCCGTCTGGGCTATGACCATCTACCGGCTATGCGGCATTGTATCGATGCGTTGCCTGTGCGTCCCTACGGTATGCTGCGTAAGATTCTGGATTCTGCCTACGAGCCCGATCGGTGGAAGCAGGTGATAGGTCAGGCTCCCTTCCATAAACTTTCCTTCAAGAAGTATACAAAGAAGTGCACCAAGCAGGGAGAGCCTACCCACTATGCCCATCTGCTGGAACTTGATAAGGGATTGGAAACTCGGAAATAGATAATTTTCTGCAGAGCGTTTTGTGGAGTCACTTTCATTGCCTATCTTTGCAAGAAGAATCAGTAACGGTAGATAAAAGAAGGAGATAGATTATGATGATTACAGTAGCCAATCCGATTTATGATGCGGTATTCAAGTATCTGATGGAGGACGAACGCATCGCACGCACGTTGCTCTCTGCACTTTTGAAGAAAAAGGTGCTCCAAGTTAACACGCGCCGACATGAATATACCAATGGTACACGAGACAATATTTCCATGTTTCGTATAGACTTCGCTGCACAGGTGTTGCAAGACGATGGTTCAGTAAAGTTGGTGCTCATTGAGCTACAGAAAACATGGCTCGACACAGAGACGCTTCGTTTCCGTCAGTACCTAGGAGCGCAGTATCAGAATCCGGAAAATATTGTCAAGGAGGATAATCCTCAGGGATATGCTACCCCTATGGTGGCAGTCTATATGCTGGGGCATCGTGTGGGTGACATTGAGGAACCCGTCATTTATGTCAATCACCATTCTTACAACTATGAGGGCCAAGTAGTAACAAAAGGTATTCCTGATCCTTTCGTAGAGAGCCTGATCCACAACAGCATCATCATTCAACTTCCCCTGCTTCACGGCCAAATCAATAACCGGTTAGAAAAAGTGCTTAGCGTGTTTGATCAGAGTCGTAAGGATGAAAACAGCCGTCAGATTATGCGGATTGATGAATCTCTCTATGCTGACGATGCTGACATGCTCTACATCCTTCATCGGTTGACTTCAGCAGCTGCTGATGCCAAGTTGCGTCAGGATATGAACGTGGAAGACGAATATTTCTCGGCTATTGAGAAGCGTGACACGGAAATCATGTTACGCGACAAGAGAATTGAAGCGCAAACTATTGAGTTAGCTAGACAAGAATGTCTCTTAGAAGCACAGCAGAACCAGCTAACAGAGCAGCAGAATCAGCTAACAGAGCAGCAGAACCAGCTAACAGAGCAGCAGAACCAGCTAACAGAGCAGCAGAATCAGCTAACAGAGCAGCAGAATCAGCTAACAGAGCAGCAGAATCAGCTATTAAAAGAACGTCAAAAGTTACATTCCTTAGTGTCGGCTTTGGTGTCGAATGGTATGTCTGAGGAGCAGATATCCGCCATGACAGGTTACAGCATGGATGAAATTACCTCCTGCCTTAGGGAATAGTAATCTCCATGACAATTATGGTAGAAAAAAGGAGCACCTAATCCTTGATTGAGGAAGGTGCTCCTAACTTTTTGTTCAGTGCGCGTGATAGGACTCGAACCTACACGCCTTACGGCACCAGATCCTAAGTCTGGCGCGGCTGCCAATTACGCCACACGCGCAGGATGATTGTTCAAGTTTGCGCCGCAAAGGTAGAAAGTTTTTTTGTTTCAGCAAATTCTAAAGCATAGAAATGTGTTTTTTTACTCGTTTTTCAGCAAACGGCGGGCTGTTTCTATAATGGTATCTACTCCTTGGGCCTCATCTTCAGCCTGCATATCCACCTTTACATCAGGGTCGATGCCAAATTCTATCTGCTCCTGCTGTGCATTGAGATGAGGGCTGGCAGAGAAGCGCACGCCCCAGCCGTTGGGTAGCTCCGAAGAGAAAGGCAGGCCACTGCCGCCGCCTGTCTTATCACCCACGAGCGTCACCAACGGGAAGCAGCTCATTGCATTCACGAAGTCGTTGGTGGCGCTGTAGCTGTGCCGGTTGGTAAGCAGCATCACAGGCTTTTGCCAGCGTATCCCGTTGCTTGGCTCCACATAGATGGGTTCTGGGGCAGAGAAGTCGCTGTGCCCAGGGCCCGTTTTGTGCTGGATGTATCCAGTCAATACTCGCTCGTTGGTGAAGTGCTCTGCCATTAGGGTGGCATAGGTCAATGCGCCACCGCCGTTGTTACGCACATCGATGATGAGGCCGTTGCAGATAGAGAGATAGGATAGTATTTCGTTCATGTTGCCATTGCCAATGCCACTGCTGAAGTCACCATAATAGACGTAGCCTATGTTATCCTCCAGAATGCGGTACTTTGCTCCTCCGGCAATGCGGTAGTCGCGTCCCAGGTATTGCTCAACTAGACTTTCGGAGAAGTTGCGCGGATAGTCGAGGTACCAGTCCCAGTAGCGGGCCATGTTGCTGGTGCTGTAGAGGTTGACGTGGCCGTCCTTTAGCTCGGCTAGCATATTGCCCAGTACCTCGAAGAGTCCGGCCGAGGTCATGTCGTCAGTGATAAGGGGGGCGTATTTGCGGTGGATGGCATCCCAGTCAATCCCTTTGTACTCCAGGAAGCAGTATTGCTCGTCGATGATTTTCCAGAGGGCCTCGAAGTTGCCTGTTGGGGTGTTGTCGAACTCCTTCTCGCCGATGCAGCTGCAGGGCAGCAGTGCGAGCAGGCAGGAGATGAGGAGTGTGGCTGTAAGGGAGAGATATTGGCGCAGAGTATTCATTTTTTCGATCAATAACTAATTCGTTAGATGATGCATTATGCAGCATGCGGAGATTATTTCAGCAAATAAAACGATTTCACCACACCTATCAGTAGGCAATGTGAGTAGGTATGCCATTTGATGTGGTTCAGCTTGCCTTGTTGAAGGTCGGCCAGGTAGGCCAGGCGTAGCGTGGCTTTGCCCACGGGCAGGTCTGCCGAGAGTAGCTGTCGCACCGAGGGTTGATTATGGAGTGAGGTGAAACGTACTACTCCGCTGGCATGCCCCAACGAGAAGATTTCGTAATAGGACTGCCCGTATTCGGGCATGAACTGTATTCCAGCAAGGGGCAGCATGAGTTGGTAGCGTAGTGTGAGGGGTAGCTGGCAAATGTGCGTCTTGTAGAGGGCCATAGCTGTAGCATCCAGGCTAACGTAGGCTCGTGCCTGGGCCGGGTTGTTGCCGTTGCGCAGGTTATAGACAAAACCTCCATTGAGGTCAGCCGCAGCTCCGGCTGTTAGCGTCAGTCGGGGGGAGAGGCGAAAGAGGTAGTGGAGCGCGTAGTTCCAGTTTGCCAGCGAGGAGAAAGTATTGTTGTTGTCCACGCGGTTGTGGGTATATCCAGCGTAGGCCTGGAAGAGGGTTTGCCGCATCACGTTGCCCTGCATGAGGTGGGTCATGCGGCTGCTCTCGCGCACGATGCGCATCTCTACCCCTTTGTACTCCTGTGGTGAGAGGTACGTGTCGAACACGTTGGTATAGCCCACACCGTAGAGTGTGGCACGGGTGACGTGGCGCGTCGTGTCAGCCCATCGCAGCGAGTCACTTTGCTGGGCGCGTATCGTCAGGGGGAGCAGCAGCAGGCAGACTACAAATGTATAGAATACGTGGATTATCTTCATGTGTCAAACAACAATAATGGGCGGCGCGGGGATTAATCAAACAACTTCATCTGTCCTGTCAGCTCGTCGATAATGTCGGCTTGGCTCTTGCCACGGTCGGGGTCGAGGTTTTCTGGTTCATCGGGCGTGGTGGATGGCTCCTCTGGTACTGGATCAGGCTTGCGTGTAGGCTCCAGTTCGTTGATGGTCTCAATCGTGTAGTTGGTAAGGCGCTTTCCCTTAGCCTTGAATCCCTTTACAGCGATGAACTCGTCGGCTTCGACCACAAGCGGTTCGCGCACGCTGTCGTGGCCGCCAAACACTACTTCTAGACGCGGATAGACTTCGTCAGTCAGTAAGATGAGGCGGCTGTTGCGATTCTCGCCCAGGAAGTTCTGCTTGCGTGTTGTTGCCTCCATACAGAAACGTTTCAAATAGGGGTAGTTCTGCTGATCGGCATCAAAGAGGGCTGCGGTCCACACTTTGTCGGACTGATATTTTTCAATGATGCGGATGTCGGGATCGTAGTGGTTATTCAGGTCGAAGGTGGTGATGTAGAATTCACCGTTGTTCATTACCACCAGGATGCGGTCATCGCTGTGGAATTCGCCCAGGTATTCGCCGCGGCCATCGTAGTTGAGGCGCATCACGTCGCGGTCATACCACACCTGTCGTCCGCCTAGGGTAGAGCCACCTCGTTGCTTTAGGGCAATCTTGTGGAGTGGATTGCGTGTTAAGATGTTACCCATAGCCTGACGTCCTTTAATGCTGATTTTGCTGAAATCCTCTTCGAAGATGATGCGTCGGATACGTGGATTGGGTTTGAGGGTTACCTTGATGATTTCTGCTTCGCCATTGGGATTGGCCGTGAAATAGACGATGCGCGAGTCGGGTGTGCCTTGCGTCAGGTCGTATTCGCGGTCGCGTACGATACCCGTTACTGCAAAGCGCTTAATGTAGCAGGTACCCTCCTTGCCATCGCGATACACTACGTTATAGATGGTACGCTTATCGTTCTTCTTGAAGATGTTGATGTAGAGCACGTTCTTACCTACAAACTTCTTTTCGGCTACGGGAGTGATGATGTAGCGGCCATCTCGGTAGAAGATGATGACATCGTCAATGGTCGAGCAGTTGGCCACGAACTCGTCCTTTTTGAGCGAAGTGCCTATAAAGCCCTCTTCTCGGTTGATGTAGAGCTTTTCGTTAGCCTCAATCACTTTGGTGGCCTCGATGGTGTCGAAATTGCGTAGGTCGGTGCGGCGGGGAAACTGCTTGCCGTACTTTTGCTGCAGCATGCGGAACCAATCCACTGTATAGTCCACGATGTGAGCCAGATGGCGGTCGGTCTCCTCTACGTCGGAATGCATACGGGCAATGAGCTCTTCAGCTTTTTCGCTATTGAACTTCAGGATGCGGGCCATTTTGATTTCCATCAGACGGAGGATGTCTTCCTTGGTCACCTCACGGATAAAGGTGGGGTAGTAGGGAGTAAGGCGCAGGTCGATGTGCTCGCAGACAGCATCCATTGAGGGGGCCTGTTCGAATTCGCGGTCTTTGTAGATGCGCTCTTCGATGAAGATCTTCTCGAGCGAGGCAAAATGGAGTGCTTCGAGCACTTCTGCGCGGTGGATTTCCAGTTCCTGGCGCAAGAGGGCCAGGGTATTGTCAACCGACTTGCGCAGCACATCGCTTACGGTGAGGAAGTGGGGCTTCTGGTCATCGATGACGCAGCAATTGGGTGAGATGCTCACCTCGCAATCGGTAAAAGCGTAGAGGGCATCGATAGTCTTGTCGCTCGATGCACCTGGAGCCAGATGTACCAATATCTCTACATTTCCCGAGGTGAGGTCTTCTACCTTGCGTATCTTGATTTTTCCTTTTTCACTGGCTTTGACGATGGAGTCGCACACGTTGGCTACCGTTTTTCCGTAGGGTATCTCTTTGATGGCAAGGGTCTTATTGTCAATTTTCTCAATGAGCGAGCGTACACGTACTGAACCTCCGCGCTCGCCGTCGTTGTACTTGCTCACGTCAATGCTTCCACCCGTCTGGAAGTCGGGGTAGAGGTGGAACTCATCGCCGTGCAGGTAGCTGACAGCAGCATCACAGAGCTCGTTGAAGTTATGGGGTAGGATTTTCGAAGAAAGGCCCACTGCAATACCTTCCACTCCCTGAGCCAGCAACAGGGGGAACTTGACGGGTAGAGTGACCGGCTCACGGTTGCGGCCATCATACGACTGCTTCCACTCTGTGGTCTTGGGGTTGAACACTACGTCAAGGGCGAACTTCGTGAGTCGGGCTTCAATATAACGAGCTGCAGCGGCATCATCGCCTGTAAGAATATTGCCCCAGTTACCTTGACAGTCAATAAGCATCTCCTTTTGACCGAGCTGCACCAAGGCATCCTTGATGCTGGCATCCCCGTGGGGATGGAATTTCATCGCCTCACCCACGATGTTGGCTACCTTGTTGTAGCGACCGTCCTCCATGCGCCTCATGGTGTGGAGAATGCGCCGCTGTACTGGCTTGAGTCCGTCCATGATATGGGGTACGGCACGCTCCAGGATTACGTATGAGGCGTAATCCAGAAACCAATTCTGGTACATGCCGCTCAGTTGATGCTTGACTTGTGCGTCGGTGGCATCAGCTGGCTTGTAGTCGGAGTGGCTTTCAAGTTCAGTGGAGCGGTTCTTCTCGTCGCCCAGCTCCTCATTGGGGGTGTTGTTCTCTTCGCTCATGGTCTTTCAGGATTGTCTGTTTTGGGGCATCTGCAGCTGGCTGCAAAGCCTGTCACGGCAAAAATAGGTATTTATTTTGTAAAAATCCCCTTTTTCCGTGAAAAACTTGCTTTTCGTCTTCCTCTTAGTCTGTGGGAAGATGGAGGATGGAGTGGTAGGTGGTGGGCGATGCCAGAATATCGACCGCACTTTTCAGCTCTTCGTCCTCCTTGAGCTGCTCAATGATGGCTCCGCGCTGGTAGTAATAGCGCTTCACAATCTCAACTGCTATCATGCTCCGGATGTCGGTAGCAAAGTAGTCTAGGTCGTGGTCCAAATTGTGCTGCAGTTTCTTCTCCAGGGCGTCAAACTCGGCATTCGCATCCTTCAGATAGCCTTCAAAACGAGCCATCTCCTTGAGGCTCTTCAGGAGCTTCTCTGTCTGTTGGTCGTACTTGAAGTCCGAGGCCTTGACCTGCGCCTTGAAATCGGCATAGTCCGCATCGGTCAATTGGAATATTTCAGCCGAGGGGATGGTAGGGTGTTTGAGGACATATTGCGTAGCGTAGTCGAAGATTTGGTTGTCGTTCACTAGATAGTAGAGAATGTTGGGCAATTGTTTGGCCTGGATTACTGAGTCGGGAGTTACACCACCGCCATCGCGTACCTCGCGGCCAATAGCGGTATGGAATACATGGGTCAGACTGTCTGGGATGCGTCCCACACTACCATCCTCATTACGGTGGGTATAGTCGATGGCCTGCACACATCGTCCACTGGGAATGTAGTATTTCGAGGTGGTAATCTTAATGGTGCCGCCGTAAGGCAGGGGACGTGTGGTTTGCACCAGGCCTTTACCAAAGGTGCGGTTGCCTACGATGACGGCGCGGTCAAGGTCCTGCATCGAACCAGCCAGGATTTCCGACGACGAGGCTGTGCCGCTGTTCACCAGGATGGCGATGGGTATCTCTGTGTCAAGCGGTTCGCGCAGGGTCTTGTAGGTTTCGATGGTCTCGCCCGACTTGCCTCGGGTGGTGACCAACGTTTTGCCGCGAGGCACGAAAAAGTTGGCTATTTCTATAGCCTCGTCAAGTAGGCCGCCTCCATTGTTGCGCAGGTCGATGACTAGGGCCGTTATACCTTGTTTTTTCAGGTCAAGGAAAGCCTGTTTGAATTCCTTCGAGGGGTTGCCGGAGAAGGAGCTGAGGTTGATGTAGCCCACTTGGCCATTGAGTGCGCCGAAGCGTTCACCCTCCAACTTTGCGTAATAGGGGATGAGGGGCATCTGTATGGCTTGTCTGGTCAGTTTGATATCAATTGGCTCTTCCTGGCCAGGACGTTTCACCTTCAGCGTAATCTCCGTGCCGATTTGGCCGCGGAGCAGTTTACTGCAGTCGGTTACGCCAGTAAGGTCTTTCCCGTCTAGCTCCAGGAGCATGTCGCCAGCCTTGAGGCCAGCGGTGGCCGCAGGCATTCCTTCGTAAGGCTCAATGATGAGGGTGTGCTTCAGCTCCGGCTCATAGCGGATGATGGAACCTATTCCTCCGTAGGAGTTCTTGAGCATCATATCGAGTTCATCGCGGTCCTCTTCAGGGTAATAGACGGTATAGGGGTCGAGGGCGTAGAGCATGGCGTCAATGCCATCGCGTACGCTCTTCTCTGGTTGGATGGTATCTACATATAGTAAATCGAGCTCACGCACGATGGCGTTGAAGATGTCCAGGCTTTTGGTCATCTTGAAACTGTGGCTGTCGCCGCTTTCAAATCCTGTCATTACCGCCCCGGCCAGTACCACCGAAGCACCCAGGATGAAGCAGCTTTTCTTGATTCTATTCATTGCTTGCTTTGTTTATGTTTTTGTTTTTTGTTTCACTCAGTTCAACTCTTTGGTGTGAAGATTATTGAGGAGTTATCGATCCTAATTGGGTCTCAGGAGTTCATGTCGAATGCCTTTGTTGCAGTATTCCGTTACGCCTTATACCTATTATATATATAGAACCCATAACTCGTAGCTCGTAGCTTGTAGCTTGTAGCTCGTAGCTAATAGCTCATAGCTCGAATCTCATTGATTCCTTGCCGGATTTTCTCCCAGCGGTTGGGAGTGAGCGTGGTGCCTACTATTTGGATGACATGCCCGGCTAGCAGCGAGCCAATGCGCGCACATTTGTCGAGCGAGAGTCCGCAGGTTAAGCCATAGAGGAAACCCGCAGCAAAATAGTCACCAGCACCGGTAGTGTCTATGGGATGCTTCACGTCGCTAGCGGGCACGTGCATCATCTCCGTGCCTTTGCGGATGTAGGTGCCTTGTGCTCCAACCTTGACTACTGCAATGCTACAGAGTTTGCCCAGGACATCCAGTGCCTCCACTGGCTCCAGGCCGGTAAAGGCGCGAGCTTCGTGCTCGTTAGCAAAGACCACATCCACATACTTGCTGAGTAGCAATTTGAAGAATTCCAGGTTCTCCTCCACGATGTTGTAGCTGGCCATGTCGAGGCAAACCTGCAATCCCTCTCTCTTAGCCAGTTCGATGGCTTGCAGAATGAGGTCGTGGTCCTGCACCAGATAACCTTCAATAAATAAATAGGTATAGTCCTTGAACATTTCTGGGGTGAGCTCTTCGGGTAGCAGTGTGGCTGCTGCCCCCAGGAATGTGGCAAAGGTGCGCTCGCCCCCTTCGGATATGAAAGTAGAGGCCACGCCCGATGGACGTTCGGCCGAGACGAGCAATTTGTCTTCGATACTCAATTTTTTCAGCTCTTTGCGGAAAAATTGTCCATAAAGGTCGTTACCTATCTTTCCGATGAAGCCAGTACACGAATCCAGGTGCGCAAGGGCCCGAATAGCGTTTCCTGCTGAGCCTCCGTTGGATAGCTTGGTGTTTTGCTGGAGTAGATATTCGTTGATTTTCAGGAACATATCGTCGTTAATCAATGTCATGCTTCCCTTCGGAAGTGCCATGGCTTGCAGTATGTCATCGTTGTCAACGCGGGCCAAAACATCGACCAGCGCATTGCCTAATCCAATTATTTTTTCCATTTTCACATATTTTTTTTGCAAAGATATTGTTTATTTCAATAATTCCTATTACTTTTGCACCGCAATTAAGAAAAAAACACTCTTCGTTAGCTCAGTCGGTTAGAGCATCTGACTGTTAATCAGAGGGTCCTTGGTTCAAGTCCAAGACGAAGAGCTCCTTTAATTTGATTGCTTATTCTTCGTTAGCTCAGTCGGTTAGAGCATCTGACTGTTAATCAGAGGGTCCTTGGTTCAAGTCCAAGACGAAGAGCAGAAAGGTTCATTGCCGATGCAATGGACCTTTTTTGTATTCCATGTGCTCTTCTTTCGATGAGTATAGAACATTCGTTGAGAGGGTAAGAAGCGCATAGAAAAACGTAATAAATCAACTAACTCCAAACAAGATGATTCAAATAGATGATGTAGTGGTATCGCTCGATGTTTTCCGCGAGAAGTTCCTGTGCGACCTTTCGGCTTGCAAAGGGCAGTGTTGTATTGAGGGTGATGCCGGGGCACCTGTGGAGCTTGATGAGGTGGCCCAATTGGAAGAGGTGTTGCCTGTAATTTGGAACGACCTCTCGCCCGAGGCGCGTGAGGTAATCAACCAACAGGGCGTAGTCTATACTGATTGCGAGGGCGACTTGGTGACCTCTATTGTCAATGGAAAGGATTGTGTTTTTACCTGCTACGACCGTCAGGGGGGCTGTTATTGCGCTATTGAAAAGGCTTATCGCGAGGGACGTTGTTCGTTCTATAAACCCGTTTCGTGTCACCTTTATCCCATTCGTGTGGGCGACTATGGACCCTATAAGGCGGTCAATTACCACCGTTGGGAGGTCTGCAAAGCCGCTGTGCTGCTGGGCAAGAAGGAGAACTTGCCGCTTTATCAGTTTCTGAAGGAACCCTTGATTCGCAAATTTGGCGAAGCCTGGTATCATGAGCTTGAAGAGGCGGCCGAAGAACTGAAAAAACAGGGATATCTATAACTTGTGTGCTCCGGCTCTTTGCAACACGGTTGCACCAATTTATATCTATCTTTGCAGGCGTAATTTAAAGGATACACGTTTCGACTTAGCCGAAACATCAACGACTTGTTACAATTATGGAAGAGATAATTCACTTGATTAACGAGATGTCGCCCTATCTGTTGCTGGGCTTTTTTCTGGCTGGGGTGATGCATGCCTTTGTGCCCCGTGCGCTTTATAGCCGTTACCTCTCTGCCCGCGGATTCCGCTCGGTGCTCTATGCTGCCCTGTTGGGCATTCCGTTGCCGCTCTGTTCGTGTGGTGTGATTCCTACGTCTATGTCCTTGCGCCGCGAGGGGGCATCCAAAGGGGCTACCGTCTCTTTCCTCATTGCTACTCCGCAAACAGGGGTGGATTCCATTGTAGCCACCTTCTCGCTGATGGGCTGGGCCTTTGCCATTATCCGTCCTGTGGTAGCCCTCATCACCGCGCTCTTTGGTGGCGTGCTGGTAGATGCTTTTGACAAAGAGAATGAGCAGCAGGCTGCTTATTCCTCTTCCGGCTCTTCTGCTCCAGCACATACCCATTCACCGGAACATGCGCATGAATCAGAACTTGCTTGCGGTTTCTTTGCACGATTGAAGGAGGCGTTTCACTATGCTTTTGTAGAGATGATGCAGGATATAGGCAAGTGGTTGGTGATTGGTCTGTTGGTGGCTGGGGCGATTACCGTGCTGGTGCCCGACAGCTTCTTTGCCCTCTTTGCAGGAGATTCCCTAATGAGCATACTCTTTGTCTTGCTCATCTCCATCCCGATGTACCTTTGTGCTACGGGTTCTATTCCTATTGCTGTAGCTTTGATGCTCAAGGGGCTGACTCCCGGTGCGGCTTTGGTGCTGCTGATGGCTGGTCCGGCCAGCAATGCTGCTTCCATATTGGTTATAGGTAAGGTACTGGGGCGTAGGTCGCTGTTGCTCTATCTCTGTTCCATTGTGGGAGGGGCTGTGCTTTTCGGCTTACTGGTGGATGCGTTACTGCCTGCTTCGTGGTTTCTGTTTGAGGGGCGTGGAGCAGTAGCCAACTGCTGTTCAGCCTCTGGAGATTCTCTTTTCAGTTGGATCTGTACCGGTGTGCTGGCCATTCTGCTCCTGCGGGCCTTTGCCTTGCGCTACTTTGGTCATGCGCAGGGATGCTCTTGCCACTCACACGAGGGGCATGCTCATCACGAGGCTGCGTGCAGTTGTCATGCCCAGGAGGAGCAAGCAGCTGACTCCTGTTGTTGTCAGTCAACCAAGGCTCCTGAGGTACGTCGTTATCGGGTAAAGGGAATGAGCTGCAACCATTGCCGTACGAATGTCGAAAAGGTGTTGTACACGGTGCAGGGAGTGAGCCGGGCTGAGGTGCTACTCAAGGAGGAAATGGCTCTGGTGGAGGGGCATTTCAATGATGAGCAGCTCGTTGAGGCAGTCCGTTCTCTGGGCTTTGACATCTATCCGATGGGAGGAGAAGAGGTATGATGCAGCAACCCGAACCACTCTGGCAGCTCAATCCCTCAGCCTATTTGGAGCAGCATGAAGTGAAGCCAACGGCTAATCGCATCAGCATTCTGAAGCAGCTGGCTCAGGCCACCCACCCCCTTTCGTTGCGCGAACTGGAGGAACTGCTCGACACCATCGACCGCAGCAACCTTTTCCGCACACTGACCCTGTTTCGTAAGGCCCATCTAGTGCACGTCATTGAAGATGGAAGCGAGAGTGTCAAGTATGAACTCTGCCGCGACGGTAGTGCCACCCATGACGACTTGCACGTGCATTTCCGCTGTGAGGAGTGTCATCGCACCTTCTGTCTCGAAGAGGTGCACATCCCCTGCGTGGTGCTTCCCGAGGGCTTTGAGCCCTTGTCTGTGAATTACGTCATCAAAGGCCTCTGTCCCGATTGCCACCGTAAGCAGAACTAATTGTCGATAATGAGACGTCCCCAAGTCCACCCTCTATGAGGCAAACTTGGGGACGTTACTTATATAAAATAGGTGGAAATTAATCCTTAATCAAATCCTTACCGGTCATTTCGGCAGGTTGCTTCATGCCGAGGATGTGGAGGATGGAGGGAGCCACGTCGGCCAATACACCATTCTCAACCTGGGCAGCCTTGTTTGCCGTTACATAGACGAAAGGCACGGGGTTGAGCGAGTGGGCGGTGTTGGGCGTACCATCTTCGTTCAGCGCATGGTCAGCATTACCGTGGTCGGCAATGATGATGACCTCGTAGCCGTTGGCTTTGGCAGCTTCTACCGTCTCGTTTACACACTGGTCAATAGCCACAACGGCCTTCTCGATGGCGCTGTAGATACCCGTGTGGCCCACCATGTCGCCGTTGGCGTAGTTCACTACGATGAAGTCATACTTCTGCTCACCGATAGCAGCCACCAGCTTGTCCTTCACTTCGTAGGCACTCATTTCCGGCTTCAGGTCGTAGGTTGCTACCTTGGGAGAGGGCACCAGGATGCGATCTTCGCCTTTGTAAGGGGTTTCACGACCTCCGTTGAAGAAGAAGGTAACGTGTGCATACTTCTCCGTCTCAGCAATGTGGAGCTGGCTCTTGCCCTCGTTGGAGAGGTACTCGCCCAGCGTGTTCTGTACATTCTCCTTGTCGAAGAGGATGTGTACACCCTTGAATGAAGCATCGTAGGGTGTCATGCAGAAGTATTGCAGGTTAGGAATGGTCATCATGCCTTGCTCTGGCATGTCCTGCTGAGTCAGTACGATGGTGAGCTCCTTGGCGCGGTCGTTGCGGTAGTTGAAGAAGATGACTACGTCGCCCTCCTTGATGGTGCCAT
>CAMCUZ010000039.1 GCA_945879145.1 uncultured Mediterranea sp.
CCGCCTTCAGGTCCCAGGTCAATCACATGGTCGGCACACTTGATGACATCCATGTTGTGCTCGATGATGACGATGGTATGTCCCCGTTGCAGCAGAGCATCAAAGGCCTCGAGTAGCTTCTTGATGTCGTGGAAGTGAAGTCCCGTGGTGGGCTCGTCGAAGATAAAGAGGGTGGGGTCGCTCTTCTCCTGACTCAGGTAGTAGGCCAGTTTGACGCGCTGGTTCTCACCGCCCGACAGGGTGGAGGAGGATTGCCCCAGCTTGATGTAACCCAGTCCTACGTCCTGCAGCGGCTTCAGCTTGCGCACAATCTTCTTCTGTCCATGGAGGGAGAAGAACTCAATAGCTTGGTTGACCGTCATCTCCAGCACGTCGTAGATGCTGGCATCGTGGAACTTCACCTCGAGCGTCTCCGTCTTGAATCGCCGACCGTGGCACGATTCGCACTCCAGCACCAGGTCGGCCATGAATTGCATCTCGATGCTCACCGTCCCTTCACCCTTGCACTCTTCGCAGCGCCCTCCTTCGCTGTTGAAGCTGAAGTAGCCTGCTCCCCAACCCATCTGTTTGGCCAGGGGCTGTTCGGCATAGAGCTTGCGTATCTCGTCGTACGCCTTGAGGTAGGTCACGGGGTTGCTTCGCGAGGAGCGTCCGATGGGGTTCTGGTCCACAAACTCCACGTTGCGCAGGTTGCGTAGGTCGCCCCCGATGGAGGAGAATTCACCGGGTCGTTCGCTGCATTCATCCAGCTCCCGCTTCAGGGCACGGTAGAAGATGTCGCGCACCAAGGTGCTCTTACCTGATCCGCTTACGCCGGTCACTACCGTCATGACGTTGAGGGGAAAGCGCACGTCGAGGCCCTTCAGGTTGTTCTCGCGGGCCCCCTTCAGCTCAATGTACTGGTTCCAGCAGCGTCGGCTTGTGGGCACGTCGATGGTCTCGCGCCCCAGCAGGTAGTTCACCGTATAGCTTTCTGTAGGTTGCGTTGTCCCATCGCTAAGCAGTTGGCGTGCATCCCCTTGCCATACCACCTGGCCACCCAGTCGTCCCGCCTTGGGACCGATGTCGATGATGTAGTCGGCTGCACGGATGATCTCCTCGTCGTGTTCCACAATCACCACCGTATTACCCAGTTGCTGCAGTTGCCGCAGCACGTGAATCAGTCGGTCGGTATCACGGCTGTGCAGGCCGATGCTGGGTTCGTCGAGGATGTAGAGGCTACCCACCAGGCTGCTTCCCAGCGAGGTGGCCAGGTTGATGCGTTGACTCTCGCCGCCCGAGAGCGAGTTGCTCAGACGGTTCATCGTCAGGTAACCCAGCCCCACGTCGAGCAGGAACTGTAGTCGGTTGTTGATTTCCGTCAGGATGCGTTTCGCCACTTCCGCCTCGTGGGGTGTCAGCTTCAGCTTTCCGAAGAATTGCTTCAGCTCCGTTACCGGCATCTCCACCAGTTCCGAGATGCTCCGTCCCCCCACTTTCACGTAGTTGGCCTCCGGCTTGAGGCGTGTGCCGTGGCAGGTTGGGCAGGTGGTCTTTCCGCGGTAGCGTGCCATCATCACGCGGTATTGTATCTTGTATTGGTTCTCTTGCACCATTTTGAAGAAGGCGTTGATGCCTTCGAAGTAGGGCGTCCCCTCCCAGAGCATCCGTCGTTGCTCCTCGGTCAGGTCGATGTAGGGGGTAAAGATGGGGAACCCCGCCTTTTCCGCTCCACGAATCACCATTTCACGCCATTCGCCCATTACCTCGCCTCGCCAGCAGACCACAGCTCCATCATAGACCGAGAGGGAGCGGTCGGGTACCACCAGATGCTCGTCAATACCGATAATCCGTCCAAAGCCCTCGCAGGTGGGGCAGGCTCCCAAGGGGGAGTTGAAGGAGAACATCTGGTCGTTGGGTTCCTCAAAGGTGATACCATCGGCCTCGAATTTCGTGCTGAAGCGGTAGAGGCTGGTGGAGCCATCGCTGCGGTAGAAGCGGAGCATGCAGGCTCCGTCGCCCTCGTACATCGCTGTCTCGGCCGAGTCGGTCAGTCGGCTGATGCTCTCCTTCGAGGTCGAGGCCACCATGCGGTCGATCATCAGGAACACCACGTCGCCCTCTTGGTATTGATACTCCTCGATGCGCACCGGTTGTCCGTTCACCTCCAGTCGGTTGAATCCCTGCTTCTGGTCCAGCTCAATCTGTTGGCTGAGGGAGCGTCCTTCGCGCGTCACCACGGGGGCGAGCACCGTAAAGCGTGTTCCCTCCTCCTGTTCCGTCATGCAGTTCACGATGTCCTCCACCGAGTGCTTCTTCACCTCCTGTCCGCTCACGGGGCTGAAGGTATGTCCCACGCGGGCATAGAGCAGGCGCAGGTACTCGTAGATTTCCGTCGAAGTGCCTACGGTAGAGCGTGGGTTGCGTGTAGTCACCTTCTGTTCGATGGCGATAGCGGGTGGTATGCCCTTGATGAAGTCACATTCCGGCTTGCTCATGCGTCCCAGGAACTGGCGTGCATAGCTGCTGAGGCTCTCCACGTAGCGTCGTTGCCCCTCCGCGTAGAGCGTATCGAAGGCCAGAGAGGACTTCCCCGAGCCCGACAATCCCGTGATGACCACCAGCTTATTCCGCGGAATCTCCACGTCAATATGCTTCAGGTTGTTCACGTGGGCTCCCTTGATGACGATATAGTTGTTTTCCGACATAGTTGCAATCTTTAGTTCACTATGCAAAAGTAGTGCAAACCGATTGAACTACAAAATTTCCAAAGCTCCCTTTTTTTGTAGGGGCGGAATATTTTCCGCCCCTACAAAAAAAGGGATTTGCATCAATCGTTGTGCTGCAACTGGGCTTTACTTCTTGATTGAAACGATTTTTGTGGGCTCTTGCTCCATGTTTCTTTTATCTACCTGACGTACTACGGCAGCGGCAAGCTGGAGGAAGGAGCGGCCGGTCATGGTCTCGGTGTCGAGCGCTACGGGGGTGCCTTGGTCGCCACTCTCGCAGATGCTCTGCACGATGGGAATCTGTCCAAGCAGGGGTACCTTCAGCTCCTCGGCCAGCTGTTTGCAGCCCTCTTTGCCGAAGAGGTAGTAGCGGTTCTCGGGCAGTTCGGCAGGGGTGAACCAGGCCATGTTCTCCACCAGGCCGAGGATGGGCACGTTGACCTTCTCGTTGGTGTACATATCCACTCCCTTGCGTGCATCGGCCAGGGCTACCTGTTGCGGTGTGCTGACAATCACTGCACCTGTGATAGCCAGCGTCTGCAGCAGGGTGAGGTGGATGTCGCTCGTGCCGGGAGGGGTGTCGAGGATGAGGTAGTCGAGTGCGCCCCAATGGGCATCACCTACCAGCTGCTTCAGTGCATTGCTCGCCATGCCGCCCCGCCACAGTGTAGCCGTACCGGGGTCAACAAAGAACCCGATGGAGAGCAGCTTGACGCCATACTTCTCAATAGGTACAATGAGGTCGCGTCCCTCCACGCGCTCGGCGTAGGGGCGGGCATCTTCTACATGGAACATCTTGGGCACCGAGGGACCGAAGATGTCGGCGTCGAGCAGTCCTACGCGATGTCCCAGTTTGGCCAGCGCGATAGCCAGGTTGGCTGCTACGGTGCTCTTGCCCACACCGCCCTTGCCGCTCGATACAGCCACTACGTTCTTGACCTGAGGCAGCAGTTTGCCTACCTCAGGGCGTGGTGCCTGCCGGCTCTCGGTGGTGATGGTTACTTCTGCGTCGGGTGAGACGTAGGTGTGGATGGCGGTTTCGGCTGCCTTGAGTACCGACTTCATGAAGGGGTCGGTAGGTTTTTCGAAGATGAGCGAGAAGCTTACCTTCATGCCATCAATACGTATGTTGTCGGCCACCATCTCGGCCTCCACCAGGTTTTTCCCGTTGCCCGGGTAGCGCACCGTGGCCAGCGCATCAAGAATTAATTTGGGGTACATGATAATTTAGTGATTAGGGGTTAGTGATTAGTGATTAAACACTAAATACTAAAAACTTGTTTTCAGCCCGCTTCGCTTGCTGCGGTTGTAGCTGCGGTATTCGTCGAGCTCAATCTCTACCTCGGGCTCGCGGAGCTCGACCTCATGGGGGAGACGGAAGCGGAGGTACTTGATGTTGAGACCGCGGTCGAGCCATTGCTGCTCGTAGTAGGTGCGGATACTGAGGATTTCGTCGGCCAGACCAGAATGGTAGAGGTCGTCGGTGAGCACCTCTACGGGCAAGTGGTTGTGCTCCACCATGTAGCGCGTGTAGGTGAACATGAAGTTGCTGTCCGTCTTGAGGTGAATCAGTCCGTTATCTACAAGGAAACGGCGGTAGCGCTCCATGAAGTAGGTGCTGGTCAGCCGCTTAGTGGCCTTCTTCATCTGCGGGTCGGAGAAAGTGAGCCAGATCTCGCTTACCTCGCCTGGGGCGAAGAAGCGGTCGATAATCTCGATGTTGGTGCGCAGGAAGGCCACATTGGTCATGCCTGTCTCGGCCGACTCCTTGGCCCCGCTCCACATGCGCGCTCCCTTGATATCCACCCCGATGAAGTTTTTTTCGGGAAAGAGACGTCCCAGCCCCACGGTGTATTCCCCGCGTCCGCAGCCCAGCTCCAGCACGATGGGGTGGTCGTTCTTGAAGAAGCGTTCGTTCCATGCTCCCCGCATCTCAAACGGTACATTGTCCACCACCGAGAAGGGGTATTCAAACACATGTGGGAATGCCGCCATATCCGCAAATTTTGCCAGTTTTCCTTTACTCATTGGTTCATTATGCTTTTTTGTTATTCTTATTCCTTATCAGAGCTCGTCCATCTCGGCGCCGGTGCGTTCCAGGATGCTGGCGGCCAGGCCGTCGGCGGCTTGGATGATGCTGACCAGGGGGTAGAGCTTGCGCGAGGTGTCGTAGCAGCGCTGGTCTTCAAAACTGTTCATGTTGATGCCCCAGGCTCCCATGTGCCAACGGATGGCCAACATCTCGTCGTCATAGAGCGAGAGGCCGTTGCAGAGAAGCAGGATGACCGACTTCTCGCCGTGGCCCATCGGGAAGTTCTTGTAGCTCACGCTGTAGCCCTCCACGTCCTCCCACTGGCCCACGTTGTTCTTGCGCTTCTTGACCGAGCGCTTGTAGATGTCGCTCTTGCAGACGTCGTGGAGCAGGCTACTGAGGATGATGCTGTCGCGGCGCACCTCCTTCTCCATGCTGGGGTCGAGGGGCTTGAGCCCTTCGTAGATGGCCAGAGCTGCCTTGCAGGTGTTGAGCGAATGCTCCAGCAGTCCGCCCTCTACGTTGAGGTGGTGGTTGGCCGAGGCCGGAGCTGTGAAGAAGCCCATCTCTTCCAGGGCCTCGATAAGGTCTTCCACACCCTCACGCTCCGTGGAGCGCAGAAGGTTGAGGAAATCCTCTTTCATTTCTTTTCTGTCCATAGCTGTAGTGATTATTCGTTTTTCGTGCCTGCAAAGGTAAGGCTTTTGTGCGAATTATAAATTTTCTTTCGCTTTTTTGTGCTCAATTCATTTATATTCTCTATTTTTGCAATTTGTAAACTCAATTAGGAGCTATGGATAAGATTTTGGACCAATACCCCCTGCTGAACACGATAGACTCGCCCGATCAACTCCGGACGCTCGCTGTGGAACAGCTACCGCAACTCTGCGCGGAGCTAAGGGGAAAGATTATACACGAACTGGCGGTTAACCCTGGGCACTTTGCGGCCAGCATGGGGGCTGTTGATCTCACCGTGGCACTCCACTACGTCTATCAGACGCCCTACGACCGCATTGTGTGGGACGTGGGGCATCAGGCTTACGGCCATAAAATCCTGACAGGCCGACGCGACCGGTTTGACACCAACCGCAAGTTCAAGGGCATCGCTCCTTTCCCCACGCCGCTGGAGAGTGAATACGACACCTTTGCCTGCGGTCACGCCAGCAACTCCATCTCGGCAGCCCTGGGCATGGCTGTTGCTGCAATGCAGAAAGGGGAGACCAACCGCCATGTGGTGGCCGTGATTGGCGACGGCAGTATGAGCGGTGGATTGGCCTTCGAGGGACTCAACAACGTCTCTTCGACCCCTAATGACATGCTCATTATCCTCAACGACAATGACATGGCCATCGACCGCAGCGTGGGTGGCATGAAACAATACCTCTTCAACCTCACCACCAGCAACAGCTACAACCAACTGCGTTTCCGCCTCAGCAAACTGCTCTTCCGCATGGGACTACTCAACGAGGAGCGACGCAAGGCACTCATTCGCTTTGCCAACAGCCTGAAGTCGATGGCCGCCATGCAGCAGAATATTTTTGAGGGAATGAACATCCGCTATTTTGGTCCTGTGGATGGGCATGACGTCATGAAGCTGGTGAAGACCCTGCGTGACATCAAGGAGCTGCAAGGCCCCAAGTTGCTCCACCTTCATACCTGCAAAGGCAAGGGCTTTGCCCCTGCTGAGCAAGACCCGGGCCCATGGCATGCTCCTGGGCGCTTTGACCCGCAAACCGGCATCCGCTTCAAGGAGGATGAGAGCCAGCTGCCGCCCAAGTTCCAGGATGTCTTTGGTCACACCCTTGTGGAGCTGGCTGAGCAGAACCCCCGCATTGTGGGCGTGACCCCGGCCATGCCCACCGGCTGCTCGATGAACATCATGATGGAGCGTATGCCGAAGCGCACCTTCGACGTAGGCATAGCCGAGGGACATGCCGCCACCTTCAGCGGAGGTATGGCCAAGGAGGGATTGCAACCCTTCTGCAACATCTACAGCAGCTTCATGCAGCGTGCCTACGACAATATCATCCACGACATCGCGCTCTTGCGGCTGCCTGTGGTGCTCTGCCTGGACCGTGCCGGTCTGGTGGGGGAGGATGGTCCCACACACCATGGCGCCTTCGACATGGCTTGCCTTCGCCCCATCCCCAACCTGACCATCGCCTCGCCCATGGATGAGCATGAGTTGCGCCGCCTGATGTTTACTGCCCAGCTGCCCGACAAGGGAGCCTTCGTGATTCGCTACCCCCGTGGTCGCGGCGTGTTGGTGGATTGGCGCTGTCCGCTCGAAGAGGTGCCTGTAGGCAAGGGACGTCGCCTCAAGGAGGGGCAAGACCTGGCCGTCATCACCATCGGTCCTATAGGTAATACCGCTGCACAGGCTATTGCCCAAGTCGAAGCTGAGGGTGGACTACGCATTGCCCACTACGACCTCCGCTTCCTCAAGCCACTTGATGAGGAGTTGCTGCGTGAGGTAGGGGAGCGGTTTGAACATATCGTGACGGTAGAAGATGGGGTTCGTCAGGGAGGCATGGGAAGTGCTGTGCTGGAGTGGCTCACCGACCACGGCTATCACCCGCAGGTGACCCGCCTCGGCCTGCCCGATCAGTTTGTGGAGCATGGTAGCGTCAAGCAGTTGCAAGCCCTCTGTGGCATCGACTGCACCGCTATTGCGGAGGCTATCCGTACATCCTTGGCACACGATGGATGCTGTATGCGGTAAGATAGTAGGTTTAATATGGAAATACGATGAAAATAATTATAGCTGGTGCAGGTGCCGTAGGTACGCACCTTGCCAAATTGTTATCGCGCGAAAAGCAGGAAATCATCCTGATGGACGACAACGAGGAGCGGCTTGCTACGCTGAGCAGCAACTTTGACCTCCTCACCGTGGTGGCCTCGCCCACCTCCATTAAGGGGTTGCGCGAGGTGGAGGCTCACAAGGCCGACCTCTTTATCGCCGTTACCCCCGACGAAAGCCGTAACATGACGGCCTGCATGCTGGCCCACAACCTCGGTGCGCTGAAGACCGTGGCCCGCATTGACAACTATGAATACCTGCTGCCCAAAAATAAGGAGTTCTTCCAGAAGGTGGGCGTGGATTCGCTCATCTACCCCGAGATGTTGGCGGCTAAGGAGATTGTCTCCTCCATCCGCATGAGCTGGGTGCGTCAATGGTGGGAGTTCTGTGGGGGTGCCCTTATATTAATAGGTGTAAAGATGCGCGAAGGGGCCGAAATCCTCAATGTCCCCCTTTATCAGCTGGGTGGGCCGCAGCTACCCTACCACATTGTGGCCATCAAGCGCGGCAACGAGACCCTCATCCCCCGAGGCGATGACGAAATCAAACTGAACGATATTGTCTATTTCACCACCACCCGTAAGTATGTACCCTACATCCGCAAGGTGGCCGGCAAGGAGGACTATGCCGACGTGCGCAACGTGATGGTGATGGGTGGCAGCCGCATCGCCGTGCGTACGGCGCAGTATGTGCCCGACTACATGCAGCTGAAGATTATCGAGAACGACCTGAACCGTTGCAATCGCCTGACTGAACTGCTCGATGAACGCACGATGATTATTAACGGGGACGGACGTGACCTCGACCTCTTACAGGAGGAGGGGCTGCAGCATACCGAAGCCTTCGTGGCACTGACCGATAATTCTGAGACCAACATCCTGGCCTGCCTGGCTGCTAAGCGTATGGGCGTGAGGAAGACCGTGGCTGAGGTGGAGAACATTGACTACATCGGCATGGCCGAGAGTCTGGATATCGGCACCGTAATCAACAAAAAGATGATTGCAGCCAGCCATATCTATCAGATGATGCTCGATGCCGACGTGAGCAACGTGAAGTGTCTTACCTTTGCCAATGCCGATGTGGCTGAGTTTACCGTGAAGGAGGATTCGCGTATCACCAAGCACGCTGTTAAGGATTTAGGCTTACCAAAAGGTACGACCATTGGCGGCCTGATTCGTCAGGGCGAAGGTGTGGTGGTAACCGGTAATACCCGCATTCTGCCAGGTGACCACGTGGTGGTGTTCTGCTTGAGCATGATGATTAAGAAAATTGAAAAATTCTTTAGTTAGTGTATATTAAATGTAATATTATGCAAAAATAAGCCCTTTGGGGCTTTTTTTTTTGCTTAAACGTTTGCGTAATTGTTTTTAATTGTTTAATTTCGCCACAAGAACAACCAATGCTAACCATGAACAACCGAATGGAACATCACGATTCAGAGCACCCTCCTCCATAGACCGGCCGCCTCTGCGGCCGGTGATCTGCTTATCCTTTATAGTGACAAATTGATGTAAAACGGGCCTACTTTTAGGATAAAGTGTAAGTTTATTCAAGATGTATTAGTAAATGCGCTTGTTGTTAACTTGATTTAACTCCAATTTGTTTTGGCGTTACTATTATTTTTGTTCTTTTGCAACGTTTTTTATAAAAAGGATAGCAAAATGATAACAACTCAAAGATTACGAATTTAATTACACACCAATCATTATCGTATTATGGACAATAGAATGAAGCATTTACTCCTCATTCTGTTCGTATGTCTTATAGGAACAGGACAAGGATGGGCACAAGGTACGATCAACGTGAAAGGCCAGGTGCTTGACGAAAGCCAGATTCCCGTAATCGGCGCTTCCGTACTCGTGAAAGGAACTCAAAAAGGACAAATTACCGACATCGACGGAAACTTCTACTTCGAAGGCTTGAAGAAGAGTGACGTGCTCGTCATCTCCTACGTCGGCATGAAGAAGCAGGAGTTAGGCGTAAAGCCCGTAATGAAGGTGGTACTCCAGGCCGACAGCGAGCTGCTGGATGAGGTGCTGGTGGTCGCTTTCGGTGAACAGAAGAAATCCTCATTTACTGGTTCGGCAGCCGTAGTGGATAGCAAGAAACTGGAATCCAGACAGGTGAACAACGTGATGGGAGCCCTCGAAGGTAACGTAGCCGGTCTGCAGGCCTTCTCGGCCTCTGGCTCGCCCGATGCATCACCTACCTTCCGTATCCGCGGTATCAGTTCCATTAATGCGGGAAAAGACCCGCTTATTGTATTGGATGGCGTGCCGTATGATGGCGACTGGAACAGCGTCAATCCGTCTGACGTAGCTTCAATCACCGTGTTGAAGGATGCTGCTTCCAATGCACTTTACGGTGCCCGTGGTGCAAATGGTGTGATCATCATCACGACCAAGAAGGGTGCCCAAGGTAAGGCCACTGTACAGCTTGATGCTAAGTGGGGAGTCAGCTCGCGTGCATTGCAGCGCTACGAGACGATCGACGATCCCCGTGAGTACATTGAAACTTACTACCAATCGCTGTATAACTATTACACGAATGGTCGCGGTATGTCTGCTTCTGCAGCTCACTCTACAGCCAATGCTACGCTCTTCAAGAGCTCGGCAGAAGGTGGCCTGGGCTATCTGCCCTTTACAGTGCCCAATGGGGAATACCTGATTGGTACAAACGGTCGGTTGAATCCCAATACAACCATTGGCAACCGTGTTTATAACAACGGTAAGGTCTATACCATCATGCCCGACAACTGGATTGATGAGGCCTACCGTAACTCGTTGCGTCAAGAATATAACCTTTCGTTGACCGCTGGAGGCGACCGCAGTCAGTTCTATGCTTCGTTTGGCTTCCTGGATGCTGACGGTATCGTGGTAAACAACAACTTCCGTCGTTATACGGCTCGCTTGAAAGCTAGCTACAAAGCCTTCGATTGGTTGAACGTAGGCGGCAATGTCAACTTCACTCGCTCCATCTCCAACAGCGCCGACGAAGATGCAACTGGTGGAACGAACATCTTTAGTCAGGTGGCTAACATGGCCCCCATCTATCCTGTCTATATTCGGGATGGTGAAGGTAATATTTACTGTGATGAAAATGGACCTGTAGGTGACTATGGTGATGGCTTGACGCTGGGAGCTAACTATGTTCGTCCCTATCTGAAGCAGAGCAACGGAATCACCGATGCCCGCCTGAACTACTACAATACCATTCAGACCGATGTCAACTTGAATGGTTTCTTGGATATCGATATAATTGATGGCTTGAAGGCAACGCTCAATGGTAGTGTGTATACCAACGGTTACAATTCAACCTATACGCAAAATCCCTTCTATGGCTTTGGTAACGCCAGCTATCCCGGTGGTTATGTGGGAAAGACTCAGTATAATTATTATGCTGTCAACTTCCAGGAACTGCTGAAGTACAACAAGAGTTTTGGTAAACACAACATCTCAGTGTTGGCCGGCCATGAAAATTATACCCACGATTACAACTACATTACTGGTAGCCGCAAGAACATGTTCTCCTATTTTGGCAACCATGAATTGTCGGGTGCTACGACGATGATTGACAACGGCTCTTACAGCTCGAAGTACAAGACGGAAGGTTGGATTTTCCGTGCCTTATATGATTGGAACAGCAAATACTTTGCTCAGGTCTCCTACCGCCGTGATGCTTCATCGCGTTTCCATCCCGATCACCGTTGGGGTAACTTCTACTCGTTTGGTGGAGCATGGCTCATCAGTAAGGAGAATTTCATGCAAGATGTGAAGTGGATTAACCACCTCAAACTGAAAGCTTCGTTCGGTCAGAATGGTAATGATAACATCAGCGACTTTCTCTATACGGATACCTATTCCATCAGCAAGGGTGAAGGTAATGATGTGAGCTTGACTCTGAGCCATATCGGAAACCCGGATATCACTTGGGAGACCGTGACTAACATCAACGCCGGTCTGGAGTTTGAATTGTTCAAGAGCCGCATCCGCGGTTCTGTAGAGTACTTCTACCGCAAGACGACCGATATGCTCTGTACAGTGCGTGTTCCTCTGTCGGCTGGTTACGCCGGCTTCTCCTCAAACGTTGGTGATATGGTCAATAAAGGTGTTGAAATGGAACTGGAGGGCGACATCATCAAGAATAAGCTGCTGACGTGGACCGTGGGTATGAACATGACCCACTATAAGAATGAAATTACCCGTCTGAATGAGGACAACCGATACAACACCTTGAACGGACATCCAGGCTACACCAGTGGCTCTTACTACTATGGCGAAGGGCTCCCCATGTACACCTGGCGACTGAAGAAGTATGCTGGTGTGAACGAGAATGGAGAATCCATGTGGTATATGCACGATGCCAACGGCAACCTGGTTACTACCACCAATCCTACGGAGATTACCAAGGACGAGGATTACTTTGATTGTGGAACATCCATTCCCGACCTCTATGGTGGTTTCAATACCAGCCTCAAGGCATTCGGATTCGATGTCAATGTCAGCTTTGCTTATCAGATTGGTGGCAAAGTGATGGACTGGAGCTATGCTTCGCTCATGTCACCTCCCACGCCGGGTAGTACGGGTGTAGCCATCCACCGCGATGTGCTCAACTCTTGGTCGGCTGAGAACACAAGCAGCAACATACCTCGTTGGCAGTACAACGATATTTATTCTACAAGTACATCCGACCGTTTCCTGACGGATGGTAGCTGGATTAGCTTGCAGAACATTACGCTGGGGTACACGTTGCCTAAGAAGTGGCTTGCTCCGCTGCATGTCAGCAGTCTGCGCCTCTATGCATCGGGTGAGAATCTTGCTTTGTGGAGCAAACGCAGAGGCTTGGATCCTCGTACCAGCACGAGCGGTTCCATGTCGGCAGCACTCTACGCTCCGGCCAAGACCATTACGGGTGGTATCACTATTCAATTCTAATTTGGAGGAACTTCGATATGAAAACATTCAATTTATACAAAGCCTTCATGGCTATCCCCATGGCAGCTGGATTGACGTTGAGCAGCTGTATGGACACCATCAATCCTACCGACGTGGCCTCGGCTGAGCAGATTCAGGCATCAAGCAACTCCCTCAGTATGCTTGTCGGTGGTCTGAAAACCAAGATGATTGCCGTCAATTCATACGGCAGTTCGTCAGGCTCCTATTATATCACACAGGACTGGGGCTATCCCTGCTACATGTATGTGCGCGACGTGCTCTGTGAGGACTTTCCCACGCCTGACTTCAGTTGGAACTATCAGTCTGCTTACGAAAAAGGGAGCAACTTGACTTCGCATTCGGCTTATCCTTATTATTATTACTACACTTTTATCAATAATGCCAACCGGTTGATCGGACTGATTAACCTAGAGACAGCGAGCGAAGAGGAACGTCATTATGCCGGTATTGCCCGCGTCTATCGTGCACTTTGCTATTACGATCTCAGCTTTATGTTTGAGTTCAAGCTGACCGGTTATCCTGACTTGGATGCCAAAGCGCAGGAGGTGCTCGGGCTGACTGTGCCTATCGTGACTGAGCTGACTGATAAGGAACAAACCAAGAACAATCCACGTGCGCCCTTCTATACCATGTATCGCTTCATCTACAACGATTTGAGTATGGCTGAGGAGCTACTGGCCAACTATTCACGCTCTACTAAGGAAGAACCCAACAAGGATGTGGTGAATGCTTTGATGGCACGTTTCTGGCTCACCTTGGCAACGCGCTTCAATCAGTCAGCTGACGACTTGACCGAACAGCTGGATCACGAAGGCGATGACGATGGCTATAAAGCCCTGGGTATCACCACAGCCAAGCAATGCTATGAAAAAGCCATTGCTTATGCGGATAAGGTAATAGCTGCCGGTTACTCACCTCTTACAGAGGCTCAGTGGCACGATCCGATTACAGGCTTTAACACAGCCAACCAATCTTGGGTATGGTGCATGCGCTTCTCTTCAGTTGAGCAGCTGCCTGACTTCTGGAACTCACTGGTTGGTCAAATTAATCCGGAAGCAACTTGGGCTATGCCTGCTTATGGTGGCGCATACCGTCTGATAGGTTCTTATCTGTACGACCGTATCCCCGATGAAGACTGGCGTAAGACAACCTGGATTGCTCCTGAAGATGCGGGTAAGACGGTTGTGCCCTCTAAGTACCAGACTCTGCTGAAAGATGAGAGTGTCACGTCATTGGCTTACAATACCAACTTCAGCCGGGTGCCTGCTTATGCTGGTCTGAAATTCCGCTCTGCATCGGGTGATATGGTTGATCCGCTGGTTGGTATGCTTTGCGATGTGCCCGTGATTCGCGTGGAAGAGATGTATTTCATCAAGGCTGAGGCTTTGGCATACACCGAGGGTAAGCAAGCTGGTGCCGATGAACTGACCAGGTTTGTCAACACCTATCGCTATACTGATGGCAGCTATCAGGCCCGCAGTGACTATTATGCCTACTTGCTCGACGACATCCTTATTCAGAAACGTATCGAGTTCTGGGGCGAAGGTATTGTCTATTATGACTATAAGCGTCTGAAGAAAGGTGTGCTCCGTACGATGCCCAACTCCAACTATCCTGACGACTACCAACTTAATTCAAAGGATGGTTATGTGGCACCTTGGATGAACTTCTACATTCCTGAAATCGAGCGTTCGTTCAATCAGGGAATTGTGATGAATCCTGACTGTACGCCTACCGTACAGCAGTATTGCACCAAAGATGCGGCAAACAATTGATGTAAAAAAGCAAAATATTGAATTGTATGAAAACATATATGAAACACCTGATGCCCATCGTAGCCTTAGCCATGGCTTTTGCGGCTTGCGATGATACGAACGAATCGGGCTTTGTACCGGCAGAACCGGTGCCCGCTGACAATATGGCGGTCTATTTTGACAATACCAATCCTGAAGAATTTATCATTCTAGCCGGTGAGGAGTATGCACCGACTATAGATGTGTCTCGTCTGAACTGCGAGAAGGCTGCAGTTGTGCCTATCCACGTAATCAGCATGAACTCTGCGCTCTCGGTGCCCGCTCAAGTTGAGTTTGAGGCTGGTCAAGAGACGGCGCAGTTTGAACTGAAGTTTGACAATCTGGAGCCGAATAAGAAGTATGAATTTGACCTTCAGATAGATGAGGCCTATACTAATCCTTATAAGGCTACCCCAGGTGCTGTCCGCTATACGGGTTTCGTCTCAAAGACCTCTTGGGACCCCTATAAGAAGGTGACCTATTCGATTAATTATAAAGGCGACAAATGGCAGAACTACGATGCGGTTGTTTACCGTCTCGGTGAGATGAACCGTTACCGTATTGAAAAATTCCTGGGTACGGATTGTGATTTTACCTTCTATCTGGGTGGTAAATCTTCGTACGATGGCTACAGCATGTTCGAACCATATAATGGATATGAGGATTATCTGGATTCAGAAATTAATTCATTCTACTGGTATGATGCCAAGACGGGCGACTATCCCGTCATGACAATGGACGACGGTACTCAATTGAGCTACATCTGCGTATGCCGTTCCTGGGGGTCAACCTCATACAGCTACATCAGCAACGACTTCTCTTACGGTCAACTCTACTGTTATGAGGTAGCATACGAGGATGGATCTGCTGAATGGTGGAAATACATGACTTTCTATTTTAGTGACTTAAATGCTGAATAACGATGAAGACCTATAGACTCTATACCCTGCTCGCGCTACTTGGCGCCATGAGCTTCTGCACGTCGTGCGACGACGACGAGGTGGTCAAGACACCACTTGGCACCACCAGTATCTCTTCGGCCAACTCTACGGTCAGCTCGCTTACCTTTGCTTGGGAGGCAGTAAGTGGCGCTACGCAATACGCCTACGAACTGCGTGACCCTGATGAAGCACTCGTTAAAGGAGATGTTACGACTGCATTAACGGCTACGTTCACCGGATTGAAGGATAATACCACTTATACGCTTACTGTATGGTCGTATGCCGCTCTCTCCAGTGACAGAACCACTTCCCCTGTGGCTAAACTGACGGCTACGACAGCGAAGATTGTGCCGCTGGCCAATCCCGCTCCTGCCGCTGTGATGCAGAATGGCCAGATGGTGGTTTCGTGGGAAGCCATCGAGAATGCCTCCTACTACTCCTACCAGCTCTATAGCTTGGTGGATGAGGTAGAAACTGAAATCATCGATGATTACACCTATGATGCTTCAGTAGCCTTTGACAAGCTTGCGTTGGGTACTTACCGCTTCTATATTCAAGCCGTGAGTGAACAAGAAGCCTACTCGAACTCTGAGAAGGTGATGATTGAATTTGAACGTACCAAACTGGAAGTGAAGCGTATCACCGCTACCTATACTGGATTGGACGGTACGTCGGGTAAAGCCGATGTAGTGAGCTACGATGACGGCAGTTACACCATCGTGGCCTTCCATGGAGCAGCAGGCTTCAACCTCGACTTTGCCGTAAATGCTGAAACGAGCGAAGTCTCGATTATTAACGGCTCTACTTCGAACGGGTATAACTACGTTTGGACCGATGATAGTCATTACATCGCGGCTTATACGTCGAATGGCTGTTCGGCTTTCGAGGGTGACCTGTCGCGTGGTGAGGTGTGGTTCTATGCCTACTATTACGACAAGGATAACAACAATATCGCTGAAGGTTATTACGACATCGTTTGGGGTGCACCGGCTGTTGAGACTTGGAGTGCAGAAGGGCAATTTGTGATGGAGGCTTATCCTGATTATCCCTGGAATGCGATGATAACCGCCAATGGAGGTGGTAGTTATACTATCCAGGCATGGTATGAAGAAGAGGGCTTCGACATGAACTTTACAGTAGGCAGCGATGGTACTGTAAACTTCGTGGTTGATAGAGAAGATGCATCCTATTGGTATTTGCCTGGCAGCAATGCCGATGATTTCTATATCATGAAGTCTGGATACGGATTTGATGCAGAATTTTCAGGCAATATCAATGGTGGTTCGTTGAAGTTCTATGAAGGTTATGATGGCTGGGTTACTTTCACTTGGGGAGCAGGAACTGCTATTGGCGGTAGTGAATCTATCATTGATGACTTGGTGGGTACATACGCTGAAAAGAGCAGTTGCTATGATTATACGATTGATTTTGCGAACTGGAAATGGAATGAAGTGGAAGAGGAAATTTCCATCACCAAGATCGATAATCAAACTATTGAACTAAGTAACCTGTATGGATGGGGTACACCGTTCAGAGGTACGGTAGATATGAACAATCGTACCATAACTTTTGCTCCACAATCTTGGGGAGAAGGGTGGCTTTTCTGCCCGTACGACAAACCGACTGAGTCCATTGTAGCAACGTTTGATGAGAATTTCATCATCACTATTTCTAATTGGACTGCTTACTACGAATCGTACAGCTATTCATATATTAACGAAGGTGCTACGACTGTACTTACTAAAAAGTAAACCGCACAATAGAGTGTTACTATACACAGAGGCCCGCGAGCATTTTTGCCGCGGGCCTCTGTGTATAGTTGAAAAGGTCATGATTACATCCACGATAACCGTATGTACTGCGGTGTTTAGGGCGGAACAATTTTCGTCCTTACAAGTCGCGGATTGTTCAAAGAGAGGTCGCAACGATAGGGTCACTCTAAGGTAAGTCTAAAGTAACTCAATACCTACGCTAAAGTAACACTAATCCAGCTCTAATCTGGAATTAGAGTTTGATTAGAGAATGATTAGAGAACGATTAGAGTTTGATTAGAGCTTCGGCTGAGCTGCTTATCGGTACTCGATGCATTTTTCATCCCTTTGTTATTTGGCTATTCAGAAAATAGGCGTATATTTGCAGCAAGCAAAATGCGCTTGTCGCAGAATGAAAGTGTCAAACCAAACAAATTGAGAGATAGAAAATGGGTAAAGTTCTTATTATCGGTGCTGGCGGTGTAGGTACTGTCGTAGCACACAAAGTGGCTCAGAATCAGGATGTGTTCAACGAAATCATGATTGCTAGCCGCACCAAGGCCAAATGTGATGCCATAGTGAAAGCCATAGGCAATCCTGCTATTCAGACGGCACAGGTAGATGCCGACAGCGTGGATGAGCTGGTGGCCCTCTTCAACAGCTTCCGTCCAGACATCGTCATCAATGTGGCCCTGCCTTATCAGGATCTCACCATCATGGAGGCCTGTCTCAAGGCTGGTGTGAACTACCTTGATACGGCCAACTACGAGCCCAAGGATGAGGCGCACTTTGAGTACAGCTGGCAGTGGGCCTACAAGCAGCGCTTTGAGGAGGCTGGACTGACGGCCATTCTGGGCTGCGGCTTCGATCCGGGTGTAAGCGGAGTCTATACCGCCTACGCAGCCAAGCATCACTTCGACGAAATGCACCAGCTGGACATCGTGGACTGCAACGCCGGCAATCACCACAAGGCCTTTGCCACCAACTTCAACCCCGAAATCAATATCCGCGAGATTACGCAGAAGGGACTCTACTATAAGGATGGGGAATGGCTTGAGACCGAGCCGCTGGAGATTCACCAGCCTATCACCTATCCCAACATCGGTCCCCGCGAGAGCTACCTGATGCACCATGAGGAGCTGGAGAGTCTGGTGAAGAATTACCCCACCATCAAGCTGGCCCGCTTCTGGATGACCTTTGGACAGCAGTACCTGACCTACCTCGACGTGATTCAGAACATCGGTATGTCGCGCATCGACGAGCTGGAGTATCAAGCCCCCTTGGCTGATGGTAGCGGTAAGCAGGTGAAGGTGAAGATTGTTCCCCTGCAGTTCCTCAAGGCCGTGTTGCCTAATCCGCAGGACCTGGGCGAGAATTACGATGGTGAGACCTCTATCGGCTGCCGCATCAAGGGTATCAAGGATGGCAAGGAGCGTACCTATTATGTCTATAACAACTGCAGCCATCAGGCCGCTTACAAGGAGACGGGTATGCAGGGTGTGAGCTACACCACCGGCGTACCGGCCATGATTGGTGCCATGATGTTCCTCAAGGGCATCTGGAAGCGCCCGGGCGTATGGAACGTGGAAGAGTTCGACCCCGATCCCTTCATGGAGCAACTCAACAAGCAGGGTCTCCCCTGGCACGAAGTGTTCGATGGCGACTTGGAACTCTGAGCTAATCACTAATCACTAAACACTAATCACTAATAATATATTATGGCAAAGAAAGACGAACTGAACTTTGAGGAAGCTTCTGCCGAGGCGCAGAATAGCAATAAGCTGAAGGCTCTTCAGGCTGCCATGGCCAAGATTGAAAAGGATTTTGGTAAAGGCTCTATCATGAAGATGGGCGAGGAGCACGTGGAAGAGGTGGAGGTGATTCCTACTGGTTCCATCGGACTGAATGTGGCACTGGGGGTAGGTGGCTATCCCCGTGGACGAATCATCGAGATATATGGCCCGGAATCATCGGGTAAAACTACGTTGACCATTCACGCCATTGCCGAGGCACAGAAGATGGGCGGTATTGCTGCCTTTATTGATGCAGAACATGCTTTCGACCGCTTCTATGCCGAGAAACTGGGTGTAGATGTGAATAACCTGCTGATTTCACAGCCCGATAACGGTGAGCAGGCCCTTGAGATTGCCGACCAACTGATCCGTTCGTCGGCCATTGACATCATCGTCATTGACTCGGTGGCTGCTTTGACTCCCAAGGCTGAGATTGAGGGCGATATGGGCGAAAATAAGGTGGGCCTTCAGGCTCGACTCATGTCGCAGGCACTGCGTAAGTTGACGGCTTCGGTCAGCAAGACCCGCACCTGCTGCATCTTCATCAACCAGCTGCGTGAGAAGATTGGCGTCATGTTTGGCAATCCCGAGACGACCACCGGTGGTAACGCCTTGAAGTTCTATGCTTCGGTGCGTCTCGATATCCGCGGTGGACAGAGCATCAAGAATGGAGAAGATGTGATTGGTCGTCAGACCAAGGTGAAGGTGGTGAAGAACAAGGTGGCTCCTCCCTTCCGCAAGGCTGAGTTCGATATCATGTTTGGCGAGGGCATCTCGCGTGCAGGTGAGATTATCGACTTGGGTACCGAGCTGGGCATCATCAAGAAGAGCGGATCTTGGTTCAGCTACAACGATACCAAGCTGGCGCAGGGACGCGATGCGGCTAAGCAGGCTATCCTCGACAACCCTGAACTGGCTGAGGAACTGGAGCAGCTCATCTTTGCTGAACTCCACAAGGAAGATTGACGCTGCAGGGCGTAGCTGTTCGATTTTTCTTATTTTATTACTCAAAAAGATAGGAGTTTTCGTTTTTATATTTACCTTTGCATAAAATTAACCATAACAATGCATTAGTAAACATGAAAACGAAACTCTTTTCTTTGGTGTGTGCACTTGTAGCAAGTGTATCACTCTCTTCGGCTTCTGCACAGAGTGATAATGGCGTGAAGATGGGGCTCTTCAACCATCTGGCCATAGGTGTCAATGCCTCAACCCTAGGTTATGGATTTGATGTCGCTTTACCTGTGACACCCTATCTGGCCCTGCGTGGTGGATTGGAAATCATGCCGTCGATTAAGTTTGATACGGATGTGGATGCTGACCTCGATTTCAGTGGCTATGGTAGTTACTCTACGTCGATCAACTTGGAAGGGGATACGAAGCGTACGCAGAGCTACTTGATTGCCAACATCTATCCCTTTAAGCGCAGCAGTTTCTTCTTGGCTGCCGGTGCCTACTTCGGAGGTGCTAAGATCGTAGGGGCTAAGGGACAGGCTGATGATGAATTGGTTCGGTTGCTACAGCAATATCCTAATTTAGCAGGAGGTGTTGTTATCGGTGACTATACCATTCCAGTAGAACGCGATGGTAGCGTGAGTGGTAGCATCGAGGTGAAGAAGTTCCGTCCCTACTTTGGTCTGGGTTTCGGACGTTCGGTACCTTACCGTCGTGTGGGCTTCTCGTTCGAATTGGGCGTACAGCTGCACGGCACACCAGAAGTAAAGGATAAGAATGGCGCCATTAACTTCAGAGACCTGATTAATGATGCCGAGGCAGAGGACGACTTCTCCGAAATCGTAGATAAGCTGACCATCTATCCCGTCATCAAGTTCCGCCTCACGGGTCGTATCTTCTGATGTTGATGCCAAAGCGCTCTCTGGTAACTAAACTGATTCTTCATCCATTTCGTTGAAGTTCCCTTTCGATACTGTAGGGGCGGAATATTTTCCGCCCCTACAAAAATACTCTTGCATTAGAATCAACTAAACTAAACTTTTAAATTCAAAACAACCCCAAATGAGAAAGAAAACAATCACTCAAACCCTTTGTGCTGCTGCAGTATCGGCAGCGCTTGCTTCGTGTGCTTCGTCTAAACAGTCCGTTACACTTCACGACCTGCAAGGAGAGTGGGACATCATTGAATTGCACGAAACCGCTGTGGTCCCTGCCGAAGGTCAGCCTTTTCCCTTCATCGGCTTTGATGCTACAGGGCGTGTGTATGGCCATGCTGGATGCAACCGCATTACGGGAGCCATCGATCCGCAGGCTAAGCCGGGTACTATCGATTTGAGTCGAATGGGTAGCACCATGATGATGTGCCCCGACATGACGGTGGAGCGCAACGTGCTTGCAGCCCTGGGCGAGGTCAAGCGGTACCGCAGCTTGGGCAACGGACAAATGGCACTTTGCGGCAAATCCAAGAAACCCATTGTCGTATTGCAGAAGCGCAAGTCAGCAGACAAAAGGTAACAATCAGACAAAATGTGACGTAGAGAGGGGGTCAAAAGCCCCCTTTTCTGCCATTATGGCAGTTTGTTGCCTCATGCCAAACCCTTAGCAGGGTGCTTTCCCCTTTTGGCACGTGGTTTGTTTTTCAATTGTCGTCAGCCGCAAGGCCGACAGAAACAACTTGAATAATAACAAATAAAAAAGATACAATTATGGGAAAGATTATTGGTATTGACTTAGGAACTACGAACTCGTGTGTTGCCGTTTTTGAGGGCAACGAACCGGTAGTAATTGCAAATAGTGAGGGTAAGCGCACCACCCCTTCAGTGGTGGCCTTTGTTGATGGTGGTGAACGTAAGGTGGGTGACCCCGCCAAGCGTCAGGCTATCACCAACCCTAAGCGCACGGTCTATTCAATAAAGCGTTTCATGGGTGAAAACTGGCAGCAGGTACAGAAGGAAATCTCGCGCGTACCTTATCCTGTAGTAAACGATAACAATATGCCGCGTGTAGATATCGACGGTCGTCACTATACTCCGCAGGAAATTTCAGCTATGATTCTGCAGAAGATGAAAAAGACTGCAGAGGATTACCTGGGTCAGGAAGTGACTGAAGCGGTTATCACCGTGCCTGCTTATTTCTCTGATTCTCAGCGTCAGGCTACCAAGGAAGCTGGCCAAATCGCCGGTCTGGAGGTAAAGCGTATCGTCAACGAGCCTACGGCTGCAGCCCTGGCTTACGGTGTAGATAAGAGCAATAAGGACATGAAAGTGGCCGTGTTCGACTTGGGTGGTGGTACGTTTGATATCTCTATCCTCGAGTTCGGTGGCGGTGTGTTCGAAGTATTGAGCACCAACGGTGACACGCACCTGGGTGGTGATGATTTCGACCAGGTGATTATCGACTGGCTGGTACAGGAGTTCAAGAATGACGAGGGTGCCGACTTGAAGGGTGACCCCATGGCTATGCAGCGCTTGAAGGAGGCTGCTGAGAAGGCCAAGATTGAACTCTCTTCATCGACCAGCACCGAGATCAATCTGCCTTACATCATGCCTGTAGGTGGTGTGCCCAAGCACTTGGTAAAGACCTTGACCCGTGCTAAGTTTGAGCAGTTGGCTCACAACCTGATTCAGGCCTGCTTGGAGCCTTGTAAGAAGGCCATGAGTGATGCTGGCCTGAGCAACTCCGATATTGACGAAGTCATCCTGGTGGGTGGTTCAAGCCGTATTCCTGCTGTGCAGAAGCTGGTTGAAGACTTCTTCGGTAAGGTGCCTTCAAAGGGTGTGAACCCTGATGAGGTAGTGGCTGTAGGTGCTGCTGTACAGGGCGCCGTGCTGACCGACGAGATCAAGGGTGTGGTACTGCTCGACGTAACGCCGCTTTCGATGGGTATCGAGACTCTGGGTGGCGTGATGACCAAGCTGATTGATGCCAACACCACCATTCCTTGCAAGAAGAGTGAGACCTTCTCGACGGCTGCCGACAATCAGACCGAGGTAACCATCCACGTGCTGCAGGGTGAACGCCCCATGGCTGCTCAGAACAAGAGTATCGGTCAGTTCAACCTCACCGGCATTGCCCCTGCTCGCCGCGGTGTGCCTCAGATTGAGGTTACCTTTGATATCGATGCCAACGGTATCTTGAAGGTGAGTGCCAAGGACAAGGCTACGGGCAAGGAGCAGGCCATTCGTATCGAGGCTTCGAGTGGTTTGAGCAAGGAGGAAATCGAGCGCATGAAGGCCGAGGCCGAAGCTAATGCCGATGCCGACAAGAAGGAGCGCGAGAAGATCGACAAGCTCAACCAGGCCGATAGCATGATTTTCCAGACTGAGAATATGCTGAAGGAGAGTGGCGATAAGCTGCCTGCCGACGTGAAAGCTGAGGTAGAGGCCGCTGTTCAGAAGATGAAGGATGCTCACAAGGCTCAGGACCTGGCAGCTATTGATGCCGCAACAGCCGAATTGAATGCAGCTGCTCAGAAGATGTATCAAGCCCAGGCTCAAGCTGGCGCACAGCCCGGTGGTGCACAGGACTTCCAGGGCGGTCAGCAGGCCGGTCCCCAAAGCGGTAGCAGCAAGTCGAACAACGACAACGTGCAAGATGCAGACTTTGAGGAGGTCAAATAAGCACATAGAGAAATAAGAATACAATATCAAATGGAAAGCGTGTAGCTCA